>CAXBID010000113.1:0-11370 GCA_963975495.1 uncultured Flavobacteriaceae bacterium | reverse complement strand
GGCATTTTTAAAAGCCGAATACAAGGTTTTAGCAATTTTTGTGGTAGCAGTAGCCATCTTATTATTTTTTAAAGGTGCTTCAGAAGAGGGTTCTAACGGGATGGTAGCTTTATCATTCATTGTAGGGGCTATTTGTTCTGCCCTAGCAGGATTTATCGGGATGAAAGTGGCCACCAAAGCAAATGTTAGAACTACACAAGCCGCAAGAACATCATTGGGACGCGCATTGGAAGTGGCATTTGCTGGAGGTGCAGTAATGGGCTTAGGCGTTGTAGGTTTAGGTATTTTAGGACTTAGTGGGTTATTTATGGTTTACCAAAATATGTGGAGTGGTCCTGAAAATTTATCAATGGTACTTAATGTGCTTTCAGGTTTTTCATTGGGAGCATCATCTATAGCTTTATTTGCGCGTGTTGGTGGAGGGATTTATACCAAAGCAGCCGACGTTGGTGCAGACCTTGTAGGTAAAGTTGAAGCTGGTATTCCAGAAGACCATCCATTAAACCCTGCAACTATTGCTGACAATGTGGGTGATAATGTAGGAGATGTTGCTGGTATGGGTGCCGATTTATTTGAATCTTATGTAGGTTCTATTATTGGTACTATGGTATTGGGAGCTTTTATTTTAACACCTGATTTTGCTGGCTTAGGAGCTGTGTACTTGCCTTTGGTTCTTGGTGCAATAGGTATAATAATGTCTATACTAGGCACCTTTTTTGTAAAGGTAAAAGATGGTGGAAACCCACAAACAGCCTTAAATATTGGAGAATTTGGTTCAGCTATATTAATGGTTGTGGCATCTTATTTTATTATAAATGCATTAATCCCTGAATCTGTTGAAGGTTTACCTTTCGGAGCCATGGGTGTGTTTTGGGCAACAATTTCTGGTTTAGTTGCTGGTTTGGGTGTTGGTAAAATAACTGAGTATTATACCGCTACTGGTAAAAAACCTGTAATGTCCATTGTTAAACAATCAGAAACTGGGGCAGCTACAAATATTATTGCTGGTTTAGGTGTTGGTATGATGTCAACCATGATTCCTATTCTTTTGATTGCTGCCGCTATTATGGTATCACATCATTTTGCAGGTTTATACGGTATTGCTATTGCGGCAGTTGGGATGTTAGCAAACACAGGTATTCAATTAGCAGTTGATGCTTACGGCCCCATCTGTGATAATGCAGGTGGTATTGCTGAAATGGCAGAATTACCAAGCGAGGTTCGCGAGCGTACCGATAAATTAGATGCTGTTGGAAATACAACTGCAGCGGTTGGTAAAGGTTTTGCCATTGCTTCTGCAGCTTTAACAGCCTTAGCATTATTTGCCGCTTTTATGAAGACTGCTGGCGTAATAGCCATTGATGTGTCCCAACCTAAAATTATGGCTGGATTATTAGTAGGCGGTATGTTGCCATTTGTATTTTCTGCTTTGTCAATGAATGCTGTTGGTCGTGCTGCTATGGCCATGATTGAAGAAGTGCGTCGTCAATTTAGGGATATTCCTCAATTAAAAGCGGCTTTAATAGTAATGCGTAAGTATGATTCTGATATGAGTAAAGCTTCAGCTGAAGATAGAGCCATTTTTGATGCTGCTGACGGTGTTGCTGATTATAGCAAATGTATTGATATTTCAACCAAAGCATCTATTAGGGAAATGGTATTACCAGGTTTATTGGCTATTGCTGTCCCTGTTGCTGTTGGTTTTATAGGTGGTGCAGAAATGTTAGGAGGCTTGCTTGCTGGTGTGACCACTTGTGGTGTGCTTATGGCTATTTTCCAATCCAACGCTGGTGGCGCTTGGGATAACGCTAAAAAAACTATAGAGGAACAAGGTAAGAAAGGAACAGATGCACATAAAGCGGCTGTTGTTGGAGATACTGTAGGAGATCCATTTAAAGATACTTCTGGACCTTCATTAAATATTTTATTAAAATTAATGTCGGTTGTTGCATTGGTGATTGCACCAAGTATTGCATTGTCTTCAGACCATGTGAGTGCTTATGTTTCAGAACAAAATCAAACTGAAATAGTAAATAATATTTCTAAAGAGGTTAAAATAGAAACGAACAAAAATGATGATGGAACTGTAAAAGCTGTTGTAACTACCGTTACTACTGAAAATGGTGAAGCATCTACTGCTTATGTGACTTTTGAAGGCACAGAATCAGAAGTGAAAGCAAATATTGAGGCTTTATAAAAACATCTGAATATGTATTTCAAAAACCACGCTTACAGCGTGGTTTTTTTGTAATTTTAGTTATCAATTTTAACTTATGTTCAAAAAAGATCCACTTCAAATTATTGCATTCCAAACTTATGGTTCATCAAACCATATTTATTTAAGAGGTCGAGCTATAGAAGATGAAAATATAAACTTGGAACAAAAAGGAGTATTCCAATTACTTTTTAATGCTTGGAAACGCTTTGAAACCGATGAGATAAAAAATACAAAACTCAAGGTTAAAATGGGTGACGATAAATTTTTTTATACGAAGACTGATAATGATGGTTATTTTTTATTGGATGAAAAAGTTGAAGACATTAGTGCTTATGCAAATGAAGAGGGTTGGGTAAATTTGGAGTTTTCTTTTAGAGAGGAGCAAATATCACGAACGATACAATCGGAAAATCGCTTTCCAGGGGAAATGCTTATTCCTTCAAAAAAAGCTTCTTTTGGTGTTATTAGTGATATAGATGACACTATTTTACACACGGGTTTAACATCTACATTAAAATGGCGTGTATTAATAAATACGTTGCTTACATCATCAGGAAAAAGGTTGCCTTTAGAAGGTGCTACAGAATTTTATCATTTATTGCACCAAGGCAAAACAGGAAATGAAGCTAACCCTATCTTTTATGTAAGCCATAGCCCATGGAATTTATATCGTTATTTGAAATATTTTTTAAAGAAGAATAACTTCCCCAAAGGGCCCATTGTTCTCAGGAATTTTCCAAGTCCGTTTTCAAAAAAGAATAAAGACGATAAGCCACAGAAGCAAAAGGAAATCCTTAACCTTTTAAAAGCGTATCCTAAGTTGAAATTCATTTTAATTGGTGATAGCGGCGAGCATGACCCTGATATTTATTTGGAAGTTGCTCAGGCATATCCGGATAGAATATTAGCGATTTATTTGCGCAGTGTCAATCATAAAAAGAAAATGCTTCGCGTATCTGGGTTGTATAAAGATTATAAAACCACTCCGGTATTATTGATAGAAAGCAGCAAGCAGGCTATAGAGCATGCAAAACGGAATAAATTCGTTACTTAATTTAAGATTGAACTCCAGCGTAATTAATTCCTGTTAGTTTATGCATGTCAAAATCGAACGTAGATAAGTCATCATGATTAAATTTTGAAATATCATCATATCCACAAGAGCGTGCCACGACTTTAATCAAATTGTTAGTTGCTTCAAAGAAATTTTGCAATTGCTTTGCAGAGGAATCAATAATCAATCTGCTACGTAATGATTCTTTTTGAGTGGCAATGCCTACAGGGCAATTGTTGGTGCCACAAGCGCGCATGCCCAAACAGCCAATAGCTTGTAATGCGGAGTTTGATACTGCAATAGCATCTGCGCCTAACATCATGGCTTTTGCAAAATCTTCGGCAACACGTAAACCACCAGTTATTACTAAAGTAACATCTGTAGCACCAACTTTATCCATATATTTTCTAGCTCTTGCTAATGCAGGAATTGTAGGTACATTAATATGGTCGCGTAAAATGGTTGGGGCAGAACCTGTTCCACCACCTCGGCCATCAAGAATTATATAATCAACACCTACGTTTAATGCAAACTGAATATCTTTTTCGATATGGCTTGCTGCAATCTTAAACCCAATTGGAATACCTCCTGTGTGCTCACGAACTTTATCGGCAAACACCTTAAAATCTTCAACTGTATGAAAATTTGGATTAGCTGCTGGCGAAATAGCTGTTTCACCTGCTTCTAAACCTCTTACTTCTGCTATTTCTTTACTCACTTTATTTCCTGGTAAGTGACCACCTGTTCCTGTTTTTGCACCTTGCCCACCTTTAAAATGAAAGGCTTGTACATGATCCAATTTATCCCAAGAAAATCCAAATTGTGCCGATGCTAATTCATAAAAATATTTGGAGTTATTAGCTTGTTCTTCTGGGAGCATACCACCCTCTCCCGAACAAATTCCTGTACCTGCTAATTCCGCGCCTTTTGACAGTGCAATTTTTGCTTCACGAGACAAAGCTCCATAACTCATATCACTAACAAACAAGGGTATATCCAATTCTAAAGGTTTTTTCGCCTTTGGGCCAATCACTACTTTAGTTGTCACTTTTTCGTGATCTAATAAAGGTCTTGATGCTAATTGTGCTGGTAAAAACTGGATATCGTTCCACTTAGGAAGTGTATTTCTATCAACACCCATAGAGGCTGAAAACCCATGATGCCCAATATTTTTTAAACCGTTTTTTGAGAGCTCTTTAATATATCCAGTATAGGGTTCGGTATCTTCAGGATGCGTATCGGCATAGGAACCTAAATAATCTTCTCGATTAAAAGGCTGTGGATTATTGTGCTCAAAATTTTCAATTTCAATTTCATCAATTAAAAGCGAATCACCTTCAATATATTCTTGAAACTTGTGAAGTTGCTCTTCATTATTATATTCACTAATTCCAGTATCATATCTATAATCCCAACCGTGTACTCCACAAATAAGGTTGTGTCCATCAATATGCCCATCAGCTAATATGGCACCACGATGATGGCACCTTCCATACATAACTGAAATGCCTTTTTTGTGTTTAACTATAACTAAGTCGGTGTTTTTTACTAATGCGTAAGCTGGTTTTTTAAATTGGAGGTTTGAGATTTTTGCAATTTCTATTTTAGCGTTCGCCATTTGGTTGGTTTTTAGATTACTAAAGTTACAACTTTTTTGACGAGAGATATTTGCTTTAATTACAAATAGAAATTATTATTGTGGTAAGAATGGAAGTCTTTTGACTTTGATAATGCAAACAAAAACAGGACGAGAAGTCTAAAACAGCCCATTTATTTCGGCATTAATAGTATTGATAACATTTCCTAAATCTTCTGGATTATCTACAAAGTTAAGTTTGTCAACGTCTATTATTAGTAGCTTTCCTTTGTTGTAACCGTGTATCCAAGCTTCATAACGCTCGTTCAATCTGCTTAAATAATCTATACTAATGGAGTTTTCATATTCACGTCCGCGTTTATGAATTTGCTTTACTAAATTTGGAATAGAACTGCGTAAATAAATTAAAACATCGGGGCCTTGAACTAAAGATTCCATTAAATCGAAAAGTGATTTATAGTTTTCAAAATCACGATTGGTCATCAAACCCATAGCATGCAAATTGGGAGCAAAAATATGAGCATCTTCGTAAATAGTTCTATCTTGAATAATATCTTTTCCGCTTTGGCGAATTTGCAAAACTTGACGAAATCTGCTATTTAAGAAGTACACTTGCAAATTAAAACTCCAGCGTTCCATTTGATTGTAAAAATCATCCAAATAAGGATTATCTACAACGTCTTCAAGTTGTGCTTCCCATTTATAATGTTTTGCAAGTAATTTTGTAAGCGTTGTTTTTCCAGCGCCAATGTTTCCAGCAACAGCAATATGCATAATCTCAGTTGGTTTTTATTTGGAATTCTTGAAGAGTTTCATCGTTGTAAATATACAAGGTTTCACTGGTTACAAAAAACTGATTTATCAACAAATTTGGTAATACTATGGGAATAGGTTCTATGGCGTTTTTCTTTAAATAAAAAAGTGTATTTTCTTTTCTTAAAACAATATCCTCATTAGCCGTTTCAAGAGATGAAAAACCGGTATTCGGTATTTTTTTTAAAAGACTGCCAAAATAATTATAAATATATAAGTTGTTTTTGGTAAGCAACCAGCAGGTATTATAATTGCTTTTTAAATCTAAAACTGGAGATTGCACGGGTATGGATTGCACACGAACTTTATTGGTTTTATAATCATAAAGTTCTAATTGCTGTAAATCTAGATTAAAAATCCAAATGGTATTGTCGTAACCAGTTGAAATATGCGATACGTTTTTGTAATCAGGCAACGCATTAAAGTCTATTTTAAATATTTCAGCAAGCCTGTTATCAAGAATAATAACGGTATTAAAATCTTTATAAAAGAGATTGATTTTTAAAGGGTTGAAAGCATTTGCAGTTTCTAAATGGCCAAGTTGTAAATTGTTGTAGGTGATGGTTTTTGCGTTATCAGCTTTATGAAATACATTATTGTTAATGTAGTATTTAGTTCCGAAATTATTAATTGAAACAAGGGTTTCAACATCTAAATTGATTTTTTTAATAAGTGAAGTTTCAATAATTTCTTGAGAAAAAATGGAAGTCGTAAAAAGTAAAAAAAGATAAAATATATGTTTCATGCGACTTGAAAAGTACAAAAATCAAACCACTTTCTATCCATTATGAAAACTAATTACTTTAAGAATATTTTAACGTTTAACAGTTAAACTAAAAAATAAATGTGAGGTCTAAAAGAAATAAAACAGTAGTTTTAAAACCTAACAAATATTCATTCAAATGACTTTTAATTTTTTCAAAATAGCAATTGTATGTTTATTGCTTTCTTTTTCTACAAATTTATTTGCTCAAAAAGATTTTCAAGGTAAAGCTTATTATCAATCTAAAACTTCGGTTGATATTAGCAATTTTGATAGGCCAGGAATGAGCGAAGACCAAAAGAAACGAATTGCAGACCGTATGAAGAGTATGTTTGAAAAAGAATATGTACTTACTTTTAACCAAGTAGAATCAATTTATAAAGAAGAAGAAAAACTTGAAGCTCCAGGGTCAGGAAATAGTCGTTTTGGTAGTATGATGAGTAGTTATACTCCAGGGCCACAATACAAAAATATTAAAACCCACTTGTTATTAAGGAGTCAAGAATTTTTCGGAAAACAATTTTTAATTAAAGATTCCTTGCCTCAGTTAAATTGGAAAATGGAGGGTGAGACCAAACAAATAGGAAAGTATACTTGTTTTAAAGCTACTGCCACAAAAATGGTAGGAAGTAGTGACGTTATGGGTCGTTTTAGAAGACCTCCAAATAGAGAAGAAAAAGCAAAAGCAAAAGATTCAGTGCATGTTAAAAGTGAAGAAATGGAACAGGAAGATTTAAAAGAAATCACCATTGTTGCATGGTATACGCTACAAATTCCTATTAACCAAGGTCCAGCTGAATATTGGGGCTTGCCAGGTTTGATTTTAGAGGTTAATGCTGATAAAACAATTATTTTATGTTCTAAAATTGTTATGAATCCCCAAGAAAAAGAAGTTATTAAAAAACCAGAAAAAGGTAAAGAAGTAACCGAAAAGGAATATAACCAAATTATAACAGAGAAAATGGAAGAGTTTAGAAATAGCAGAGGAAGAGATAATGGTAGACCTGGAGGTGGTAGACCAAGATAAATTCAAACTAATTTAATGTTTTGTTTTTTTTAAAAGGGCCTGGGTTTAAATAACGATTCCTGTTGTTTAATTATTTTGTACTTTTGTTAAACAAATATAATTATTTAATTTACTAGCAATGAAAACAGTATTCAACAAATTAGTAATCGCCTCGTTAATTTTCTTTTTATCCATGTCGCTACATGCGCAAGATTTTCAAGGAAAAGCTTATTACTACAAGAAAACGACCATGGAACTTGGTAATTGGGGTGCGAAAATGAGTGAAGCACAAAAAAAACAAGTTTATGAACGTTTAAAAAATAGATTGGAAAAAACCTATGTTTTAACCTTCAACAAAGAGGAATCGGTTTATGATGAAATTGAAAAATTGGATGCTATTTCTGGTGCAACAGATAGTTGGGGAAAAAATTTCACACCAGGGGAATTATATAAAAATGTAAAACAAAATGCTTTAGTTCAAAACCAAGAGTTTTACGGAAAACGATTTTTAGTTAAAGATAGTTTGATGTCTTTTGATTGGGTTATGGGTTCTGAAACTAAGCAAATAGGCAATTACACATGTTTTAAAGCAACTTGTAAGGTCCCCAGTGCAGATTTAGAATGGTGGTCGTTTTCATGGGGTAGTTTAAGGGAGAATGATTCAAAAACAGACGACGTTGATATGACTGAAGTTACAGCGTGGTATTCGCCTCAAATCCCAGTAAGCCTTGGCCCGTTGGAATTTTGGGGATTACCAGGATTAATACTCGAAGTAAGTTCTGGAAATACAGTGATGCTTTGTTCTAAAATTGTATTAAATCCCGAGGAAAAAACAGAAATTAAAATGCCCAATAAAGGTACTGAAGTAACAAAAAAAGAATACCAAGCGATAATAACCAAAAAAATGCAAGAATTTAGAGAAAATCGCGGCGGAAGAAGAAGATAGTACGGGTGGTTTCTAATAGCACTTACATTCAAATACATGCTAACAAATAATATGAATAAACTAACTTTTGTAGTGCTATTTTGCTTTTGCAACTTAATCTATAGTCAGGTAAAAATGCAAGGTGTAGTTAAAGATAGCATTGGAGAACCCTTAGAATTGGCTAACGTTATAGCTATAAATCAAGAAACAAATAAACTTGAGTCTTACGGCATAACTAATGATAAAGGCAAGTATTTATTGTCTTTAGAAAAGAATTCCAAGTACAAACTTCAAGTAAGTTACATCGGTATGAAAACCTTTGAAGAGATTATTGAAACTGGTCAAGATAACTTATTAAAGGATATTACGCTTACAGCAGATAATGCTCTAGATGCTGTAGAGTTAACCTATGAAATGCCAGTAACTATAAAAGGCGATACGCTTGTTTATAATGCAGATTCTTTTACAAATGGAACTGAAAGAAAGCTCGAAGATGTTTTAAAGAAATTACCTGGTGTTGAAATTAATGACGACGGACAAATTGAAGTTGAGGGGCAACGTGTTAATAAACTTATGGTGGATGGAAAAGATTTTTTTGATGGCGATACCAAGTTAGCAACAAAAAATATCCCATCAAATGCAGTCGATAAGGTTCAGGTTTTAAAAAATTATGCTGAGGTAGGACAATTAAGTAGTGTTAGTAATAATCAAGATAATTACGCCATTAACATAAAACTAAAAGAAGGTAAAAAGAACTTTTGGTTTGGTAATGTTACCGTTGGTGGTGGTGCATCAACCGATAATGAATTGTATATAGCTCAACCCAAGTTGTTTTACTACAGTCCAGACTATAGTATAAATGTTATAGGCGATTTAAATAATACAGGCGAGCCCGCTTTATCAAGAAGGGATTTACAAAATTTTGGTGGGGGTTTTAGAGCACCAAGTAGAGGTAGCGGAACAACTCTAAACCTAGGAAGTAATAACTTAGGGTTTTTGGCAACTCAAAATAATAGAGCTCAAAATATTGAAAATAAGTTAGGAGCAACTAACTTTAGCTATTCGCCCAATAAGGCTCTAGATTTAAGTGGTTTTGCCATTTTTAATAGTAGTCGGGTAAATTTAAGAGAAAATAGTTTTGTGCAATATACCAACCCAGATTTAGGTATTCCAGATGAGGAAACAAACGAAACTACTAAGCAACGAAGCGATATTGGTTTATTAAAATTAAGTGCTGCTTACAAACCTAATGTAAACAACCAATTAGATTATGATGTTTTAGCGAGAGTAACTAAAGAATCTCAAGACAGAACTTTGTTTTCATCTGTTGTTGGTAATACCATTCAGCTTGAAGAAAACACGCCATATAGTATTAATCAAAATATAAATTACTATTACACACTAAACGAGAATAACATTTTTGCGTTTGAGGCACAACATTTATTGCAAGATGAAGATCCGTTTTACAATGCGTTTATAGAGGATAAAGCAGGTTATGGAAATACAGCAGATAATTTGGGATTAGACCCGAATCAAATGGGGTATGATGTAAACCAAGACAGGCGTGTTAAATCCAATCAATTGGATGCTAAAGTTGATTATTGGAATATATTAAATGGTAGAAGCAATATTAATTTTACGCTTGGTGCTCTAGTTAGTCGACAGGATTTTAACTCTAATATTTTTCAAATCTTAGATAATAATTCAACTTTAAATCCTACACCAACATTTAATGATGGATTGGATATAAATGATACCCAATATAATTTTAGCGATATTTATTTAGGAGCACATTATACTTTAAAATTAGGCAAATTCACCTTTACACCAGGGGTTTCTTTCCATGCTTATGGCAATAGTAATAACCAATTTGGTGTTGATTATACCGATAACTTTTTTAGGGTGTTACCAGATTTTGAAACGCGCATTCAATTCAAAAAAAGTGAAAGTCTAACTTTAAGATATAACATGCGAAATCAGTTTACCGATGTAACAAATTTAGCTAGAGGTATTGTTTTAAATAACTTTAATAGCATACAAATTGGTAATCCAGAATTAGAAAATGCACTATCAAACAACGTGAGTTTATTTTATAGAAGTTTTAATTTATTTAATTATACCAATGTTTTTGCTTCAGTAAACTATACAAACTCAATGAATCAAATACGTTCTTTATCAGATTTTGAAAGCGTTATTAGAACCAACAGGTTTTTTAATTCTGAATTTGCCGATGAAAGTGTGTCTTCTTTTGGGCGTGTTCAACGTACATTCGGTAAATTTCGAGGCAGCTTAAACGCCAATTTCAATTACAGTAAATTCAATCAGTTTATTCAAGGAAATCGATCTGTAAATGAAAGCTACAGACAAACATATACACCAGAAATTCGTTCAAATTTTAGAGAAGCACCAAATTTTGAAATTTCTTATCGATACAGCGTAAATGATAATAAACAAGGTGGCAGAACAACCACATTTATTACAAATGCGCCATCAGTTGAGTTTGACGCATATATTTGGAAATCGCTAACGTTTTTAACCAATTACAGTTATAATAGCCAGAGTAATCCTAATGGAGAAACACAAACCTTTGAAATTTGGGATGCCTCATTATCTTACAGGAAAGACAAAGATTCTAAATGGGAATATCAATTGAAAGCAACAAACCTTTTAAATACGCAATCGCAAATACGAAACGGAAATAATAATATATCTGTTTTTGCTTCAGAATATTTCATTCAACCACGATTTTTAACGTTCAGAATTCGATACGAGATATAAAATGAAACTTCATTGCTATTAATATCGTGGCAATCTCAATCTGTTGATTGAATTTATATATATAAACTAAACCTTTTTGAATATTTTAAGAATGGCTTTTTTTGTCAAGAAGTTATTCTGTTTTTCTTTTGCAGAATTAAAGAACCCTATTATATTTGCGATCAGTTTTGGGGAGATACTCAAGCGGCCAACGAGGGCAGACTGTAAATCTGCTGA
>CAXBID010000112.1:0-11453 GCA_963975495.1 uncultured Flavobacteriaceae bacterium | reverse complement strand
AAGATTAAGAATAGTGATTTTTTCATAATATTTGGTTTGTTTTTTAATTTTTCGTTTAACGTATATATGTATAGGTGCAGTACGGGTAAAAACACGCAGTGTCCATTCGGTTGAGCAATTAGCCAAAACAAGGTTTTGGCGGTATTCCACCAAATATGCCCAAACTTTTGGGCTGGCAACAACTCCCGTATTGCGTTTATACTCCGTTAGCAACTGGCATTATTTCCGAGCTAAAAATTCTTTCGCAGTTAAAACTGGGATTTTTGAGTTTTTAAAGTCCTTTTTATTCCGCGTGATAATTACATCAATTTGATTTTCGATAGCAGAGTAGTACTGTAGTCCATCCTCAAAATCTGGAAAATTGTCATCACTCAAAGCTAATTCAGTTATTTTATCATCTAAACTCAATAACTCTACAAGCACTTTAAATTTTCTTAATATTTCTCGTGCCTCTTTTGCGGATTTTAGTTTTGTTAGAATATAATTCGTGTTAGCAAACGTTAAGGATGAGATTGTTAGTTCTAATTCTTTTTTGTCCGCACGAGAAAATAAATCGGCAGCCTCATAATAGAATTCTTCTCTTTTCGATAGAAGGTCTATGACAATATTAGTGTCAACTAGTAATCTGCTCATTTGTATTTCTCAATTAAATAATCAGTATAAGCATCTTTTGCATCAAAACCTTTATCAAGCGATATTACACCACTTAAACTTTCCACTAGAGGCGTTATTTCAGCTGAATTTCTTTTACGTTTAGTGAGTGTTGTCAAATATGATTCGATAAGTTTCGACAAACTAATATTATTCGATTTAGCATAATTTTTAGCTCTTTCGATAATTGTTTTATCCAAACTTAATGTGAGTTTTTTGTCCATAAGATATGTTTTACGTACAAATTTAATAATTTATTACGTAATTTTAATCTTATCTCGATTTTTTTTGCTGGTGGCTAACGGTCTCGTATAAGAATAGTCCGGTTTTGTGTGCGAGGATTTTCCGCAGGAAAATCAGGCGCAGCAAAACAAGCAATTAGCTTTGGTTAAGCCTAAAATAGCAATTATTTACGGTGTTGCTCACAGTACTTCCTGCGTTATGCTATTTCAATATTTAGTTGTTTACCAAGACCCAATTCAATCAACTTATAGTAAGTAGAAACTTGAATGTCACTCAATCCACGTTCGATTCGAGAAATATAACTTTTTTTCGTTCCGGTTCTTTCGGCAAGTTCCTCTTGGGTCATATTGGCCTCTTTTCGAGCCTCTTTTAGCATTACTCCAAGTCGGAATGCAAGAGAATCAGCATCATATTTATCACGTTTTTCAGTTCCTTTTTTTCCGTATGTTCCAATGAGGATATCCTCAAAATCAGTTATATTTTTCATATCAGTTATTTTTTTCTTTTATATATTTTTTTTCAATTTTTTCGCAAGTTTAATGTCTTTTCTCGGTGTCTTTTGAGTCTTTTTCACGAAAGCGTTTGCAAGTATAACCAAATTACCATCATCGAAAAAGCATAAAATCCGAATACTTTTAAAAGTTGTAATCACACGTACTTCATAAATTCCATCAATATTTTCGAGGTACTTAAAGAATTTTTTCGGGACTTGTATTTCAAATCGAACCAAGTCCAAAACATATCCTATCTTTTCCTTAATCTTTTCGTCTTGAGCTTTAAAAAACTCTGGAAAATGTTTTCCGTACGCAACTACTTTTCTTATCACACGACAAAGTTAACTAATTAGTGTACTAAATTCAAATATTGTTACAGAATTTTAATGAAAAGATGGTTTTCCAGTATTGTTTCCAACGACTTGATATGAAACCGTCTTAATGATTTATATCTACTGCTAAACGAATGTAACCGAAATTTTTTACAAGTTCAAATTCAAATAAAAAACCACCCTGTTTTCACAAAGTGGTTTTAAAATTCGCAATACTTTTTCTTTTTCTATTAATTATCAATGGAACCCATAACGCGTTGTATAAATATATTTAAGGCTTCCTTTTTTGGTGTGCCGTCTTTTGTCATTTTATTGACTTCAAGAGCGCCATACATATTGGAAATAAGTTCTCCTATTACATCAAGTTCTTCATCTTTTAATGATGGTACTTCAGTTAAGTTCTCAAGAGTTTCAAGAGTTTCAACTAGAAAATCTTCATCATTCTCTTCAATAAATTGTGTAAGATGTTTAATTACTGGTAACTTCATTCCCTTCTTCCGTCTTCCCTAAGGGAAGAAACTAATTTTTTATTAATATTTTTTCATTTCCGCGAACCTGCCTGTCGGCCGACAGGGGCGGAAATCCCATTAAACAACTTCTTCAACAAGTTCTTTTAAAACATCAAACTTATTGGTTTGAACTTGATTTACAAATTCCCCTTTTTTAAAAGTAGCAAAGGTTGGTAAATTATCAACAGTTGCTAGTTTTCTAGACTCTGGAAATTTTTCCGCATCAGCAATAATAAACTTGATGTTTTCATTTTCTGAAGCTAACTTTTTAAATTTCGGTTTCATAATTCGGCAATTACCGCACCAACCAGCTGAGTACTGTACTACAACTGTATCATTTTTATCTACAAGGCTTTGTAAATTATCTTCGTTTAGTTCTTTAACCATAATTCTTAAATTTTCAATATTAAAATTCCAAATCCCAAAAATCTAGCATTGCTGTTTTGGAATTTGGATTTTATAATTTGGAATTTCTATTCCTAGTTTACATGAGCTGCCAAATATTCAGCAACACCAGTTCTATCCGCATTCATAGCATCTTTACCTTCTTCCCAGTTTGCAGGACAAACTTCACCTTTTTCTTGCACGTGTGTTAAAGCATCTACAATACGTAAATATTCTTGAACATTTCTGCCTAAAGGCATATTATTAATGCTTTCATGTTGTACTGTACCTTCTTCATCAATAATATAAGTAGCTCTATAAGTTACGTTGTCGCCTTCAACAGTAACAATTCCAGTCTCTTCGTTGTAAGTTTCATTTGTGATATCTAAAACACCTAAAGTTGAGGCTAGGTTTCTGTTTGAATCTGCTAAAATCGGGTACGTTACACCTTCAATACCGCCGTTATCTTTTGCGGTGCTTAACCATGCAAAATGTACCTCGGCAGTATCGCAGGACGCACCAATTACAACCGTGTTTCTTTTTTTAAATTCTGGCAAAGCGGCTTGAAAGGCATGTAATTCCGTAGGACAAACAAAAGTGAAATCTTTTGGATACCAGAATAATAATACTTTTTTCTTGTTATTTATAGCTTCTTCTAATACATTTAATTTAAACGTATCGCCCATGGCGTTGATGGCATTTACATTTAAATCTGGAAATTTTTTTCCTACTAATGACATATTTTAATTTTTTTAATGTTAGACTTTATTGGGACAAATTTAGATATGTTCTGAACCTTAAAAAACCTGACTTAATTGTAAAATCTTATGAGTAGATAGGGCTAGGATATCGCATAAAAAAAGAGGGTCATTTTTTATCAATTGCTCAAAATTTGACCTTTAAAATTGCGAACTTGTTAAGATATAGTGAATTTATGGTATGAAACCTATTTAGGTGTTGCTAACTCTTTTATTTTAATTTTGAAAGCAGCAAAAAGTAATGTAGTAAACGGACTTAACCAGTTGAATATGGCATATATAAAATAATCGGCTACACTAACTCCCAGAACACTAGATTGATAGGCACCACAACCATTCCACGGAATTAATACCGATGTAACTGTTCCTGAATCTTCTAGTGTTCTACTCAAGTTTTCAGGGGCTAAACCTTTATCATCAAAGGCTTGTTTAAACATTTTGCCAGGTATTACAATGGCTAAATACTGATCTGACGCAATCACGTTTAATCCGAAACTACTAACAACGGTGCTGGCAAATAAGCCAAATACAGAAGATGCTATAGCTAATAACGACTTGGTTATTCTGGCTAAAGCCCCAATACCATCCATGATACCTCCAAAAATCATAGCAGAAACAATTAGATAGATAGTCCAAAGCATACCTTCCATTCCGCCTGCGGAAAATAGCTCATATAATTTTTCATTATCTGTTTCTATTTGGGTTTCGGTTAATATGGATGTCATTATAGGGCCAAACTTTGTATCTCCTAAGCGCGTTAATAATTCTGGCTGAAAAATAAAAGCAAAAATAATAGCAAAAATAACACCTGTACTTAACGCAATAAGAGGTTTAGTTTTTAATAGAATAAGTGCTATTACTGCAAGAGGTACTAAAAATAGCCAAGGTGTAATATTAAATGTAGTTTTAATAGAACTTAACAGATAAGTAATATCAACATCACCCGAAGTTTCCCCGAAAGCACTTAATATGGCAAAAACAATAAGGGTAACTACAATTGTTGGTACTGTTGTAATAGTCATATATCTAATATGCGTAAACAAATCAGTTCCAGCAATTGCAGGGGCTAAGTTTGTTGTGTCGCTTAGTGGCGACATTTTATCGCCAAAGTATGCTCCGGATATTACTGCACCAGCAATCATTCCTGTGTTTATGCCTAAAGCGGATCCAATACCAATTAAAGCTATACCTACAGTAGCAGAAGTGGTCCAAGAACTTCCTGTTGCTATGGATATTATAGAAGAAATAATAACACATGCTGGTAAAAATATACTCGGATTTAGAACTTGTAAACCATAATAAATCATTGCTGGAATTACTCCGCTTACTAACCAAGTACCGGCTAATGCACCAACTAAGAGTAGAATTAATACTGGGATAAAAACGCTTCTTAAGTTCTCCCAAACTTCAGTAAGTATGGAAGAAAATGATACTTTATTAAAAAAGCCAACAATTACAGCTATAAAACCACCTATGAGTAAAATAATTTGATTTGTATAAGTACCAAACCATTCTTGGTCTTCAATAAAAAAGATATTATAAGCCAATAAACCAATTAAGATGATTACAGGAATCAAGGCTTCCCAAATATTAAGTTCTTTATTTTCAACTATGTGCTCATCTTGTGGTAATCTGGGTTTTATATCTTGGCTCTTCATGTAATTTTTTGTACGTAATGTTACGATTTTCATTAAAGTTATGCAAATGCCTTGAGTTGCTTACATTTGCATTTCATTTTAAAATTATAAATGGATTCGTTAACCCAAATTGTTTTAGGAGCAGCCTGTGGTGAAGCTATTTTAGGAAAAAAGATTGGGAATAAAGCATTGCTTTTTGGAGCTATTGGTGGTACTATTCCAGATTTGGATGTTTTTGTAGGTAGTTGGCTTTATGGAAATGAAATTGATGCGATGTTGTTTCATCGCGGATTTATGCATTCTATTTTCTTTGCAATTATAGCAGCATTTATTTTGGGTTGGTTGGTTTTTAAATTGTATAATTCTGGAAAACGCTTACATATTACAACACAAAAAGATTGGATCCTTTTATTTTTTTGGTCGTTATTCACACATCCCATTTTAGATTGTTTTACGCCTTATGGGACGCAATTATTTGCGCCTTTTTCTAATTATCGAGTAGCATTAAATAATATTGCAGTAGCAGATCCTGCTTATACATTGCCATTTTTAATTTGTATGATTGTTTTAATGTTTTTTAAACGACAATCTAATAGAAGAAAACTTTGGCTGAAATTAGGTTTAGGCATAAGCTCTGTTTATATGTTGTTTACTTTAGGAAATAAACTTTACATCGATTCTATTTTTAGGAAATCATTAAAGGAAAATGGCGTGAATTACGCACGTTATTCAAGCCAACCAACAATATTAAACAATATTCTTTGGTACGGTATTGCTGAAACAGATAACGCTTATTATGTAGCCAACTATTCTTTATTTGATACAAAAAATAGATTTTCAAATTTTATAGAGTTACCAAAACAACGTGATTTAAAGCCAGAAGAATTTCAAGATGTAAAGGATTTAGCATGGTTTAGCAATCAGTATTACAGTATTTATAAAATAGGAGATAATGAATATCAATACAATGATTTACGTTATCCACTTTTAGATGAAACCGACCCGAATTCATCTGTGTTTAGAATGTTATTGTATAAAGAAAACGGCAGACTTAATATGAAGCCTTTTAAGCCAAATACTGATGATATGCAAACCGTCATGACAGATTTATGGGAACGTATTAAAGGGGTGTAGTCTTCAGTTATCAGTAG
Organism: uncultured Flavobacteriaceae bacterium; assembly: GCA_963975495.1. Classification (GTDB taxonomy): domain Bacteria; phylum Bacteroidota; class Bacteroidia; order Flavobacteriales; family Flavobacteriaceae; genus CAXBID01. Next base: position 5,294 of record CAXBID010000112.1, on the reverse strand, counting down.
GCAGTCTTCAGTCTTCAGTTATCAGTAGGCAGTCTTCAGTCTTCGGTCTTCAGTCTTCGGTCAGTCTTCATTTTAAAACACCAATTTCAATCATGCACTTTCGCATTGTCGAATAAGTGCGTTCAATATCAGCATCTAAACCAATTGAAAAGCGAATTAAACCATCACTTAATCCCATCGCTTTTTGTTCTTCCTCAGGAATCTCAGATGATGTGGAACTTCCGGGAGCTGAAAACAAGGTTTTGTAAAATCCTAAACTTACTGCTAAATACCCCAAATTTTCATTTTGCATCAATTCCATCAGTTCGTTTGCTTTTTCTAGAGAACCTACATCAATAGTCAACATGCCTCCATAACCATACTGCTCATTCATCATGCTTTTAAATAGTTTATGGGATGGATGCGATTTTAAACCTGGATATACTGTTTTTAAACCATCAGTTTCAAATTTTTCAGCTAAAAACAACCCATTTTTACTGTGTTGCTGCATTCTAATATGTAAGGTTCTTAAGTTTTTTAAAACGGAAGCAGCCCGTAAACTATCCATAGTAGATCCTAATAGCATAGAAGCGCCATTATTTACATTTCGTAAGTCATTTATAAACTCTTGTGTTCCACAAACTACACCACCAACGGTATCACTTGAACCATTTATAAATTTGGTCAGACTATGTATTACCACATCAGCGCCATAAACCACTGGTGAAATGGATAAGGGTGAAAACGTATTATCTACAACAAGTTTTAGGTTGTGCTTTTTAGCAATTGTTGATAAACCTTTTATGTCTGCAACTTCTAATAGCGGATTGCTCACCGATTCGCAGTACAAAACCTTTGTGCGTTTAGTTATTGCAGCTTCAACAATTTCCAAATTGGTAATATCAACAAAAGCCGTTTCAATATTAAAACGTGGTGCAAAGTTTTTCAAAAACGCATAGGTGCCTCCGTAAATCGTTCTGCTGGAAATAATATGGTCGCCTGCATCACATAATTGTAATAAAACTGGGGTAATGGCTCCCATACCAGAGGCTGACACATTTGCAGTTTCTGTGCCTTCCATAGCAGCTAAAGCTTCGCCTAAATATAAATTGGAAGGTGAAGAATGGCGCGAGTACAAATAGCAACCATCAGCATTTCCTTCAAAAGTATCAAACATGGTTTTAGCAGAAAGAAACGTGTAGGTTGATGAATCGGATATGGACGGATTTACACCTCCAAATTCTCCAAAGTATTGTAAATCTTGTATATTATTAGCAGGTTTAAAAGCCATGGTTTTGAGTTTTGTTTAAATCAAAATTCGACATAATTAGAATAAAAAACAATACAATGTATTATAATTAGAAAATAAAACTATATTTATATTAAATTATAGATTTATATATAGTAAATTGCTCGCTGCAGTAGGTTTTTAAGAAAATTTTTCAATTATGATATTTGATGCCACGGATAAAAAATTATTAGAGTTTTTACAACAGGACAGTAAACAGACCAATAAAGAACTTTCCAATAAATTAAACCTGTCTGTTACGGCTGTATATGAACGTATAAAGAAGCTTGAAAAAGCAGGATTTATTGAAAATTATGTAGCCATAGTTAATAAAGAAAAAATTGATAGGGATTTTGTTGTTTTTTGTCATATTAAACTTGTGCAACACGCCCAAGATTATGTTGTTAAATTTGAAAAAGAAGTCGCTAATTTAAATGAAGTATTAGAGTGTTATCATGTTAGTGGAGATTACGATTATTTACTAAAAGTTTTAGTAAAAGATATGGCTGCATTTAGAGAGTTTATGGTAGAAAAGTTAACTACAATTAACCATATTGGTAGTACACATAGTATGTTTGTAATTAACGAAGTGAAATACGCTACAGCTATTACTTTTTAAATTAGTTCATAATGAATTCAACATTATATAAGTTATCCGAGTTTTTTATCATTTTCATTTTGGTGCCTGTTAGTTTCTCGATTAATTTTTCACCTTGGATTAAATTGATTATTGGGTTTCTTGGGTTCATATACGTTATCTATGTTTTACTTAAAATTGAAAAGCTATCATTCAAAGTTTCAAAAAATATAAGATGGAAACGCTTTTGGAAAGAAATAGTAATAAAACTTTTTGTTATTATGATCCTAACGACGCTTTTTGTTTGGATAACGAATAAAGATGCGCTTTTTAATATATTGCTTAATAAGCCAAAACTTTGGATTTTTATACTCTTTGTTTACAGTTTATTTTCCGTTTACCCTCAAGAATTAATTTATAGAACATTCTATTTTCAACGTTATCAATCTTTAATTCCAAACATAAAACTTTTTATTTTTATAAATGCTGTAGTATTCACTTTAGCTCACCTATTTTTCAAAAACACATTAGTAATAATACTAACTTTTTTAGGCGGGTTAATATTTGCTTTCACTTATAAAAGAAACAAGTCAACGCTCTTAGTATCAATTGAACACGCTATTTATGGTAGCTGGTTATTTACGGTTGGCATGGGAGATATGCTTGGATTTCCAGCATAATTTATCGACGAATTTTAATTTTCCGACATATAATCTTACGGAAATTAAATCTTTTTACTATTTTAGACCAAGCTATTATTAACCAAAAACTTTTTTAAGACATGAAAAAATTAAGCTATATTATTCTCGGATTTATTATTGGAGCTGTATTAACCTATTATTTTTGCCCACGTCAAATTGATATGGAAGTGGATACTAAAATTGTTAAACCAAAAGGCGTTATTTCTATTAAACAGGCAAAAGTATTAAATAAGAATTGGACAGATTTCAGAAAAGCCGCTGTAGATTCCGCAGCAAAACAACAAGGAAGAAATCAAGATGATCGTTGGGTATCTTGGTCTTTAGAGGATATAAATGACTATTTAGCTTATGCTAAACATTATTCTGATAGTATAAAGTATGATATGACAGGTATTCGTGTATATTTAGGTGTTTATGGCAAAAATGCGGGACAAACCAAAAAAGATTTAACCACCATGTTTATTGTACCAACAGGTAAAAAAGCCAAATCCCAAGCTAGTAGTTTAAATCTATTTTTACCTCCTGGAAACGGAACTATACCTGTACCACCACTAAATGAAGGTAACGGTGGGCCAGATGATTATGAGGATTAAAATAAGTGGAAGAATTTTTTATTAAAAATAATAATTTACTCACTAATATTATTGAAATCTTAGCAGCTGTAACTGGCATTTTGCTTTTTAAAAAGTATAAATATACAGCTGCTAAACATTTTGTTTTTTTTCTTTGCTACCTTTCTATTGGTGATTTGATTAATTTACACAATAGGTTTATTAGAAACAATGGCATTCTTAGTTTTTTGGAAGGTACTGTTTTTGAGAAGAATTATTGGTGGACAACATTGTATTGGAAAATAGGGGCTATTTTGTTTTTCGTTTTTTACTATAACAAAATATTAAAAACTGAAGTATTTAAAAATATAATTAAATATTCTGGTTTTGTTTTTTTTACTATTTCTGTTATTTACATTCTCATAAATTGGGATTTGTTTTTTTTAAGGTTTTTTCCAATCATTAGTATTATGGGTGCTGTAATTATATTTATGTGCACCGCTTTTTATTTTTTCGAGGTTTTACAGACTGATAAAATTTTGACCTTCTATAAATCCATTAATTTCTATATCAGTGCAGCTATTTTTATTTGGTGGTTAATTATTACACCAATTGTATTTTATGATATTTATGGTGAATATAGAGATATTGTTTACATTCATTTAAGACGACATATTTACTTATTTGCTAATATACTTATGTATTTAACTTTTACCTTTGCTTTAATATGGTGCAAACCGGAGAACGATTAGCGAGTACAGCTTCAGAGCGTTATTTATTGGTGTATATGATTGCCGTTTTGGTTATTGTAACATCATTGGTTATTATGTTTTTTATTGTTTTTCAAAAGCGAAAAAATAAATTGCTTTTAGATAGAATTAAACAACAGCAGGCTTTTGAAGAAGAAATAACGCTGGCACAAACCGAAACTCAAGAACAAACACTTAAAAACATTGGTTGGGAGTTGCACGATAATATTGGTCAGTTGTTATCCTTTGCTAATATGCAATTAAGCATTTTGAAAATGCAGGTTACTGATGATATTAAGGATAAATTTAAGGACACTAGTGAAGCTTTAAAAGAAAGTTTATCCGAAGTCCGTGCCCTTTCAAAAACCTTAAATAATGAAGTGGTTTTAAATAATGGATTTGAAAAATCGATTATCAATGAATTGAATCGCTTAAAAAAGATGAAGTTCGATTCAGCTGAATTAAAAATAGAAGGCGATAAAGTTGAATTCGTCAATAGAAAGCACGAAATCATTCTATTTAGAATTCTTCAGGAGTTTTTATCAAATTCCGTTAAATATTCTGAAGCTAAAAACTTAGATATTTCTTTAGATTATCAAAAAGAGAACTTGATCATTATAGCTAAAGATGATGGCAAAGGATTTGATATTAAAAACGTTGAAAAAGGTTCGGGATTAATAAATATGAAAAGTAGGGCTGCTTTAATTAACGCGGATTTGGAATTGAATTCAAAGCTGGATGAAGGTGTAACGCTTATAATAAATTACCCATATTAAGTTAATTTTAAAGTAGTCAATTACAAAATTGAGTCATTTCGACGCTAGGAGAAATCACATAACGATAGTAAGGGTCTCCCAAAGAATCATGCGATGTCTCAATCGTTCCTCATTTCGATATGACTAAAACGTGTTTAGTTTTTAGTATTAAAATCATTTCGACGTTAGGAGAAATCACATAACAGAAAAAAAAACTATTTATGCAACATCGTTTCTTCGTTTACATCACAACAAATAAATACCGAACAACCTTATATATAGGTTTTGCCAATAATATTCAGAATAGATTATCGCAACATTATTTCGATAGTCAAAATTCAAAAAAATCTTTTGCGGGCAAATATAATTGCATTTATTTGGTTTATTATGAAACCTACGAATTTCCTAGACAAGGGATTTTAAGAGAAAAAGAATTAAAAAAATGGCGACGGGAAAAGAAAAATAAACTTATTTCAGATTTTAATCCTAATTGGGAAACATTAAACAATCAGGTTTTTTAATGCGATGTCTCAATCGTTCCTCATTTCGATATGACTAAAACGGTGTTTAATTTTAGTATTAAGGTCATTTCGACGCTAGGAGAAATCACATAACGATATTAAGGGTCTCCAAAGAATCATGCGATGTCTCAATCGTTCCTCATTTCGATATGACTAAAACGGTGTTTAATTTT
>CAXBID010000111.1:0-11586 GCA_963975495.1 uncultured Flavobacteriaceae bacterium | reverse complement strand
TGACAGGGCGACATTCTAACCAACTGAACTACCAGACCGTTGCATTATTGCGGTCCTGCCCGACTAAAATACTCTTTTAAATCGTTCAGGCGGGTGCAAATATACATGCCTTTTTTTATATGTCAAACCTTTTTTGTATTTTTTTAATAAGATTTGATTAGCACTCTATTTCTTAATTGAAATTACTATAAAAACAAGTTCCTCCCCTCTGGGGAGGTTAGGAGGCGATCAAACAAATTTTTGGCGTTCCACCATATATGTTGTGAGTATAGTATTAAAATCTTTATTAATATCTGCTTCAACATATTTAATCTTGTACTGTGCACATTTTAAGCGTAATGCAGCAAAATACACATTAACAGCTTTACTGTAATTTTCTTTTACACTGTCAGCATACAAATTAATATACTCACCTGTTTCAACATCTATAAAGCGCTTAGGCTTATTATCAAAATCGAATTTTAGTTCTTTCTCTTTATCAATAACATGAAATAAAATAACTTCATGTTTATTATATTTTAAATGACGTAAAGCTTCAAATAACTTAACATCATCTTCAGAGGTTTGAAACATATCAGTAAACAAAAAAATCATAGACCGCCTATGTATCTTTTCAGCAATCTCATGTAAATATTTATAAGTTTCGGTTTGTTTATGGATTGACTTTGAAACCACAGCATCACTTAAATGATTGAGTAGCATTTGATGATGACGCTCACTACCCTTTTCTGGAGCGTAATAATCATAATTGTCACTGTAAATACTTAAACCTACGGCATCACGTTGCTTTTTTAAAATATGCATTAAAGATGCTGAAGCCAAAACCGAGAACCCAATTTTATTTAAACTTTTAATAGAAAAAGTATCCTGTTTTGGGTAATGCATCGAACTGCTATTATCTAAAATGATATGGCAGCGTAAATTGGTTTCATCATCATAACGCTTTGTGTAAAGTTTATCTGTTTTGGCAAACAACTTCCAGTCTATATGACGTGTGCTTTCCCCTTGATTATAAATTTTATGTTCCGCAAATTCAGCAGAAAAACCATGAAACGGACTTTTATGCATCCCAGCAATAAAACCTTCAACCACCTGTTTTGCAAGCAATTCAAGGTTTTTAAACCCACTAACTTTATTTAGTTCCTGCTGTAAATTCATCCCCTCTTAATCTCCCCGAAGGGGAGAAGTTTATTCCCCTCCTAACCTCCCCAAAGGGGAGGAAAACTCATGAGGTAAAAGTTTATCGTTTAATATTTAAAAATTCATTTTAATAACCCGTAATCCACATTCCACAACAGTGGCATTCCCCCTTCGGGGGCTAGGGGGCTTGTTTAGGGGGCTATCTTATCAACAATACCATATTCAACAGATTCTTCAGCTCCCATCCAATGGTCACGATTAAAATCTTTGATGATTTTTTCAAAACTTTGCCCACAATTATCCGCTAAAATTTGAGCACTTAATTCTTTCGTTTTCACAATCTCTTTAGCCGTTATTTCAATATCACTAGCTTGTCCACGAGCGCCTCCACTAGGTTGGTGAATCATCACACGTGCATGAGGTTGTATAAAACGTTTTCCTTTTTTACCCGCCGATAATATAATAGAACCCATAGAAGCAGCAAACCCCGTACATATAGTAGATACATCACTCTTTAAAGATTTCATACAATCATAAATAGCAAAACCAGAAGTTACATAACCCCCTGGGCTGTTTACATATAAATGAATATCCTTAGTTTCCAAAGCATCTAAATACATCAAACGATCAATGACATGTTTTGCCGAATCATCATCTACCTGACCCCACAAAAACACTTTGCGTTCCTCAATTAGTTTACTATCAATAGCATTCTGAACTTTATTTTCACTCATAATTATTTAAATTTTTTAAAATTATTGTCACTTTAATTATAAAACTGAGATTAAACGAAACCACTTCGCGCTCATTAAAAATCCTAAAAAGCACATGCTGTAAATGTACTTTTTAAATTTGTTAATTTTAGTTTCATGTGTTAAATCTATTGTTTTCTTATTGGTCACCCCGATTTTTATCGGGGCAAGCTATGTAGCATCCATTTAATCATTCCTTAAATATCAAAATTTAGTTATGGATGTTTCATCTAAAATAAAAAAAGGTTTGCCATTACAGCAAACCTTTTCATTTTTCTTTTCAAGTATCTATTATAAAAGTGCGTCTATAGCTTCAGTATATGCATTTTTAGGTGCTACACCCACTTGTCTTCCAACAACCTCACCGTTCTGAAAAACCAAAACAGTAGGTATGTTACGCACACCGTATTTAGCCGCAAACTCTTGGTTAGCATCTACATCTACCTTACCAACAACGGCTTTACCATCATATTCATCACTAATTTGCTCAATAATTGGTCCTACCATTCTACATGGCCCGCACCAAGCTGCCCAAAAATCAACTAAAACTGGTTTTTCACTCTTCAATACCGTTTCTTCAAACGTCGCATCTGTAATTTCTAATGCCATAATATTTATATTTTAAATTTAAATTCTGTTCTTAAACTATTTTAATAACACAAAATTAGTCAAAATTTTCTCTAATGCTTACACACATACAATTTGTTTTGCTTATACCTATATTGTATTGACTTATTTAATGGTTTTTGGGCGCATCATTTTAAACAAAATGTCGGGCTATTCGCTATATCTTTCTGTGCTGAACTTGTTTCAGTATCTCATCAAGTATTTTCCACATATCTTAAAATGAGCTTCAAAACTAAATTATAGTTAAGCACAAAAAGGATGCCGCTGCTATCCCTTGCGCAATGCAGAACTTCTATCAAAATTTAATTAAGCAACCAAAAAGTTGCATATTTAAAATAGTTTATATAATTTAGCAACTATAAAGTTGCATATTAATTAAAAATCGAACAATTATGAAATGAGCAAAAAAGAATCACCGAATTAGATGTGATGCTTAATAGCGAATTACATAAGACAATTCAAAAATCAATAAAATTAGAACTTATGAAAGACATTATCAAAAAAGAAATCCTATTTAATCATTCAATCGACAAGGTCTGGAACGCCATTTCTAAAGCCGAAGAAATATCAACCTGGTTTATTCCAGCTGATTTTAAAGCCGAAAAAGGCTATAAATACACCTTTACATCACCTCCAAACGAAAAAGGCTGTACTGTTATTAGCGGCGAAGTGCAACATGCGAATCCATACCTATTGGTCTATACATGGATAGTTGGCGACACCAAAACTGAAACAACCGTAAAATGGGAGTTAACCTCAACTTCAGAAGGTACTAAACTAAATTTAGAACATTCAGGTATTTCAAATTATGCTGACGAAACCGCCATAGCCATGTTTGAAAGCTTTAATGGTGGATGGGACAATTGTATTTCTGGTTTAACAAGCTATTTAAAAGAAACTGTACATGCAGGATAAAATCACCAAACTATTCAAAGCCATTGCAGATCCAACAAGGCGTGACATTTTTCACGCCTTGGTTATTGCAACCTCAGCATTATCAATCACTCAAATATCTGGTCAGTTTGATATTAGCCGACAAGGCATCACTAAACATATAAAAACGCTTGCAGAAGCTGGTTTAGTGAATATTGAATCGCAAGGGCGCGAACGTTTTTGTAATGCCAACCCCAAAGAACTTCAAGAAGTTACCAAATGGTTGAAATTCTACGAACAATTCTGGGATGATAAATTGGGTAGTTTAGGTAATTATTTGGATGGTAATTCGTAATTCAAGAAGTAAAACTTTTTAAACTTTACATTTATTAATACATTCGCTATACATCATAATTTTAAGCGTTTTATTTTGAGTGAAACAAAAATTGGACTGGGTTTAGCGGCATTAGGGCGACCCGAATACATAAATATTAGAACAGATAACGATATAGATAAATCTGAAGAAGCTTTTAAACAAAATACGTTTAATGTTCTGGATTTAGCTTATCAAAAAGGCATTCGATATTTTGACACAGCACCATCTTACGGCAAAGGAGAGGCTTTTCTTCAAGAGTGGAATACGACAAAAAAACATACCGATGTTATTTTAGGCACCAAATGGGGATATACGTATGTGGCCAATTGGAAATTAGGTTACGAGGGTAAACATGAAATAAAAGAACATTCACTTAATAAGTTAAAAGAACAATGGCAAGTCTCTAAAAACCTTTTACCGAAATTAAAAATATACCAAGTACATTCTGCTACTTTTGAAAGTGGTATTCTTAAAAACTTAGAAGTTTTAAACAAACTTCATGACATTAAAACACAATTCGGGCTTCTAATTGGCATTACAACAAGTGGTGCAAACCAAAAAAATATTATTGCTGAAGCATTAAAAATTGAAATTAATAACCAACCGCTGTTTGATAGTTTTCAAGTTACCTATAATATTTTAGAGCAGTCTACAATTTCAATTTTAAAAATATTAAAACAGCTTAACAAAACTATTATTATTAAAGAAGCATTAGCAAATGGCAGAGTAATTAATGATAACAAATATTCAAATCAATTAAAAAGTATCTCTATGAAGTATAACGTTGGAATTGATGCTTTAGCCCTTCGTTTTGTTATAGATAGTTTACAACCTAATTATGTTTTAAGTGGCGCTTCAAACATTAAGCAATTGAAACAAAACTTAAAAGCTTTAGACTTCAAACTTACCCAAGAAGAAATAAATAGTTTAAGTTTATTGAAAAGCAATTCTGAATACTATTGGAGTGAGCGAAATGAATTGGAGTGGAATTAAAAATACAGATTTTAACACTTTTATGACACTATCCAAAACTTCCCACATTCCTAAAGTGCAACTAATGGCGTAAAATGAAGTCTTATTATTAATTTGTTTCGAAAATACGTTTCTTACTGTTGCCGCTACTAAGCTTGAGCTTAGCGGGAGCGGAGTAGGTCAAACAATAGGGATATTGGAAAATATCGCAGAAGAGAAAAACCAAAACTCACCAAGAATCAGAAAGATGCCATATGAAAATTGCTTAACTTAATGACATTGGCTTAGCGGTAGCTGGGTAGCTAGGAACCAATACCCTCAATAATTCTTCAGACGAAAAAAAGAAAATTATTTCTAAAACTAAAAAGCCACGAGATGATAGAATATTATCTTTTTCATAGTAATGGGATTCCTGCCTCCGCAGGAATTTATCAATTCAACCTAAACATAACATCCTGTGCCTCCAACTCACTAATCAATTCCTGACAAACCTTTACTTTTTGTTTTCTACTAGGCATACTCAGTTTAATTTTTTCTTTAGTATCATAAACTAGAAAATTAAGCATTTGGTTTCCGGGGTGCATATGCAGCAACTCTTTTAAAGCTGTTATTTTTTGCTCGTTTAAGTCTTTAATATCAACCTGTATAGAAAGCTTTTTGGCATAGTTTTCCATAATGTCGTGCAGCAACTGGAAATTATTAAACTGTAATCTTGGGTCGCTCTTTTTGCCTGTATCTTTATTTACCCAACCTTCACGCACAAAGGTTTTAACAAACACAAAATTATTCTTCATTAAAAAGTGTCGGAACTTTAAATACTCCTCTCCAAAAATTCTAAACTCAAAACTATCGGTATAATCTTCAATAGTAAAAAGCGCCCAGCCTTTACCCTGTTTACTTACCCGGTGCTGCACATCGGTTACCACACCACCAAACACCAATTCTCTATTTATGTAAGGTGCCATATCGTTAAACATGGCTATAGTTGCATTACAAAATGTTTTCATTTCCGTTCTAAAATCATCCAACGGATGCCCGGATATATAAATACCAACCACTTCGCGTTCTTTACTCAATTTTTCCATAGTCCCCCACTCTTCACAAGGTGGTACTTGGGGTTCCGCAATTTGCACATCACTGGCATCTCCAAACAAACTGACTTGCGCAGAATTTTCGTTTTCTTGATGTTTTGCTCCGTATTTGATAGCTTTTTCTAAAAAAGTAATCCCATCGCCATCATCATGAAAATATTGTGCGCGATGTGTATCGCCTAAACCATCAAAACCTCCCGCTAATGCTAAGTTTTCAAAAGCTTTTTTATTGGCTGCTCGTAAATCAATGCGTTTTGCAAAATCGAAAATAGACTTATAATGACCATCTTTTTTTCTGTGGTCAACAATAGTCATTACTGCACCATGGCCGACACCTTTTATAGCACCCATTCCAAAACGGACTGCATTATCTTTATTTACCGAAAACTTATAAAATGATTCGTTTACATCCGGACCAAGTACGGGTAATTTCATGCGCTTACACTCTTCCATAAAAAAGGTAACCTGCTTAATATCGTTCATGTTATTTGAAAGAACAGCCGCCATATATTCCGCAGGATAATGGGCTTTTAAATAGGCTGTTTGGTAAGCAATCCAAGCATAACATGTGGAGTGCGATTTATTAAACGCGTAACTCGCAAAAGCTTCCCAATCTTTCCAAACTTTTTCTAAAACTTTAGCGTCATGGCCGTTGGCACTGGCTTGCTCAATAAATTTCGGTTTCATTTTATCAAGAACCGCTATTTGCTTTTTACCCATTGCCTTACGCAAAACATCGGCTTCACCTTTCGTAAATCCTGCCAATTTTTGGGACAACAACATCACTTGCTCCTGATACACCGTAATACCATAAGTTTCCTTAAGGTATTCTTCCATGGCTGGTAAATCGTACTCAATAGTTTCATCCCCGTGTTTTCTTCTAACGAAACTTGGAATATATTCCATGGGTCCTGGACGATAAAGCGCATTCATTGCGATTAAATCTTCAAAAACGGTTGGTTTTAAATCCTTGAGGTGTTTTTGCATTCCGGGAGATTCATATTGAAACACCCCTACGGTTTCTCCTTTTTGAAAAAGCCCATAAGTCTTCTCATCATCCAAAGGAAATGTATCCGGATCAAGTAAAATATCGTGTTTTGCCTTTACAATTTTAACCGTGTCTTTAATTAAAGTTAAGGTCTTTAATCCTAAGAAATCCATTTTTAGAAGTCCCGCAGATTCCACAACCGAATTATCAAACTGCGTGACATACAAATCGGAATCCTTAGCCGTAGCCACTGGAACAAACTTGGTAATATCATCTGGTGTGATAATGACGCCGCAGGCATGAATTCCTGTATTACGAACCGAGCCTTCTAATGTTCTTGCAAGATTTACGGTTTCGGCTTCTAAATCGCTACCATCGGCAATATTTAAAAGCTGATTTACTTTTTCTAAATCTTCAGCTCTAAACTTTTTAGCTAATTCTTTTTCATCCAAACCAAAAATCTTTCCGAGTTTAGACATGGTTGGAATCAGTTTCGCTATTCTATCGGCATCAAATAATGGTAAATCCAAAACTCGTGCTGTATCTCGAATGGAAGATTTTGCAGCCATGGTTCCGTAAGTAATAATCTGAGCCACTTGATTACTTCCGTATTTTTCAATCACGTAATCCATGACGCGACTTCGCCCTTCGTCATCAAAATCGATATCAATATCTGGCATACTAATACGATCTGGATTTAAAAAACGCTCAAAAAGTAAATCGTACTTAAGTGGGTCAATATTGGTTATCCATAAACAATACGCTACCACCGAACCAGCTGCAGAACCCCGTCCCGGACCTACAGAAACATCCATATTTCTGGCTTCGCGGATAAAATCTTCAACAATTAAGAAATATCCTGGATAGCCCGTGTTTTCAATAACGCTTAACTCAAAATCAAGACGTTCTTGAATCTCATCTGTTAATTCCTCGCCGTAACGTTTTTTAGCACCCTCAAAAGTGAGATGCTTTAAATAGGCATTTTCTCCTCGCTTTCCTCCATCTGCTAAATCTTCTTCATGTTTAAATTGTTCTGGAATATCAAAAGCAGGTAATAAAACATCACGTGCTAATTGATAGGCTTCAACCTTATCAACAACGTCTTGAATATTTGAAATGGCCTCTGGAACATCTTTAAAAAGTTGCTTCATGGCATCAGAAGACTTAAAATAATACTCCTGATTGGGCAATCCGTAACGATATCCGCGCCCACGACCAATGGGTGTTGCCTGTTTTTCACCATCTTTTACACATAATAAAATATCATGTGCATTAGCATCTTCTTGGTTTTGATAATAGGTATTATTTGTGGCTACAAGTTTTACATTGTGCTTTTTAGAAAATTCAATTAAAACGGTATTAACACGATTTTCATCCTCTTGATTATGGCGCATCAACTCAATATACAAGTCGTCACCAAACTGATCTTTCCACCAAAGCAATGCTTCTTCAGCTTGATTTTCTCCAACATTTAAAACTTTACTGGGCACTTCACCATATAAATTTCCAGTGAGTACAATTAAATCTTCTTTATATGCTTCAATTAATTTTTTGTCAATTCTTGGTAAATAATAAAACCCATTTACAAAGGCGTGTGATGATAATTTTGCAAGATTATGATAGCCATTTTTATTTTTAGCCAACAATACAATTTGATAACCGTTGTCTTTTCTGGTTTTATCCAAATGATTTTCGCAAACAAAAAACTCGCAACCAATTATGGGTTTTATTTCCCTAGCATAACTCGTTTCACCAATGGCTTCAGCAGCTTCAATTTTTGCTTTAATACCGCTATTGTATTTATTTACAGCGTTTATAAAGTGAAAAGAACCCATCATATTTGCATGATCGGTTAAGGCTACCGATGGCATACCATGTTCTCCCGCTGCTGCAACAATATCTGCAACACTCATAGTGGATTGCAACACTGAAAATTGCGAATGATTGTGAAGATGAACAAAATCTACATCTGATAATTCTGATATATTCTGCTTTATTTCTTCTTTGGAAACTTCCTCAACTTCAACCTTTCTTATGCGCTCACGAATTTTAGCACTTTCCTTTTTAAGATTGATATGCTTTAATCCAATAAGTTGAATTTCTTTTGGATTTTTCTCTTTAAAATTCTCGAAATAATCAGGCTGAACATCCAATTGCTTTTTGGTGTATTCACCTAAACGAATCAACTCTAAAAAACAGCGCGTTGTCGCTTCAACATCAGCTGTAGCATTATGTGCTTCTGCAAAAGGTTGGTTAAATAAAAATTCATGTAATTCGGTAAGTGTAGGTAATTTGAATTTACCGTAGCGCCCACCAGGAATTTGACACAAACTCGCCGTATGCTCAGTACACGTATCTAAAACTGGCAATTCTTGCAGAGGGTTAGCAACATCGCCTCGCACAAATTCAGCACCCATAATGTTAAGGTCGAATTTTACATTCTGTCCGACTACAAATTTTGTTTTACTTAAAGCTGTATTGAATTTTTCTAAAATGGCAGCCAATGGAATGCCTTGTTCCTCTGCTAATTCCGTTGAAATACCATGAATTTTCTCAGCATCATAAGGAATATTAAAGCCTTCTGGTTTAACCAAATAATCTTGATGCTCGATACAGTTCCCCATAGCATCATGCAATTGCCATGCAATTTGAATACATCTTGGCCAGTTATCTGTATCTGTAATGGGTGCGTCCCAGCGTTTTGGCAATCCTGTGGTTTCGGTATCGAAAATTAAGTACATTCCTTATGTTTATCTGTTGATGTGTTAATTCGTTTAGAATAAAAACGAAGTGTATAAAAATACATAGAATTTATACTTTCTTAAAGTTGAGTTATGAAGAGTTGTAAACAAAAATAACCCCGCCGATTTCTCGGTGGGGTTATTCTTATCTTAACCAAGTTGATGTTTATGACACTAGCTCTTCATGCACTTTTTCGGTATTAATTGCCGCTTGGATTGCATTTTTTTGCTTTATTAACATAGAATCAATGGTTGGTGGCATATTTCTATCTTTCAAAATATTTTCATATTCTTCTAGACTTGCTTCCTCTCCTTTGATGGCTTCTTCTAAAATAGCTTCCTCATCGTTTGTTGAGAATAACGATTTTAAACTCATCCAGTTTCTATGTAAGGTTCCTTTAAAACTTCCTGAATCTTTTGGCTCTTTTCCATATCGCAAAATTTCCGTCTTAATTTCTTTGGCAAATTCGCTACGTTCTGTTGCTCTTCGCTTAAAAAATATCTTTAAAGATGGACTCTCTACATTTTCAGAAGCATTAAGATACCCTTTTTCAGCATCATAATTCTTGATTAATAATTCATTTAACTTGTTTGAAATTTTTTCTGTGTACTTCATTTATCATTTTCATTTTTAAATTTCAATAATTTCTTTTAAGATGCGTATTGTTTCACATCGTTCCCTTTTAATATAACACCAAAACCTAGTTTTACAAGGCTATTTAACAAGGTTTGTGATAGATTTATGAATCATTAACAAAATTCCCTGATTTTTAACATAATTTACCCTAAATTTAGGAACTTTAATTTTAACGTTATGAACCTGAAACCCCTTATTTTACTGGCTATTCCTCTTTTTTTATTGAATTGTAAATCCCAAAATGCTACATTATATGTCGGTACCTTTACAAATGGAGATAGTAAAGGCATTTACAAATTTGATTTTAATACAAAAACTGGCGCATTGAGTAACTTACAACTTAGTATTGCAATTGACAATCCGTCTTTTTTAACATATTCTCCAAACAGAAAATATTTATACTCCACAAACGGAACAGACGATGGGTTTCTGTCTTCTTACAAAATAAATGAGGATGGCAGTCTCTCATTATTAAATCGTGTAAGTAGCCAAGGAAAAGGGCCATGTCATATTTCTATTAATGATGAAGGAACCAAAGTTGCTGTTTCTAATTATGGTGGAGGCACCGTTTCTATCTATCGAGTTAATACTGATGGTTCTTTAAGTGAAGCTTTTCAGGTTTTTGACCATAATGCTGAAAACGAAAAATCGCACGTGCATTCCGCTCAATTTTTTAAAGATGATTTGTTTGTATCAGATTTGGGAAGAAATGCCGTCTATCAATACACATTGAAAGACGGTTTATATCAACTTAAGCTTTCTTCGATTATAGAAACAACCGGAAATCCTGGACCAAGACATTTTGCCTTAACCAAAAACGGAGCATATATTTACGTTATTAACGAATACGGTGCTTCAATAACATCAATAAAAAGAACCGAAAATACATTTGTAAAAATTGATGAAGATGGAACTTTGGAGCCCACTTTTAAAGCATTTAATAAATGTGCAGACATACATTTATCAAAAGATGAACGTTTTTTATATGGTTCAAATCGAGGTGAAAACACCATTGCAGTATTTGAAAGAGACCTTAATACTGGTAAAATTAACAGAATACAAAATATATCTGTTCATGGTGACTGGCCACGAAACTTTACGTTAAATCCTACTGGTAAATTCCTACTTGTAGCTAATAAAAATAGCCAAAACATTGCCGTTTTTAGTATTGATACCAGTACTGGTAAACTGGCTTTTTTACATGATGTTAAAGTGCCTGAACCTGTTTGCTTACTATTCTAAAATTCATTAAAAATAAAGCGCTGGTAATTAAAAATTTATAGTATATTTGCGCCCTTATTAATAACCGAGGTCGAGAACCTCAAATAATTAATTATTATGCCAGTAAAAATTAGATTACAAAGACACGGTAAAAAAGGGAAACCTTAC
>CAXBID010000110.1:0-11603 GCA_963975495.1 uncultured Flavobacteriaceae bacterium | reverse complement strand
TAAAGCTAGGAGCAAAACGTCCCGATCTGAAACCTGATGACCCCTGTTCCTCCATTACGTTATAATATCTTGAACCTGTTCTATCTGCTGAGTATAAATATAAATTTGGAGTAAAACCTGTATTATACAATGATCCTGTAAATCTAAATCTAAAATCATCATTTAATTGCTTATCGTATCCTAATTTAGCCAAGAATGATGCCCCTCCTGTATAATCACTTGTATAATTACCAGTACCTCTACTTATGGGGTTCTCTGTGGACTGGTTTAACTTCCCGTTTGCCACACCAACCATAGCAATTAAACCATTGCGGCGATAGTATAATTCAGCTCCAACTTCAGTAGTAAAAGCATCCATTATCAAATTACCAACAAAGGGATTATATATAGCTTGCGCATTGTCAGTTCTTCTAAAATGAGCATCACCATAGTTATTTTCCATATGTCCAATTTTAAGAGTAGCATATTGCATAAAATTCTCTAAAAGGCCTTCACTAATAAAGTCAAGGTTGTCTATTTGAAAATAACCACCTTTCACATAGGGTTGTGTTTGGTGACGAGACGATAAATAAGTTCGTAAGTGCATGCGTACACCTTTTGCTAAAACTACATCTAAATCTAAATTAGCGGTAGCAAGATTAAAGTTATAGCCAATTTGAGCTAATTCTACAGCACCTGAGTTTTCATGATCTAACGCTTGATATTGTAACGTTGAAGCTCCTCCAATTCGTACTTTTACGCCATCAAAAGAAGATACTGAATCTTTAGGGGCTTCAAATACATGTAATCCGTTTTTATCGGGTTGCCTAAAATTATCTAGGTTTCTGTTTTGAGCGCTTATGCTCAAACTACTTAGCATTAATACTGATGCTAACGTACATTTAATAATTGTTTTCATTTTGTTAAGGTTTTTAAGTTACTTATTTAAAAATTGATTTGAATTTTATAGTGATTTCATCTCCTGTAGTAATGGTGCCAAACAAGGCTTTTGGTGGGTCAATATTAAAATCGGTCATCTTTATTGTTTTTTCACCTGTTAGAATTATTGATTTAGCCGATGATGTATCTATATCAAAATTTAATGATATGCGCTTTTTAACTCCTGTAATAGTTAAATCGCCTGTTGCTTTTACAGTAAACTTACCGTCGGCTTTTTTTGCAATGTTATCAAGTTTTGTGAGTTGGAAATCAATAGTTTCATAATCATCCGTTTTTAAAGCTTTGTAGGTGTTTTTGTCCATGGATTTTTTTCCACTTTTCAAGCTTTCTGCTTTTACAGAAATATCTAATTTTTCTATATCAGACGCGTTGATGTCTTTAAAAACTATTTTCCCATTTTGATTCTCAGTTGTAATATGCCAATCGTGTAAACTAGAAGTGCCATATACAGTTAATGTAGATTCTTGATTGCTTAAATTGAATTGCTGCGCAACAGAGAAGTTTGAGTATAAAAAGAATACAACAAAAACGTTAAAAAGAGTTCTAATTTTATTGATATTTAATTTCATCTCTTAGTAGTATTAATTTATACACAAAGATATCTTGAACATCAATTTTAAAATATGATTTTTGTCATATATTTATTTTTTGCTTCAAATAGGAGTTTGAAATTATTGTATTATTGCTAATATTGAATTTAGGATTAATTATTGGTAGTTTTTAAGAAGAAGATAACTATAAAAAATTTCTTGAAACCGACTATCCCCGAGGCAAGCCGTAGGGATACCCGCCTCCCGATATCGGGATAGACATTCTGTGACCAGTTGAAGGCTTTTATTTGTTGCATAGCCCCGACGCTTCGGGGCTACGGAACTAAAAAAAGACGAAAAATGGGTGCAAAAGAGCCTGCCCCGTTGAAGAACGGGACCATTTTTTAGTCAAACATAAAAGTTTAAACCAGTTCTTAATAAGGTTTTGGCTTTTGCAACTTTAATTACAGTTTATAAATAAAGGTTTAGTACATGACAAAAATTAGTTTAGCGTTCATTAAATCATAGTAATCTTACTGAAATTAAGACCTGCTAGGTTTCCAAAACCTAGTAGGTCTGAAACATCCAAAATCATAAAACTATTGATAATTAGCGACTTAAAATATATGTTTCAATTTTTGTCATGTACTTAGAAATAAAGGGCTATTTATTTTTGTCGTGAAAAAATTGAACTTTAATAATCAAACTATTGATATTGATTATTTTTTGTATATTTGTTAACCATTTGGTTAAACCTTATAGTTAAAATGAAAAAAGAAACTACCGAACAACAAATATTGGATGCTGCTAAAATCGTTTTTCAATCCAAAGGAATGGATGGTGCACGAATGCAAGAAATTGCTGATGAAGCAGGTATTAATAAAGCGATGCTTCATTATTATTACCGTAGTAAACAACTACTTTTTGAAGCAGTTTTTAAACAAGCTTTTTCACTCTTGGCACCACAATTAAATTCTATTTTAAATGATGATTCTTCCATTGAAGACAAGATTAGAAACTTTACCTCAAACTACACCTCTTTTATGATGAAGCATCCTTATCTGCCAAATTTTATCATCCAAGAGCTTAACAGGAATGAAGATTTTATTCTAAAACTAAAGGAGAATACAGGATTTCCAAATCTCGAAAAATTTAAAACACAAGTGGATGAAGAAATCAATCAAAAAGCCTTGAAGCCTATTGCTGCAGACCAACTGTTCGTCAATATCATAGCACTCAATATTTTCCCCTTTTTAGGAAAACCATTGATAAAGGTCTTTACGGATAAAGATGACAAAGCTTATTTAGAATTCGTAGAAAGTCGTAAAATTGAGGTTGCCAATTTTATTATCAATTCCATAAAACACCCATAAAATGAAACGGTTTATCATCGTTTTGGTATTGTTATTTGCAGCAGTTCCAATCTTTGGACAACAAACCATAACACTTCTGGAATGTTATGACTTGGCAACCGTAAATTACCCATTGGCCAAACAATCCCAATTGCTCGAAGCACAAAACCAAATGGACAGGGAGGTTGTTTCCAATAAAAAATTACCACAGTTAAGCTTTGATGCGCAAGCCACATATCAGTCTGATGTGATTGAGATTCCCATTCCGAATTCTACCATAGAACCTCTCAATAAAGACCAATATCGCGCAACCCTATCTGTCAATCAACTTATTTATAATGGAGGTGCAACAGATGCTTCTTTAAATGTAAAATTGGCTCAACTCAAAACGAAACAAAAACAGGTTGAAGTTAGTCTATACCAATTAAAACAGAAGATTAACCAGTTGTACTTTTCGGTATTGCTTTCACAGGAAACACAATTATTAATAAAGGCTAAACAGGTACAGTTAAAGGAAAAACTCAACGAAGTAAAATCAGGCATCAAATATGGTGTGCTTTTACCGGCTTCTGATAAAGTTTTGGAAGCAGAATTGTTAAAGATCAATCAACAATTTATTGATGTAGAAAGCAGTAAAGCCACACTTATTGAAACACTTTCAAGCATCATTGGTCAATCTTTGAATATTTCAACCACTTTCCAAAATCCTTTGTTGGTAACACAGCTAAAAACGGAATTGAACCGACCAGAACTGGAATTGTTTCAGCTTAAAAAAGAAGAAATTAAAAGTAATGAAGGTTTAATCGCTAAACAGAATGCACCCAAACTACTTGGTTTTGCAACTGGTGGTTATGGCAATCCAGGGTTGAATATGCTAGACAATTCTTTTCAGACATTTTATACGGTTGGAGTCAAACTAAACTGGAATGTATTTGACTGGAATTCGAACAAAAAACAACGCAAATCTTTGTCAATCAATAAAGACCTTATTGATACGGAAGCCGAAACGTTCAAACTAAATACTAACACAGAATTGAATCAGCAGCAAAAGGAAATCGAAAAATTTGAAGCCTTTATCGCTTCCGATTTAGAGATTATTAAGCTTCGCCAAGACGTTCTTCAATCAGCAGATTCGCAGCTTAAAAATGGCGTCATTACATCTTCGGCATACATAAAGGAACTAACTAACTTATATGAAGACGAAAATACCTTAGTTAGGCATAAAATTCAGTTACAACTGTCAAAAGCAAATTACAACATCATTAAAGGAGACTAACTTTTACATATGAAAACAGATATCTCAATTTTAGGATTAATCATCATCATTTCAGGTTTTACTTCGTGTGGTAATGGAAACGAAAAGGCTGACGGTTATGGAAATTTTGAAGCCACAGAAATAACGGTTTCAGCTGAGAACAACGGAAAATTGATGCAATTTGATATCAACGAAGGCGATAAACTTAAAAAGGACAAGTTCATAGGTTATATAGACACCATTCCGTTGGCACTAAAGCGTGAGCAGTTACAGGTTTCCAAAGCGGTCATTAGTTCAAAATCCAAAGGTGTTTTATCTCAAATTAATGTGTTAAGAGCAAAATTAAAAACCGCCAATACTAACAAAACACGCACTGAAAACTTGATACAAGACAATGCCGGAACGCAGAAACAACTGGATGACATTCAAGGCGAAATTGACGTTATCAAAAACCAAATCAGAAGTGTTGAAATACAAAATGCACCTGTTGTTAATGAGCTGAAAAGTATTGATGTTCAGTTAAAACAAATTGACGACCAAATTCAAAAAAGTAAAATCATTAATCCCGTAAACGGAACTGTTCTGACCAAATACGCAGAGCTAGACGAAATAACAGTGTTTGGAAAACCACTTTATAAAATTGCAGATTTAAGCACGATGCAATTACGCGTATATATAAGTGAAACCCAGCTGGCAAACCTAAAAATAGGACAAGAAGTTACGGTAAAAATTGATGATGCAGATACGATGAAATCTTATAAAGGCATCATTAGTTGGGTAGCTTCGGAAGCAGAATTTACACCAAAAATCATTCAAACCAAAGAAGAACGTGTTGCTTTGGTATATGCTTTAAAAGTGGATGTTATTAACAACGGAAGCTTAAAAATAGGAATGCCGGCAGAACTATGGATAAACAATTCAGAAAATAATAATCACTAAAAACAGAAATAATGAAATATTTAATTTTCGCAATGAGCCTTTTGGCTTTAGTAAGTTGTAAAGACAACAAAAATCAAGAAAGTAAAACCAAAATGGACACAGTTGAAGAATCCGCTGATGTTAAAGAAGAACATCACAACGACGAAGCTTCAAATGTATATGAGAATGCTTGGATAAAGGAAATCGTAATGAATAATGGTGCAAAATGGGAGGCCAATGCAGAAACCAATGAAGGTGTACAAAAAATGCAAAACAGCATCAAAACACAAACAACCAGCACATTGTATGAGTACCACAAATTGGCCGAACAGCTCAATGAGGACAAAAACTATGTTATTAAAAATTGTACAATGAAAGGTGCTTCTCACGATAATTTACACATTTGGCTCTTGCCATTAATGGCTAAAATTGAAGCACTTTCAGAATCTAAAACGATTGAAGATGCTGTAAAAATTAAGCATAGTATAAATGAAAACATTAGTGCTTACAAAAATTATTTTCAATAAAAATGTTAAAATTAATTAATCAATATATACAATGATTTTAAAAGGCCTTCATACCGAAAATAAGCCAGTTCAAACGCAATTGTTGTTTGAGCCAACAGAATCTAAAGTCATTTCAGTGCAAATCGCAAAGGGAGAAATGCTTAAAGAACATATTTCAAAAACGCCAGCATTATTAGTTTGTGTTTCAGGAAATGCTGTTTTTTTTTGATGAAAAAGGAATGGAAATCAATATCAGTTCAGGCATATATGTTATGATTGAAGTAAATGTTAAACATAAAGTAGAGGCCATTGAAGAAAGTAATTTTTATTGATTAAATAATGAGCATCACTATCTCTAATATATCAAAATCCTTTAAAAACGTAAAAGCCTTACAGGACATTTCCTTTGAGGTAAAACCGGGCGAACTCTTCGGACTTATTGGACCTGATGGTGGGGGCAAAACAACACTTTTTAGGATTTTGACCACCTTATTGATTGCTGATGAAGGCACAGCAACAGTTGCTGGTTTTGATGTGCTTACAGATTATAAAAAGATTCGGAACAATGTTGGGTACATGCCTGGAAAATTCTCGCTCTATCAAGATTTAACGGTTGAGGAAAACCTAAACTTTTTCGCTACCATTTTTGGAACAACTATCGAAGAAAACTACGAATTAATAAAAGAAATATATATTCAAATCGAACCTTTTAAAAACCGTCCCGCAGGAAAATTGTCTGGTGGTATGAAACAAAAATTAGCGTTATGTTGCGCTTTAATTCATAAACCCAAAGTGCTGTTTTTAGACGAACCGACAACAGGAGTTGACCCAGTTTCCAGAAAGGAATTTTGGGAAATGCTAAAACGTTTGCAGCAAAAAGACATTACTATTTTGGTGTCCACACCATATATGGACGAGGCTGCTTTGTGTGATAGGATTGCACTCATTCAAGATGGGAAAATTCTAGAGATTGATACGCCTGAAGCTATCGTGAAGCACTATCCAAAACCAATTTACAACGTGCGTGCAAATAATATGTATCAGCTAATAAACAGTTTAAATGCGTATGAATTCAACCACAGCGTATATCCTTTTGGTGAATTTGTGCATTATACAGACAGCAGAACAGATTTTAATCCAAAGGAATTAAAGATGTATTTAGAATCGAAAAACCTATCTAATATAGAAATTGAAAAAACTAAAGCCACCATCGAAGACACCTTTATGGAGTTAGCAAAATAACCTGCAAGGTTTCAAAAACCTTGTAGGTTTAAAGAAATATGAAAAACATCAACAAAGTCATACAAGTAGAAGGGTTAACCAAAATGTTTGGAGATTTTACAGCGGTAAATGCTATTACTTTTGATGTTGAAAAAGGTGAAATATTTGGATTTTTGGGTGCCAATGGTGCAGGTAAAACCACAGCTATGAAAATGCTAATAGGCATTTCAAATCCAACTTCTGGTAAAGCCAGTGTTGCAGGGTTTGATGTGCTTACTAATGCAGAGAACATAAAGAAGAACATAGGGTATATGAGCCAAAAGTTTGCTTTATATGATGATTTAACGGTCATTGAGAATATAACATTCTTTGGTGGTATTTATGGGTTACCAAGAAAACGCATAAAAGAAAAATCGAAAATATTAATTAAGGATTTAGGCCTGCAAGACGTTGCCAATCAATTGGTAGGGTCTTTGCCTTTAGGTTGGAAACAAAAGATTTCCTTTTCGGTTGCCTTATTGCACGATCCAAAAATTGTTTTCTTGGACGAACCAACAGGAGGCGTTGACCCAATTACCAGACGTCAGTTTTGGGAAATGATTTATAAAGCAGCCAACGAAGGTATCACCATTTTTGTGACCACACATTATATGGATGAGGCAGAATATTGTGACCGCGTATCTATTATGGTTAATGGAAAAATTGAAGTCTTGGACACGCCAAAAAAATTAAAAGAGCAATTTAAAGCGGCTAATATGAACGATGTGTTTTTAAAATTGGCAAGAAGCCCATCCCCAACCCTTCCCAAAGGGAAGGGAGTAAGTACTGATATTAAATAAAAAATTAATCTCGCAGAAAAATAAATAAAAGTGTCTCGCAGATAGCACAGAATGACGCAGAAACAATAAAGATAAGAATCTGCGAGATCTGCGGAAAACAAAAAGAAAAATCCGCGGGAAGCAAATAGATAAAAAACTAAATAATGGAACAAAAAATCGAAAACGACATTTCATACCTAATTAGAGGTGCCATTTTTAAAGTGTATAATGAATTAGGGCCAGGATTATTGGAATCTGTTTATGAAACTGTGTTGCTCTTCGAGTTACAAAAGCAAGGTTTAGAGGTAAAAAGCCAAGTGCCCTTACCAGTATTTTATGAAGACAATAAAATGGAATTAGGGTTTAGATTGGATTTATTGGTAAATAATATAGTGCTAATTGAGATAAAATCGGTGGAAAATTTAGCAGAAGTACATCATAAGCAAGTATTAACCTATTTAAAACTTTCTAATTTGAAACTAGGCATTTTAGTCAATTTCAATGTAGATAACATATCAAAAGGCATTTTTAGAAAAGTGAATGGCTTGTATAAAATTAATCCTACAGATAGCGCAGATGTACGCAGACAATAAAAAGAAAATCTGCAAGAATTAGCGGAATCCGCGGGAACAAAAAACAGAAACTTCTGCGGGAAACAAAAGAGAAACATAAACAATTAAACAGATTCCTGCCTACGCAGGAATAAAGTATGAAACGTTTTATAGGCTTCATAAAAAAAGAGTTCTACCATATTTTTAGAGATAGACGCTCGTTGTTTATTCTCTTCGGAATGCCAATTGCCCAAATTTTACTGTTTGGTTTTGCTATTACCAATGAAATAAATAATGTAGATATTGCCATTTTAGATCATTCTAAAGATGCAAGTACAGAAGAAATTATCAATAAAATTTCAGCTTCAGAATATTTCAGTATCAATCGATTTATTGAGAAAGAATCAGATATTGAAACCATTTTTAAAAAAGGAAAAGTAAAAGCAGTTTTAAATTTCGAAAAGGATTTTAGTAAAAATCTAATTAAAGAAAACAAAGCAACCGTTCAAATTATTACGGATGCCACAGATCCAAATACCGCAAATACCATTACTAATTTTGTAGGATCTATTCTTCAGAAATATCAAAAATATTTAAACAAGGATATTACAATCGTCTATCAAATTGTACCACAAACACGCATGGTTTACAATCCAGAATTAAAAAGTGTCTATATGTTTGTTCCTGGAGTGATGACCATTATTTTGATGTTGGTTTCTGCCATGATGACTTCTATTTCTATTACACGAGAAAAGGAATTAGGTACCATGGAAATCCTCTTGGTGTCGCCACTAAAACCTATTCAAGTAATTGTGGGCAAAGTGTTTCCGTATATTTTTCTATCCATAATCAACGCCGTAGTGATAGTATTACTAAGTATTTTTATTTTTAAAATGCCTGTGCAAGGAAGCTTATTTTTATTAGCAATGGAAAGCATTTTATTTATCATTTCAGCATTGGCTTTAGGTATTTTAATCTCAACTATTTCGGCAACACAGCAATCAGCAATGATGATTTCTTTAATGGGACTCATGCTTCCAGTAATTCTATTATCTGGATTTATTTTCCCTATTTCAAGTATGCCTTTGCCTTTGCAAATTATCAGTCATGTCATTCCTGCCAAATGGTTTATCATCATTCTAAAAGGGATTATGCTAAAAGGTGTCGGTTTACAATTTTTATGGAAAGAAACCCTAATTTTATTAGGAATGACAGTATTTTTTATTGCATTGAGTGTGAAGAAATATAAGATTAGATTAGAATGAAAAAATAAGTTGTCTCGTCGAGCGCAGTCGAGACGTTTGTTATATAATATAAATGTAAAAAGAGATTCCCGCTTTCGTGGGAAGTGATATGAAAACAATTCTATACATCATACAAAAAGAGTTCAAGCAAATCTTTAGAAATAAAGGGATGCTTCCTATCATTTTTGTGTTGCCACTTATTCAACTGGTTATTCTAGCTAATGCCGCTACGTTTGAAGTTAAGAATATCAAATTCGGTTATATAGATAACGACCACACTTCAACATCCAGAGGGCTGATAGAGAAATTTAATGCGTCTACTTATTTCAATGTCTTAACTGATTATTCTTCGGAAAGCTTAGCAAGTTCCGAAATGCTTAAAGGCGAGGTTGATGTGGTATTAGAAATTCCGTACTATTTTGAACGCGATTTACAAAAAGAGAAACATAATAGTTTAGGAGTAACTATAAATGCTATTGATGGTGCAGCTGCTGGTGTAGAAAATGTTTATGTAACTCAAATAATTCAACGTTTTAATCAACAATTAAAAGTTGATTTGCTGCAAGTTTCAGACAAACAAGTAATGTCTGCCAACATCAATACCATCCCATTATTCTGGTATAACGAAACCTTAAACTATAAAACCTTTATGGTTCCTGGAATCTTGGTGTTGTTGGTTACTATGATTACGCTTTTCCTTTCAGGAATGAACATTGTTCGTGAAAAGGAAATAGGTACATTAGAGCAAATCAATGTCACGCCTATAAAGAAAAGTCAGTTCATTATTGGTAAACTTTTTCCGTTTTGGGTTATTGGTATGGGATTGTTAACCATAGGATTAATCATTGCAAAAATCATTTTTGATGTTCCAATGATTGGTAGCTTACCACTTATGTATTTATATACCTCAATTTACATTTTGGTGGTTTTAGGCATTGGTTTATTTATTTCAAATTTTACAGACACCCAACAACAAGCCATGTTTATCGCTTGGTTTTTTACTGTTATTTTTATTTTAATGAGTGGTTTGTTTACGCCCATTGAAAGTATGCCAAAATGGGCTCAAATCATTACTGAATTCAACCCAATAAAATACTTTGTTGAAGTAATGCGTATGGTAATGCTTAAAGGTTCTGGCTTTATGGATATTCTTCCGCAATTATCAAAAACATTCCTCTATGCTTTGATAATGAATGGATTAGCTGTTTGGAGTTATAAGAAGACTATATAAAAACTTTGTGTTATGGGGACTAATAAAAATATAAAGCTTTCTAAAGATGAATCTTTGCTTGTTAGAGGGCCCCCTTATCTCGATTTAAGGAATTAACCTTTGCATTTAAAGTGTTTTTCAATTTTATAAAAGCCTTTAGAAAAATGCACTTTATTGGCCCTTGTGTGACTGTTTTTGGTTCTGCGCGATTTACAAATAATTCCGACCATTATAAAAAGGCCGAAAAAATAGGTGCCGCTTTAGCAAAAACTGGATTTACAGTAATGACAGGTGGTGGTCCTGGCATTATGGAAGCTGCCAATAAAGGTGCTTTTGAAGCAGGTGGACACTCTGTTGGGTGCAATATCATTCTACCCTTTGAGCAAAAGCCGAATCAATATCTTCATAAATGGATTAATATTCCGTACTTCTTTTTAAGAAAAGTAATTCTCGTAAAATAATCGTATGCTTTTGTGGTTATGCCTGGAGGTATTGGCACTTTAGATGAATTATTTGAAGCATTGACGTTGATTCAAACCAAAGTAATCCAAGATTTTCCAGTAGTTATTTTTGATTCTGAATACCATAAAGAATTGTGTCAGCATATTCATTTAATGGCTAAAAATGAAAGCATCAGTCCTGAAGATATGAAATTACTATTTATAACCGATTCAGTGGAAGATTTAGTTAGGCATATTGAAACCCATTCCGTTAAAAAGTTTGGATTGGTAAAAAAAACAAGTCAAAGCAAAATGGTGGCTAGGTGAATTTCAAAACACAACTGTAGATGCCAAATGAAAAATGTAGTTTACATACTGATTCTATTTGTTGGTAGTTTTGTTTTTTCTCAAAGTTCCAAAGATGCGCTTCCACAACTAGATTTATATAAAATAACTTTAATTAATCAAAGTGATAGTTATATTAAGTTTCCAACAGATATTGGAAATATTGAACCTTTAATGTTCGAAGCTAATGTAAATCCGTCATTTGTTGTTAGGGAACGAAAAGATTCGAACTTCCACATCCTAAAACGGATACTGGCCCCTCAAGCCAGCGCGT
>CAXBID010000109.1:0-12007 GCA_963975495.1 uncultured Flavobacteriaceae bacterium | reverse complement strand
TTTTTTGCCACCAAAATTGGGATGCAAAAGTAATATATTTTTACATCCCAACAAAGTTTTTAATTGCTTGGTTTTTAAGCTATCTTTTGTCTTCTTTTAAAAGTGAATATAGTATGGATTGAAGTATAGAAAGCAATACACTGAAAAGTAATGCCCACCAAAAATTGGCTACTGAAAAACCATCAATTAATTTATCAGCTAACAAAATGATTACAGCGTTAATTACCAAAAGGAACAAGCCCAGCGTTAAAATAGTAGCTGGCAAAGTAAAAATAACCAAAATAGGCTTTACAAATAGATTTAGAATGGATAAAACTACGGCTACTAGTATGGCCGACAAATAGCCATCAACATTTACGCCTGTTAAAACATAAGCTAAAATAAATACAGCTAAAGCGTTTATTAATAATCTTAAAATTATATTCATGATTCTATATTTTATTTATGAATTTACAAAATTAATTACAGCTTCAAAAAAATCTTCTGGGTTTTCAGCATGTAGCCAATGTCCAGCATTAGAAATAGTTTCGATTTTTGCTTTTGGAAAATGATTGGAAATTATGGCTTCATCACCAACACCAATATATTCAGAGCGGTCTCCTCTAATAAATAAGGTGTCTTTTTGGAAAATAGAATACGATGGAAGTGCTTCACCCACTTCGGCAACTTCATTTTTTAAAACTTCCAAATTCATTCGCAATCCCAATTGCCCTTTTTCAACCCAATATAGGTTTTTAAGTAAAAATTGACGTGTTCCAAAATCGCTAACATACTTACTTAAAAGGGTATCGGCCTCACCTCTGCTTTTCAATTCATCAAAATTTAAGGCGCTTAATCCGTCTAAAATACCATCATGATGAATGGGATAAAAACGCGGGGAAATATCCGCAACAATTAATTTTGAAACAAATTCAGGATATTCGGTAGCAAATAGCATAGCTGTTTTTCCACCCATAGAATGCCCCAGCAAAATTATATCTTCCAAATGATGCGCTTCACAATACTGTTTTAAATCTTCAGCTAGAGCTTCATAATTAAACGTATCACTCCAAAAACTATGTCCGTGATTTCGTTGGTCAACCAAATGCACCTGAAACCCTTGCTCACTAAATTGATTTCCCAAAGTTTTCCAGTTATCATTCATTCCCAAAAAACCATGCAGAATTACAAATGGTTTTCCTTCTCCTAATATGTTTGAGTGTAGTATCATGATTTTTTCCTCCCTTAATCCCTCCGAAGGAGGGAAACTGTTATGTGATTACTCTTCTCTTATTTTCTTACTCTTGTTAATTGAATTGATACTGTAATTATTGATTCTCAATCCTCCGAAGGAAGGAAACTGTTATGTGATTCTATGTTTAACTTAAAAGCCTAATTTAACTAAATGTAACTGAAAACTGCAACTGATTACTGCAAACTATTTTAATTTATGTAAATACATTTGAATAACATTCTCTACGCCTAAATATAAACTTTCAGATATTAATGCATGCCCAATGGAAACCTCTAATAAACTTGGGATATGGTCTTTGAAAAACTTAATATTATCAAGTGATAAATCATGTCCTGCGTTAATACCTAAATTTAATTTATTAGCAAGTTCAGCACTTTCAGCATAGGGTATAATAGCATCATTATTTCCTAAACTATATTGATGTGCAAAGGCTTCGGTGTATAATTCAATTCTATCAGTCCCCGTAGCTTTAGCTCCTTCTATTTGTTTTAAAACAGGATTGACAAAAATAGAGGTTCTAATGCCATTATTTTGAAACTCCTTAATAACATCAACTAAAAAGTCTTTGTGTTTAATAGTATCCCAACCTGCATTGCTCGTTATCGCATCAACCGCATCGGGTACTAAAGTCACCTGTGTTGGTTTTACATCAAGCACCAATTTTAAAAACGACTCCACAGGATTGCCTTCAATATTAAATTCGGTATAAACTTCAGGTTTTAAATCGCGAGCATCCTGGTAGCGTATATGCCTTTCATCTGGCCTGGGATGGATAGTTACACCCTGTGCCCCAAAACGTTGCACATCTTTTGCAAACTGTACAACATTTGGTAAATCGCCCCCTCTAGAATTTCTTAATGTTGCAATCTTGTTAATGTTTACACTTAACTTTGTCATCTGTTATTTTTAAAAAGACAAAAATACAAAGTAGTAAAGGCTTATTTACTATTTTTTTGATTAATTTGCATACGTAATAAAACGAAATAATGAAGCTTTTAGAATACCTTATTAACGATGTGAAACCTTTAAATAGCGATAGTAAAATAAGTGATTTACAATTGTTATTTAACCAGTTAACCTATTCGCATATCCCCGTTCAAAATGAAGCTGGCGTGTTTTTAGGTTCTTTTTCTGAAACTGATGCACATTGTTTTGATGGTGATAAACCTTTAAGCGAATACCTTTATTCCCTTGAAGCTTTTTTTGTTCGCGATACTACCTTATGGCTTGATGTTTTAGAAGCATTTGCTGTAAATTCTGCTAATATTATGCCTGTTTTAAATGCTGAAAACAAATATTTAGGCTATTTCGAACTTAATGATATTATTAGTTTATTTAGCGAATCGCCGTTTTTCTCTGAAGCCGGTGGCATTTTGGTTGTGGAAAAAGGTATAAATGATTATTCCTTTAGTGAAATTAGCCAAATAGTAGAATCTAACGATGGCAAGCTTTTAGGGGCTTTTATTTCAAAAATGAATACAGATTTGGTTCAGTTAACATTAAAAATTGGTAATACTGGACTTAATGAAATCATACAAACCTTCCGAAGATATAGTTACAATATCATTTCTGGGCATGAGGAAGACGGCTACCTTGAAAGTTTGAAAGAACGTTCAGATTATTTGAATAAATATCTAAATATGTAAATGATGAAGGTTGCTGTTTTTGGACGATTTTACAATAAAACTACCACAACTTCGGTTGAAACCCTTTTTAATTACCTTTTAAAAAAAGATATTGAAGCTTATATTGAAACCGAATTCTCCAACCTCATTAAAAGCGAATCACAAAATCAAAAAGACTATTCCTCATTTAAAACCTTTGATACTTTAGATAAATCCTTTGATTTATTGGTTAGTGTTGGTGGCGATGGCACTATTTTAAGAGCCATTACTTTTGTGAAAGATTTTGATATTCCTATTATAGGTATCAATACAGGTCGATTGGGGTTTTTAGCAACTATTCAAGTGAATGAAATAGAAAATGCCATTCAAAATATTATTGATGGTAAATATAGAATTTCAGAACGCAGTTTATTGTCTGTAGAAACATCGCCAGTAAACAAAGATATTACCTCATTAAATTTTGCTTTAAATGAAATTGCGGTAAGCAGAAAAAACACCACTTCCATGATTACCGTTGAAACTTATTTAAATGGTGAGTATCTAACATCTTACTGGAGTGATGGCTTAATTGTTTCAACGCCAACAGGCTCAACGGGTTACTCATTAAGTTGTGGAGGCCCTGTAATAACACCTGGCACAAATAGTTTTGTTTTAACACCTATTGCGCCACACAATTTAAGTGCTCGCCCATTAGTGATTCCGGATTCGACCGAAATACAATTAAAAGTTGATGGACGGGAAGAGCAACATTTAGTGTCCTTAGATTCAAGAATTGCCACGCTTGATAATGGTACTATTATCAAAATTAGAAAAGCCGATTTTAAAATTAAAATGATAGACCTTTTAAACGAAAGCTTTTTGGTTACGCTTCGTAAAAAACTACTTTGGGGCGAGGATAACCGTAATTAAACAATAATTTAATAGAAATACTGTTTTAAACTCATACTATTTGGCTCAAATTATAATGGGCTCATCTTATTTATTATATTTGCAAACTTTTGAATATTTATGAGGCATTTAACCATATTGATATTAAGCATTTTAACGCTACAATTAAGCCATTCCCAAATTAATGAAATAGGCATTTTTGCTGGTGGCAATAATTTTATAGGGGATGTTGGTGCTACCAATTATATTTCACCAAATAGCCCTACATTAGGGTTGATATATAAATGGAACGCAAGCCCTAGACATTCATGGAGGGCATCCTTAATATATTCTGATTTAAAAGCCAAAGACAATCAATCAGACGACCCAAGACGGGTACAAAGAGATTATAATTTTGATTCTAATTTACTAGAGATTGCTGCTGGTATAGAATTCACGTTTATGGATTTTGACCTTCATGCTGGTGAAAAAATAGGAACACCATACATATACACAGGAATTAGTGTAGCAAAACATGATAATTACTATTTTTTAAATGGCATTCAAACACCAGAAAACAATTCAAGTTGGGCTTACGGCATACCAATGGCATTAGGTTTTAAAACTAATTTTTTAGGCAATTTAATTTTAGGAATTGAAGTTGGTGCACGTTATACCTTTTCAGATGAGTTGGATGGAAGTATTCCAGATACAGCGTCACTTCAACAATATAGATTTGGTAATATTAATAATAATGACTGGTATGTTTTTTCAGGAATTACATTAACTTATACCTTTGGAGAAAACCCCTGCTATTGCGTAAATTAAAATGGATTTAAAAGAAAGCATTATAACTACAAAATTACCCGAACATATTGCCATTATAATGGATGGCAATGGGCGTTGGGCTAAAAAACAAGGTATGGTGCGTGCTTTCGGTCATGAAAATGGCACCAAATCAGTTCGTGAAGTTGTTGAAGCCAGTGCAGAACTTGGTGTTAAAAACTTAACCCTCTATGCCTTTTCTACAGAAAACTGGAATAGACCAAAACTAGAAGTCCAAACACTTATGAGACTTCTGGTTTCCTCATTAAAAAAAGAAATCCAAACACTTCAAAAAAACAACATAAGGCTTTCTGCTATTGGTAATTTAAACACACTACCTAAAAAAGTTCACAAAGAGCTGTATGAAGTTATTGAAAACACAAAAAACAATAATAGGATGACTTTAACCTTAGCTTTAAGTTATGGTTCGAGAGAAGAAATACTAAATACTGTTAAAGAGATTAGCATTAAAGTTAAAAATAATATAATTTCGCCCGAAAAAATTGATGAATCGATTATTAATGAGCATCTTTACACGCAAAATTTACCAGATGTAGATTTGCTTATTAGAACAAGTGGGGAACAACGAATAAGTAACTTTTTGCTCTGGCAAATTGCATATGCCGAATTATATTTTACGAGTGTATTATGGCCAGATTTTACAAAGCAACATTTGTATGAAGCTATTATTGAATATCAAAAAAGAGAACGACGATTTGGGAAAACAAGTGATCAACTTAATTAATACATTGTCTTTAAAATATATAAAGCACTTTATAGTAATCTTACTTTTAGCTGTTGGTTTTAATATTCAAGCACAAGATTTAAAATATAGTAACGGTAAAAAATATACGCTAGGAGAAATTACTGTTTCTGGAAATACAAGTTTTAGTGAACAAACCATAGTTGCTTATTCTGGATTAAGTAAAGGAAAAGAAATGATGATTCCTGGAGAAGACATAAGCGATGCTATTAAAAAATTATGGAAATCAAATCTATTTAGTGATATTGAAATTTATATTACCAAAATTGAAGGTGATGTTGCCTTTTTGGAAATCCGCCTTTCAGATTTACCAAAATTAAATGAATTAAAAATCAATGGCGTAAAAAAGTCTAAAATAGAAAGCATTATAAATGACAATAAGTTAAAAACGGGAACAAAAGTTACCGAAAACCTGATTACAACTACAAAAAACTTCCTAGAAAAGAAATACAAAAATCAAGGCTTTTTAAACACTAAAGTACATATAAACACCATTGAGGTTAAGGACTCCATTGAAACCGCTAGAGTTAATATGGTACTTAATATTGATAAGGGTCAGAAAGTTAAAATTAAAGATATTGTGTTTGATAACAATGAAGTTTTAAGCGATAAAAAGCTTAGAAAAGCCATGAAAAGCACAAAAAAGATTAATCGTCTTAGAATTTTAAAACGCTCAAAGTTTATCGATTCTGCGTATCAAGCAGATTTGGGTCATATTATTGATACTTATAAAGAAAATGGCTACAGAGATGCACGTATATTATCGGACAGCATTATTTATAATGATAATAAAACCATATCGCTTAACATAGATGTTTATGAAGGCGAGAAATACACATTTGGTAATATAAATTTTATTGGTAACACGGTTTATACTGATCAGCAATTAAATAGGCTATTAAGAATAAATAAAGGTGACACCTATAACGGGATATTATTGCAAAAACGTATTCAAGACGATAGTAAACCAGATGCTCAAGATATTTCAAATCAATACCAAAACAATGGTTACTTATTTTCTAGTATCAATCCTGTTGAAGTCAGTGCCGATGGTAATGTCATAGATATGGAAATTAGAATATCTGAAGGAAAACCAGCATATTTTAACAGTGTTTCCGTGGTTGGTAATGATAAAACCAACGATCACGTAATTTACAGAGAAATACGAACACGACCGGGGCAATTATACAGTAAAGCTAATGTAGTTCGTACCGTAAGGGAACTTGGGCAATTAGGTTTTTTCGATGCCCAGGAAATTGCGCCAAACTTTAACAATCCTAACCCTGTTGAGGGCACTATTGATATGGAATACTCGGTTAAAGAAACCGGGTCCAGCCAAATAGAACTGCAATGTGGTTATGGTGGTGGTGGCTTTATTGGTACCTTAGGTTTATCCTTTAATAACTTTTCAATAAAAGACATCTTTAAAAAAGAAGCTTACAAACCTATTCCGATGGGTGATGGCCAAAAACTAGCTTTACGTTTGCAAGCTAGCCGTTTTTTTCAAACCTATAGTTTCTCATTTTCCGAGCCTTGGCTTGGTGGTAAACGCCCCGTACAATTTTCAACGTCCATATCACATACCAAACAGTTCCTATATAACCCCATAACCAGAGATGCCGATAAAAGCAGAAGTTTTAATATTACGGGTATTACTTTTGGTTTAGCAAAACGCTTATCAGTACCCGATGATTTCTTTGTCTTATCACAAGCCATTAGCTATCAACGTTACGATTTAAACAATTACAATACCGGTTTATTTACCTTTGGTGATGGGTTTTCAAATAACTTATCTTATACCGTTGGTCTCACCAGAAATAATACGAGTGTAGACCCCATTTATCCAACAGGTGGCTCTAACTTTGCTGTTAGCGCTAAATTCTCTCCACCTTATTCATTGTTTAATAATGTTGATTATGGTAATTTAGAAAATGATCTTGATTATCAAGCAAAGGACAGTAATGGTAACTACATAAACGCAAATGCTGGTCAACCAGGTGAACCAGGAGTTTTCAGTGGTGACCAACCTTTACAACCTGGACAAGAAACTGTCCCAGATTTAGCAAAAATAGATCAAGAACGTTTTAAGTGGTTAGAATTCTATAAAATAAAATTTTCAGGCGAGTGGTACACACAAATAACCAAAGATTTAGTACTAAGGCCTAAAGTTGAATTTGGATTTTTAGGTGCTTACAATAATGATAGGGGTGATATCCCTTTTGAGCGTTTTTTTTTAGGTGGTGATGGTTTAGGTAATTTTGCCTTAGATGGTAGAGAGATTATTCAATTACGTGGCTATCCAAATCAATCTTTATCCGAACAAGATGGTGGCACTATTTATAACAAGTTTTCTTTAGAGCTGCGTTATCCAATTACTTTAAAGGCATCAGCTAAAATTTATGCGCTTGGTTTTTTGGAAGGCGGAGCGTCAAATAATAGTTTTAGGGATTTTAATCCATTTAATATTCAACGTTCAGCAGGTATGGGTATACGTATTTTTATGCCTGCCTTTGGATTATTAGGCATTGATTTCGGACGTCGTTTCGATGATATTCCGGGAGATCCAGGATCTAGTGGTAATTGGGAAACACATTTCATTATTGGTCAACAATTTTAATTTTGGCACGATATTTTCTAATAACACTTTGATGATTTGAATACCAAATAAAATTTTTAAGATTTAATTTCGTTAATTTTGAAGATACAATTCAATGAAGAGGCAGAAATGCAAACAAAATCATCTGTCGTTTTTAGAATTTGTTAATTAATGAATTTAAAAATATTAAACACAGATGAAAAATAACGTTCTTTTTTTACTGACATTAGTTTTTATGCTAAGCCTTTCCTTACATGCACAACGTGGTGTGCGTATAGCTTATATAGACACTGAATATATCTTAGAGAATGTTCCGGAATATCAAGAAGCAACAACGCAACTTGATGCCAAAGCTGATAAGTGGAAGAATGAAATTGCAGCTAAGCTGGATGCTATTGAACAAAAGCGAAAAGATTTAAGCAATGAAAAAGCACTTTTAACCAAAGAACTTATCGATGAACGTGAAGAAGATATAAGTTTTGAAGAAAAGGAGATTTTGGATTATCAGCAAAAGCGTTTTGGACCTAATGGCGATTTGTTTATACAACAGAAACAATTAATGCAGCCCATTCAAGACCAAATT
Source organism: uncultured Flavobacteriaceae bacterium (assembly GCA_963975495.1). Classification (GTDB taxonomy): domain Bacteria; phylum Bacteroidota; class Bacteroidia; order Flavobacteriales; family Flavobacteriaceae; genus CAXBID01. The sequence goes on along the minus strand of CAXBID010000109.1, from coordinate 3,514 downwards.
TTTGCAGCAGTTCAAGATATGGCAGCAGGAAGACAATATGATTTTATTTTTGATAAATCATCTGATGCCGTTATGCTATATTCGGCGAAACAATTTGATTTAAGCGAACAAATAATAAGAAGTATAACTAGAACAGCAAAACGAACCCAGGCACAATCAAAAGCAGAACGAAGAGCCGCTGAAAAAGAAGATTTAATACCCGAAGTAAATTTAGAATTGGAAGCCCGTGAAAAAGCATTAGAGGAAAAGAAAGCCGAACGCGAAAGTGCTATTGAAAAAGCGAGACAAGAAAAATTAGCTGCAAGAGAAGCTAAAGTTAAAGCTGCTGAGGAAAGACGTCAAAAAATAATAGACGACAGGGAAAAAGCAAAACAAGCTAAACTTGACGAAAGAAATAAAGCGACTGAAAACAATGACACTACTTCAGATAAAACTGAAGAGACGGAAGAAAAAGAAGCCGTAACCGAAACAAAAACCAGAGCACAATTAATAGAAGAAAACAGACAGAAAAAATTAGCTGAAAGAGAAGCTAGAAAAAAAGAATTAGAAGAAAGAAAACAGAAAATTTTAGAAGAACGCCAAAAGGCAAAAGACAGTTTAAACAACAAAAATTAATAATTTATAACACACTAATACTATTTAAAAATGAAACAATTTAAAACACTTTTATTAGCAACGGCATTATGTATTGGAACTTTAAGTTTCACTCAAGCACAAAGTAAAGTTGCCCATATAAATACCCAGGAATTAATTTCTGCCATGCCAGAAATGAAAGCTGCTCAAACAGAGCTTGAAGCTTTAAGCAAAACGTACCAAGCTGATTTTCAAGCTATGGGTACAGAATATCAAAATACTGTAAAACAGTACGAGGCAGAGGTAAATACTAAAACTGCAGAAGAAAATCAAAAAAGAGCTGTTGAATTACAAGAAAAACAACAACGTATTCAGCAATTTCAATCTGATGCGCAACAAGATTTACAAAAAAAGCAAGAGGAATTAATTAAACCTATTTCAGAAAAAGCAAAAACAGCTATTTTAAAAGTAGCTAGGGCGCAAGGTTTTGATTATGTTTTAGATTCGTCTCTTGGAGTTACTATTTTGGCAGATGGTAAAAACTTACTTGACGATGTTAAAAAAGATTTAGGTATCTAATTGTCATTTATTTTAAGGCAATAATTTATATCATAAAAATATTTAAAAGCTGCTTTTTATAAGCAGCTTTTTTATTTAGAACTGGTTTAAACTTTTATGATTGACTCTTTTTATTTTTTATTCTTCTTCCTTTTCTCCTTTTTCAGCATCAGCAGCAGCATCAGTTTCAATAGTTGCTGGTTTAACGGATGCATCATGAGCATTATAATACTCTTCTAAAAGATTCATGGTAGCTATTAACAAGTCTTTGGTTTCTAATAACACACTAAAATACAAGGTGGTGTTTTTCGGACTAGATTCTTCAGATCTTGTGCGTTTCACTTGCTTCTGGATTTTATCTGAAACTAAAGAAACTATTTCTTGTTTTGTACTCAAAATTTCTCCAATACCTTCAAAGGAACGAGAATCAAAAGCTGCCTTCGTATTATTGAAAAGTGTTTCAAAACGTTCATCAACTTCTTTTAATTCTTTAATCTGACTAAATTTTAGTTTTTTATGGTTGTTATTTACATGTTTATGGCTCACTTTAGAAATGTATTCTAAAGATTGTGTCATATCTTGTAAATAGCCCAATATATTAATATAGAAATTACTAGCACCTATACTGGATTCATCTAAGTTTTTAATAAAATAGAAGATATTATCTCTTAAACTATCTACTTCTAATGATAATTTATCTATTTGTTTTTGATTCTTTTTAAGTGAAGATAAATCTTGTTTTGCTAACCCATTAATAGCATTTGAGTATATCTTATTACCACGTTTTACAACGTTGGCAATGTTCTTAGCACTTTCATGTATAACACCTTGTACTGAACTGCTTTCTGCTTTTAATAAGCTATCTTCTTCAAGAACTTTACTTGTTTTATTTTTATGGGATTTATAATTTCTATATAATAATACAACGGTTAAAAGCAATAAGATAGGCGTCATAACCATTGGGTTCCAATTAATCAAGAAAACCACAATACCAGAAGCTATAAAAGCACCAACAGCAGTACCAAACCATCCTCCAATAACGTTTAAAACACCAGCAACGCGATACACGGCACTTTCTCTTCCCCAAGCCCGATCTGCTAGCGATGTTCCCATGGCTACCATAAAAGTAACGTAAGTAGTAGATAAAGGTAATTTCATAGACGTAGCAATGGCGATTAATACACCAGCGACCATCAGGTTAACCGACGCTCGAATCATGTCAAAAGCCGGGGCATCAATACTTTGGTCTTTTGTCAACAAAGATTCTGGCTTATAAAAGCTCTTAGTTATACTTTCTTGAATAGATTTTGGTATAATTACGCTAAAGTAATTGGAAAGTTGAGTGGTTCCTTTTACAACACTTCTAGAGAGTCTGTTTGGTTCAAATTTTTCATGAGTTTCACCTTGTCGAGATAAACTAATTTCGGTTTCTGAAACGGATTTAGCTTTTTTTGAAAACCATAAAGTTAATACCATTATACCTCCAGCAATGAACAGTAATAATGGTTCTGCAGGTACTTTTTCTTCTAATACTGCCATAGACATTGTAGGGTCCATGCCTCCAGCAACCCATGCTTCATATGAATGATATGCTGCCATTGGCACACCAATGAAGTTAACAAGATCATTTCCAGAGAAGGCTAAAGCCAACCCAAAAGTTCCAACCGCTATGACAAAAAGAAGCACCGTTTTCTTTGTGAGTTTTTCGAATATAAAAGAAAAAATAGTCCAAAAAACAAAACTTCCAAGTATGATTAAGATTTCGTTGCCTTCTAATAAACCTTTAAGCTCATTGTAATAAGGTGTTCCTTTTAATCCTTTTAAGAAAATAAAATAAGTGATGGCAGTTAATGCCAACCCCCCAAAAATAACCCCAAAATTTTTAATTCTTTTTTCGTAATTGAATGTAAAAAGAAGACGTGACACCCATTGTACAATAGCCCCAACTGAAAAAGCTATTAAAACAGACAATAATATTCCACTGATAATGGTTAGTGCGGTTTCTGTATTTATATAGTTTCCTAATTCCGCAAAAGTTTCAGTATCAGATCCACTAATTTTAATTACCGACATAACAACAGCGGCACCTAATAAGTTGAATACTATGGAAACGGTAGTGGACGTAGGAAGCCCAAGCGTATTGAAAAAGTCCAATAATAATATATCTGTAATCATCACAGCCATGAAAATGAGCATGATTTCACCAAATTCAAACTGAGCAGGAATAAAAATACCCTTTCTAGCGACCTCCATCATGCCGCTTGAGAATACGGCTCCTATGAATATCCCTAGACTTGCAACAATCATAATAGTTCTTAAAGAAATCACTTTAGAACCAATCGCAGAATTTAAAAAATTAATAGCATCATTACTAACACCAACT
>CAXBID010000108.1:0-12162 GCA_963975495.1 uncultured Flavobacteriaceae bacterium | reverse complement strand
GTACAATCCCAATTTCGGAAAATCAATTTTATCAACTCGACCAATAATTTTTTTACTCATTTTCAATTTATTATTTTGGGTTTGGGCGTTACCCCGAAAAGGGGTCGGGCTTTACGCTGCAATCTTTTTTAAAAACGTCTTTGCGAGTACATAGTATCTGGCAATTTGTTAATTTTTGTCTTAAAATCTAATATATAGTTCTTCAAGTTTTAAAAAAAGGATTTCCACTACAATCCCTAACGCAACCACTCACCAAGGTAACTTCTCAATCCATTATTAATGCGACTTTAAAACCAATAAAGATTTTAAAAAGAGACGCAATTTAGTGAATAAGTAAACGCAATTTTTATTTTTTTAAAAAGATTATTCGCGGCTAAATCAGTAATAAAACTTTAAAATAATTACCTTTGGTTAAGATGGAAACCCCTGCCTTAAACATACAATTAAAAACCCTACCCAATCAACCCGGAGTTTATCAATATTACGATAAAGAAGGTACGGTTATCTATGTTGGTAAAGCAAAAAACCTAAAAAAACGCGTCAGTTCCTATTTTACCAAAACCCATGAAAACGGTAAAACCAGAGTGTTGGTTAAAAAAATAGCCAACATAAAACACATCGTGGTTGAAACCGAAACCGATGCCTTGCTCCTAGAAAATAATTTAATAAAAAAGCATAAACCACGCTATAACGTAATGCTTAAGGATGATAAGTCTTATCCGTGGATTTGCATAAAAAAAGAGCGTTTCCCCAGAGTGTTTTCAACGCGTCGTGTGTTTAAAAAAGGGGGTGATTATTATGGGCCTTATACGAGCATGAAAACGGTTTCAACGTTGTTAAGTCTTATAAAAGGGTTATATTCTCTAAGAACTTGTAATTATGATTTAGCAGAAGAAAAGATAAAAGCAGGAAAATATAAAGTCTGTTTAGAATACCATTTGGGCAACTGTAAAGGTGCCTGCGAGGGCTTAGAAACTGAAGCTGAATACAACGAAAATATAAAAGCCATTAAAGAAATTTTAAAAGGCAATTTTAAAGATTCCTTGCAACAGTTTAAACAGCAAATGCATGACTATGCTGAAAATATGCAGTTTGAAGATGCCCAAAAAATAAAAGAGAAAATAGAAATTTTAGAAAACTACCAAGCAAAATCCACTATTGTAAATCCGAAAATTAGTAATGTGGATGTGTTTTCAATTATGAGCGACGAAACCTATGGTTATGTTAATTTTTTACAATTATCGTACGGTTCTATCATTCGTTCGCATACTTTAGAGGTTAAAAAGAAATTAGATGAAACCGACGCCCAATTATTAGAATTGGCAATCACCGAAATTAGGCAACGGTTTCATTCAGAATCCAAAGAAATTTACGTGCCTTTTAAAGTTCATTTAGGAGAAGATATAAAAGTGACTATACCTAAATTGGGTGATAAAAAGCATATATTAGATTTATCATTAAGAAATGCGAAATACTTTAGAATGGAGCGTTTCAAACAAATGAAAATTGTGGATCCTGACAGGCACGCCAATAGGATTATGGCACAAATGAAAGTGGATTTACGCCTAAAGGAAGAGCCGCGGCATATTGAGTGTTTTGATAATTCCAATATTCAAGGCACACATCCTGTAGCAGCTTGTGTGGTGTTTAAAAATGGAAAGCCAAGTAAAAAAGAGTATCGGCACTTTAATATAAAAACAGTTGAGGGACCTGATGATTTTGCATCGATGGAAGAAGTGGTGTATAGAAGATATAAACGTTTAGTTGAAGAAAAACAACCACTCCCACAACTTATTATTATTGATGGAGGAAAAGGGCAATTATCATCCGCATTAAAAAGTTTGGATGCTTTAAATTTAAGAGGAAAAATAGCCATTATCGGTATTGCAAAACGTTTAGAAGAATTATTTTACCCAGACGACCCAATTCCCTTATATTTAGACAAAAAGAGCGAAACCCTAAAAATAATACAACAATTGCGTAATGAAGCGCACCGTTTTGGTATCGAGCATCACAGAAATAAGCGGAGTAAAACAGCGTTAAACACGGAGCTTGAAACTATAAATGGTGTGGGCGAAAAAACGGTTATAGATTTATTAAAACATTTTAAATCAGCAAAACGTGTTGCCAATGCAAAGTTAGATGAGTTGGAAGCTGTTGTTGGGGTTTCTAGAGCGGAAAAGGTTTATAATTATTATCATGGGGAGTGAAATTTTTAAGTATAAATGTCATTTCGACGAAAGGAGAAATCTCAAATTATTGCTTTCATATATTATGAGATGTCTCAATCGTACCTCATTTCGACATGACAAAACTTTTTAATTAAATCAATAAAACTTGAACAAAACAACAACCATACTAATCCTATTTTTACTGGTCTTATTTTCCGCGAAAGCGCAAAATAAAGAATACGAAAGCACAACGCCAAAAGTGGGCTTAGTGTTAAGTGGCGGTGGCGCAAAAGGGTTGGCACATATTGGGGTTTTAAAAGTGATTGATAGCCTGGGTGTTAAAATTGATTATGTGGCAGGAACCAGCATGGGAGCCATAGTTGGGGGGCTTTATGCATCGGGCTATTCGGGCAATCAACTCGATTCTATTTTTCAAGACATTGATTTTGATAAAATTATAAACGACAATTTACCTAGAGCTTCTAAAGCATTTTACGAGCGTGATAATTCGGAGAAATATGCTGTAACCTTACCGTTTGATCATTTTAAAATCAAGTTGCCTTCGGCTTTATCACGCGGGCAAAATACGTATAATTTACTATCCAGATTAACACTTCATGTTAGTGATATTAACAGTTTTGATAAATTACCAATTCCATTTTTTTGCATTGCAACAAACATAGAAACGGGCAAGCAAGTTATATTGGAAAAAGGAAACTTAACCCAGTCTATCATGGCAAGTGGGGCATTACCGTCATTGTTTCAACCGGTAACCATTAATGGCGAAGTGCTTATTGATGGTGGGGTTGTAAATAATTATCCTATTGACGAATTACGCGAAAAGGGAATGGATATCATAATAGGTGTGGATGTACAAGACGTGTTATTAAATAGAGAAGAACTTATTTCGGCACCCGATGTTTTAATTCAAATAAACAACTTCAGGAGCATAAAGGCCATGGAGACTAAAACTAAAAAAACAGATATTTATATAAAGCCAGATATAAAAGAGTATTCGGTAGTATCTTTTGATGATGGATCAAAAATTATAAAAAATGGTAAGCAAGCAGCGCTTCAAAATTCAGACAATTTAAAAGTACTACCAAAAAATAAGCCTGATGAAAAACAAGGCTTTATAACATTAAAACAACGAGATAGTCTAATTATTAACAGTTTTACTTTTAATGGTAAAATCAACTATTCTCGAGCTTATTTGTTGGGGAAACTAAAGTTAAAACCCCAAGAGAAAATAAGTTATAAAGCATTTGGGAGAGGGATTAATAATTTGGTTGCTACCAATAATTTTGAGTCATTTCAATATGAATTAATTCCTTCTAAAAACAATGAAGGCTATGATTTTCACAGCACCCTAATAGAGTCTAAAAATAAGATGTTCTTAAAGTTAGGGATTCATTTTGATGATTTGTACAAGAGCGCTGCACTAATAAATATAACAAAAAAGCAATTGTTTTCTGATAATGATATAATGTCTTTTGATTTTATTTTAGGCGATCATGTTAGGTATAATTTTGAATATTTAATTGATAAAGGATTCTATTGGAGTGTCGGTTTGCGTTCAAGATACAATTCGTTTAATAAAAATATAAGTGCACAATTATTACTTGATGATACTGAAATAGACGCTACGGGTATCAATAAAATAGATGCCCAATTATACGATCAAACCAATCAGTTTTATTTACAGACGCTTTTTAGAAAAGACTTCGCACTAAGTTTGGGGGTAGAACACAAGCGATTGGAAATAAAATCCGAAACGCTTTCAACTACAAATCCAGATGACGATTTTGTGTTTGAAAATACAGATTATGCCAGTGTTTTTGCTAATTTAAAATTAGACACCTACGATAATAAATATTTTCCTAAAAGAGGGATTTATTTTAATAGTGATTTGCACATGTATTTGTTTGCATCAAATTTTAATGAAGACTTCGAGAACTTTTCCATTGCCAAAGCAGATCTTGGATATGCCTTTAGTACTTCTGATAAATTAGCATTTAATTTACAAACTAGCGGCGGGTTTAAACTGGGCGATAAATCGACCCAAACACTTGATTTTGCACTTGGCGGTTATGGTAATAATTTGATAAATAATTTTATTCCGTTTATTGGTTATGATTTTATTTCGTTAACTGGAAACAGTTACGTTAAAGCATCAATAGTTGCAGATTATGAAGTTTTTAAAAAGAATCATATTACTTTAGAAGCAAATTGGGCAAATATTGATGATGATATTTTTGAAAGTGGCGAATGGTTTGCCTTACCAGATTACAGGGGTTATGGTTTAGGATATGCTGTTGAAACTCTTGTAGGACCTATTCAAGTTAAATACAGTTATTCGCCAGAACAAAAAGAAAGTATTTGGTTTTTCAATGTGGGTTTCTGGTTTTGACAATATATTTTTTTAAAATTATATTGTCATGCTGAATTTATTTCAGCATCTCACTTAAAATTCAGATATTTGTTAAACTATGCCATTTTTATTTAAAGACTTATTATCATTTCTACATGATTTTATCAAGAGAACCATCCATAACTAAAAGTTTAAACCAGTTCTTGAATAAAAAATAATATATGGATGCAACATCTGTCTTTATTAAAAGAAAATAAATATCTATCAGATGAAATCCTGAATAAGGGCCCATTTTTTATCGTATCTTTATAATTAAAGTTTTAAGGATCAACTTTTAACTTTTAATTATTAACTTTTAATTTTAAAGCAATGCCTTTTTATCATAAACTAGGAAGTATTCCCCCTAAACGCCACACCCAGTTTAGAAAACCTGACGGCAGTTTGTATTACGAACAACTGTTTGGTACCATTGGTTTTGATGGCATGTCCACCAACAGCTATCACGAACAGCGCCCCACACAAGTAAAGGAAATAAAAAAACAATACAGTGTTGCGCCTAAAATTACCTTGGCAAATAATATAAAATCGTACCGTTTAAAAGGGTTTCAAGTAAAGCCAGAATGGGATTATTTAGAAAGCCGAAAAACAGTTTTAATAAATAGCGATTGTGCTATTATTTTAGCAGCTCCAAAACAATTAAAAACAGATTATTTTTATAAAAACACCGATGCCGATGAGCTTATATTTATCCATAAAGGCTCAGGTAAGTTACGAACACATTTAGGAAATCTTGATTTTAAATATGGCGACTATCTCTTGGTTCCAAGAGGGATTATTTACAAATTAGATTTTGATACTGAGGATAATCGCTTGTTTATAGTAGAATCTCGCCGACCCATTTATACACCAAAACGATATCGAAATTGGTTTGGGCAATTATTGGAACACTCACCGTTTTGCGAACGCGATATTAGACGTCCGCACGAACTAGAGACTAATAATGAAAGCGGAAACTTTTTAATAAAAGTCAAGAAACAAGATGATATTATTGAGATGGTTTACGCATCCCACCCGTTTGATGTGGTTGGGTACGATGGTTATAACTATCCGTATGCGTTTTCAATTCACGATTTTGAACCTATAACGGGGCGTATTCATCAACCACCACCAGTACATCAAACCTTTGAAACTGATGCTTTTGTGGTGTGTAGTTTTGTGCCGCGGCTTTACGATTACCATCCGCAGTCTATTCCCGCGCCATATAATCACAGTAATATTGATAGCGATGAGGTCTTGTATTACGTTGATGGCGATTTTATGAGTAGAAACGATGTTGAGGCAGGTCATATTTCATTACACCCCGCAGGTATTCCACATGGACCACACCCGGGAGCGACAGAACGTAGCATTGGAAAAACTAAAACTGACGAACTCGCCGTTATGGTAGATACCTTTAAACCATTAATGATTACCGAAGAGGCGATGAAAATAGCCGATGAAAGTTATTATAAATCGTGGTTATAGGCCTCCCCTAACCCCTCCAAAGGAGGGGAACTGACTACTCAAGATATTAGTTTTTTTGAGGAAAAATCAATTTAAGTAAGTGTATATTATCAATAAATACTCAATTACCCGAGTTGAGTTTCTCCCCTTTGGGGAGATTAAGAGGGGCTTCTTATGAAAGACATAAAATCAGTAAACTACGGTTTAGAAAAAATATTTGAAGGCGCGCAAGATTTCCTGCCGCTTTTAGGAACGGACTATGTAGAATTCTATGTAGGTAATGCAAAACAATCGGCACATTTTTATAAAACAGCTTTCGGCTTTCAATCCTATGCATATAAAGGATTGGAAACAGGTTCAAAAGACGCTGTGAGCTATGTCCTGAAGCAAGATAAAATAAGGTTGGTTTTAACAACGCCGTTAAACAGTAAATCGCCTATAAATGAGCATATTGTAAAACATGGCGATGGTGTAAAAGTAATTGCACTTTGGGTTGAAGATGCTAGAAAAGCTTATGAAGAAACCACAAGCAGAGGCGCAAAATCTTACATGGAACCTGTTGTTGAAAAAGATGACCACGGCGAGGTGGTTCGTGCGGGTATTTATACGTATGGCGAAACGGTGCACATGTTCGTAGAGCGCAAAAACTATAAGGGTACTTTTTTACCAGGATTTAGAGCATGGAAATCAGATTACAATCCAACACCAGTGGGGTTAAAATTTATAGACCACATGGTTGGTAATGTAGGTTGGGGTCAAATGAATACTTGGGTAAAATGGTACGAAGATGTTATGGGATTTGAAAACTTCCTGTCTTTTGACGATAAACAAATCCATACTGAATATTCTGCACTAATGAGTAAAGTAATGAGCAATGGTAACGGACGTATTAAATTCCCGATAAACGAACCAGCGAAAGGCAAAAAACGGTCTCAAATAGAAGAATATTTAGACTTTTATGAAGGCGCAGGGGTACAACATATTGCGGTGGCAACTGATGATATTATTAGTGCAGTAAGTCAGTTAAAGTCTAGAGGTGTTGAGTTTTTATCGACGCCACCAGAGGCATATTATAAAGCTGTACCGGGCAGATTAGAAGAACACAGTCATGAATTGAGAGAGGATATAGAAACCTTAAAAGGTTTGGGAATTATGATTGATGCTGATGAAGAAGGGTATTTACTTCAAATTTTCACAAAACCGGTAGAAGATAGGCCAACGTTGTTTTTCGAGGTAATTCAGCGTATGGGCGCAAGAGGTTTTGGCGCAGGAAATTTTAAAGCCCTATTTGAATCTATTGAAAGAGAGCAGGCTAACAGAGGCACGCTTTAGTGTTTGGTCCACCTTGTAGGTATTTAAATTTCAGACCCTTCAGGTTTTGAAAACCTGAAGGGTCTTTTTTTTTGCGTTAGGGATAGAAATGGCATCCTTTTTTGTGCTTACTAAGTTTTTGAATGGAAAATTAAATGGAATGAATCGTATAAGTTTGATAAGATACCAAAAGAAGTTCAGCACAAAAAAGATATAATGGATAGCCCGACACTCCCGATAACAATCGGGAGGGTAACGCCCTAATAAATACCATTTTTGTAACAAATTAACGTTAAGGTCTTCTTATAAAAATAGGTGGTTTCAGTTATTTTTTTATTTTTGGAATAGTAATTGTAATTTCTTACGTATAACAATAAATGTAAGTTTATAAAGTTACATACCCAATGCCCGAACAAATGAAGAAAACACTACTTATAATATTACTTGTATTAACTGTTCAAATGTCTTTTTCGCAGCAGGAGTCTGCGTTTGGGGAAGGGGAGTGGTTTAAATTTAGAATGAGTTATAGTAATTGGCTTAAAGCCGGTAATGCGACACTTACCGTAAAAGATGCCAAATTAGATAATAAAGACGTTTATCATGTTGTTGGAAAAGGATGGACAACAGGCATGATAAAATGGTTTTTTAAAGTAAAAGACAGATACGAGAGTTACTTTGACAAAAAAACAATAATGCCTTATAAGTTTATCAGAAATATAGATGAGGGCGGGCATACCAAAGATCTTGAAATAGAATTTGATCAAAAAAACAATAAGGCACACATAAGCGATAAAAAACGTAATACGAAGACCGTTATAGATACTAAACCCAATATTCAGGATATGGTATCTACCTTTTATTATTTACGAAATAATTTAGATACAAGAAACCTTAAAATTGGCGATGAAGTTAAGGTTGACATGTTTTTTGATGAAGAAAATTACGGGTTTAAGCTTCAGTATTTAGGAGAGGAAACTATTAATACAGATTTTGGGGAAGTTGAAACTTTAAAATTTAGACCGTATGTTATGGCAGGTCGTGTTTTTAAGGAAGAAGAAAGTTTAACGCTTTGGGTTTCAAAAGATAAAAATAAATTACCTTTACGCATCAAGGCTGATTTAGCTGTTGGGTCTTTAAGAGCGGACTTAGAGGCCTTTAAAGGCTTAAAACATCCATTTAAAATAGTAGTGAATAATTAGAAAAAAATTGAATTCAAAAATAACCAATCAACTAAAAGAAAAATACGAGGCCCTAGACCAAGATGTTGAAACGCATTTAGAAGGCTTATTGCATAGTAAACCCATAAATTATTGGGACTATGTCCAAACCGATGCGCTTTTAAACCTTCAAGTACAACGTACTGTTTTTCCAGATGAGAAGGTGTTTATTATGTATCATCAAATTTCTGAGCTTCTGTTCAAAATGATCCTTAGCGAAATAGAACAAGTTGCCAAAGATGATAACATAAGTGCAGAAATTTTCAGTGATAAAATAATGCGTATTAGTCGATATTTCGACGTACTTACATCATCTTTTAGTATTATGAAAGATGGAATGGATGTAAAGCAGTATAATAAATTCAGAACAACGTTAACACCTGCCAGTGGCTTTCAAAGCGCGCAATACAGAAAAATAGAGTTTTCATCAACCGAACTCATTAATCTAATAGATAACAGATTTAGAGAAACTATTGATAGAAATTCATCCTACGAAAACGCTTTTGAACATTTATACTGGCAAGCCGCGGGTAAAGATTATAAAACAGGAAAAAAAACCTATACTTTATTAGCTTTTGAAGAGCGATATAAAGACGAATTTATTAGATTTACAAAATTTTATCAGAAAAACAATTTGTGGTCTAAGTTTAAGGCACTGCCAAAAGAAGATCAAAAAGATAAAGATTTAGTAAACGCCATGCGCCATTACGATTATACGGTAAATATAAAATGGGTTATGGCACATTATAATACAGCTAATCATTATTTAAATATTAATGGTAAAACAGCTGAAGCAACAGGAGGAAGCGAATGGGTAAAGTATATGCATCCAAAATATCAAAAAAGAATATTTTTTCCAGATTTATGGACAGAGAAAGAGATAGAAACGTGGGGAACAAATATATAGTACTACTAATATTAGCTGTTTTTTTTATGGGTTGTAAAGACGACCCAAAACCTGAAGAAGTTAAAGAGGAAATAGCTGTTATTGAAGAGCCAGTTGAAACCTTCGAGTTTGGTTTTAAGTTAGAAGATTATATCGTAAAACGAGACACCATAAGAAAGGGTGATAGCTTTGGCGAAATTTTAGAGCGCAATAATGTTGGTTACCCTAAAATATTTCATATCGCTGAAAAGGCAAAGGACACATTTGATATAAGACGTTTGCAAATAGGTAAACCTTATACGCTTTTATGTTCAAAAGATTCTTTAGAGCTTCCCAAATCTTTTATTTATCAGCCTACTTTAGAAGAATTTGTAGTTATCAATTTCCACGACTCTATTCATGCATATACGAGTAGAAAACCTATTAAGTATGTTGAAAAAATGGCTACGGGTGTTATAATGAATAATATATCTGAAACTTTGGATGAGCAAGGGTTAAGCCCCAGATTAGCCTACAAAATGGCTGATGAGATTTATGCTTGGACTATAGATTTTAGACGATTACAAAAAGGTGATCGCTTTAAAGTCATTTACACAGATAAGTATATTGACGACACTATCTACACTGGTGTCCATAACATTAAAGCCGCTTATTTTGAACACAATAATGAGCCTTTTTATGCTTTTGAATTTGAAACGGATTCAGTAAAGGGTATTATTGATTATTTTAATGATGAAGCAAAAAATTTACGTCGTGCCTTTTTAAAAGCACCAGTAAAATTCAAGCGTATTTCTTCAAGATATAACTTAAGACGACGCATAGCCGTTTATGGTTATAAAGTGCGTCCGCACAAAGGGACTGATTTTGCAGCAGCTATTGGAACACCTATTATGGCAACTGCAAATGGCACTGTAACAAAGTCTAGTTATACCGGAGGAAACGGTAATTATGTAAAAATAAGACATAACGCTACCTATGAAACACAATACCTTCACATGAAAAAACGTAAGGCAAAAGTGGGGCAATTTGTAAAGCAAGGCGATGTTATAGGTTGGGTTGGTATGACGGGTAATACTGGAGGGCCGCATGTATGTTATCGTTTTTGGAAAAACGGAAAACAAGTAGATCCGTTCAAACAAAAGTTGCCAGAGGCTAAGCCTATTTCAGATTCTTTAAAATATAAATATTTAGAGTTTATAGAGCCTATAAAATATCAATTGGATAACATTCAATTTCAACCCCAAATTTTAGAGAATGAACAACCAAAACTACCAGTAATTAAACAAGCAAATTCATAATATGTCATTACCAAGCATAAATCCAACAACAACAAAATCTTGGAAAAAACTTCAAGAACATTTTCAATCTGTAAAAGATGTTCATATGAAAGATTTGTTTGCCCAAGATCTGGAAAGAGCAAATAAGTTCACTATAAAATGGGATGATTTTTATGTTGATTTTTCGAAAAACAGAATTACCGGCGACACGTTTAAATACTTATTGGAATTAGCCGATGAGGTAAAATTAAAAGACGCCATAAAAAGTCAGTTTTCAGGCGACATTATAAATCAAACTGAAGGAAGAGCCGTTTTACATACCGCACTACGCGCACCGGAAGATGCCAACTTTAAAGTTGATGGTGTTAATGTCATGCCAGAAGTTTTTGAGGTAAAACAAAAAATAAAACGCTTCACAAATGAAGTTGTAAACGGGTATAGAAAAGGGTTTACAGGGAAAGTATTTACAGATATAGTTAATATTGGTATTGGAGGTTCAGATTTAGGGCCTGCTATGGTTGTGGATTCCTTGCAGTATTACAAAAACCATTTAACAACACATTTTGTTAGTAATGTGGATGGCGATCATGTAAACCAAGTCATAAAAAAATTGAACCCTGAAACTACGCTTTTCGTTATTGTTTCAAAAACCTTCACAACCCAAGAAACGCTTTCCAATGCAAATACCATAAAAGAATGGTTTTTACAATCGGCAAATGAGGATGCTATTGCAAAACATTTTGTAGCAGTATCAACAAATATTATTAATGTAAAAGCTTTTGGAATTGATGAAAATAACATTTTCCCGATGTGGGATTGGGTTGGTGGTCGTTTTTCACTTTGGAGTGCCGTTGGATTAAGTATTAGTTTAGCAGTAGGCTATAAGAATTTTGATAGCCTTTTACAAGGCGCGAATAAAATGGATAATCATTTTAAAAATGAAGATTTCGCATCTAATATCCCCGTAGTTTTGGCTTTGATAAGTGTTTGGTATAACAACTTTTTTAAAGCAGAAAGTGAAGCTATAATACCTTATTCTCAATACCTAAATCAGTTTGCAACCTATTTGCAACAAGGTATTATGGAAAGTAATGGTAAAAGTGTAGATAGAAATGGAAACCCTATTGATTACCAAACAGGAACCATTATTTGGGGAGAGCCAGGAACAAATGCACAACATGCCTTTTTTCAATTAATCCATCAAGGGACTAAATTAATTCCAGCCGATTTTATTGGGTTTACTAAGTCCTTACATGGAAACCAAGATCATCAAGATAAGCTCATATCGAACTTTTTAGCACAAACCGAAGCGCTTTTAAATGGTAAAACAAACCAACAAGTTGTATCTGAGGGAACAGCTACAGACATTGTTCCATTTAAAGTCTTTGAAGGTAACAAGCCAACAAACACTATTTTTATAAATAAA
>CAXBID010000107.1:0-12176 GCA_963975495.1 uncultured Flavobacteriaceae bacterium | reverse complement strand
ATAATTTTCCGTCTTCTACAATAGCTTTAAACGGATCTTTTGTATAAGCCGAATTTGGTTTTACGGTGTCGTGATGTGAGTTTAAAAGTAACGTTGGCTTGCTTTCATCAAAATGAACATTTGTTGCCCAAACATTATTTTTAGTGCGTTTATAATTGATATGGTTATTTTTAAACCAAGTTTCAATATGCAACGCCGTTTGATCTTCTTCTGATGAAAAAGATTGGGTCTCTATGAGTACTTTGAGTAACTCAATCGCTTCACTTGTTAATTCTTGAATCATAAATACAAAGTTGTGAATTTTTGATCTCTATTACTAATAACTGTTGGATTACCAATAATAACTTTTGATACACCTTCGTGTAAGGCGTGAAAACAATTTTCCAGTTTTGGCAACATACCATCTGCAAATGTATCTCGTATTTTTAAAGTTTCATAAGTACCGGTATCCATAAAATCTATGACAGATTCGTCATCATCAACTGCCAATAAAACACCGTCTTTTTCAAAACAATAAATTAACTCTGTTTTATAAAACCGAGATAGTCCTATTGCTAATTCGGATGCAATCGTATCTGCATTTGTGTTTAACAGTTGTCCGTTTTTATCGTGAGTTATAGCACAAAAAACAGGAGTGATATTATTTTCTAATAGTACATTTATTACCTTTGTGTTAACTTTTTTAACATCGCCAACAAAACCATAATCAATCTTTTTTACAGGACGTTTCACAGCTAGTATAGTATTTCCATCAGCACCCGTAAAACCAATAGCATTACAGTTGTAGGCTTGTAATTTAGCTACTACATTTTTATTGATTTTACCTGCATATACCATGGTGATAATATCTAAAGTAGTTGCATCTGTGACACGTCTGCCATCAACCATATTAACAGGTACATCCATATCATGTGCCAATTTAGTGGCTAACTTTCCGCCACCATGAACTAAAATTTTAGGTCCTGTTAGTGTTGAAAATTGTGATAAAAACTTCTCTAATGCCGCTTCATTATCAATAATGTTTCCGCCTATTTTTATGATTTTTAAGTTTTCCATAGCCTCTCCCTACGCCCTCTCCAAACGAGAGGGCAGTTTTTTTAAATTAATTTAGGTTTTCTAATATTTTTTTAAGTACTAATTGTGCTGCGTATGTTCTATTATTAGCTTGTTGGATAACCAATGAACTATCACTATCCAGAACCGCATCTTCCACAACAACGTTTCGTCTTACCGGTAAACAGTGCATAAATTTTGCGTCAGCAATTTTATCTTTTGTTATCATCCAATTAGAGTTTGTAATTAATACTCTTCCGTAATCCTCATACGAACTCCAGCTTTTAGTGTATATAAAATCGGCATCTTTAAATGCTTCTTCTTGATTATGGCAAATTGGTGTATTACCAGTAATTTCAGGATTCAGATTATAACCTTCAGGATTTGCAATAACAAATTCCACATCCATTTTTTGCATCGCCTGCACAAAGCTATTGGCCACCGCATGAGGTAACGCCTTAATGTGTGGCGCCCAACTTAAAACCACTTTTGGCTTTGTAACTTTTGCGTGTTCTGAAATGGTAAGTGCATCCGTTAAACCTTGTAATGGATGCCCTGTTGCGCTCTCCATGTTTACAATGGGCACAGAAGCAAACTTTTTAAATGAACTTAAAACCTGTTCACTTTCGTCTTTAGCTTTGTCTGTTAATGTTGGAAACGCTCTTACCGCAATAATATCGCAATATTGAGATACTACTGCTGCGGCTTCTTTAATATGTTCAGCAGTGTTACCATTCATAACCGTACCATCGCCAAACTCAATCCCCCAAGCATCACCTGAAACATTCATGACAATGGGATTCATTCCTAAATTTAAAGCTGCTTTTTGTGTGCTTAAACGTGTCCGTAAACTAGAATTAAAGAACAACAAACCCAATGTTTTGTTTTTTCCTAATTCTATGTGTTTTAACGGATTTGCTTTTAACGCTTTTGCTTCCTCAATCCAAGAATTGATGTTATCTATATCGTTAATGGATGTGTAATGTTTCATTTTATTTTCTTCTTTTCCAGACCTGTCAGGTTTTAAAAACCTGACTTTTGTCAAACCTACAAGGTTTTTGAAACCTTGCAGGTTATTTTATTTTGGTAAACGGCACCTTATTTTCAAAAGCATTTATGATAAAATTATCTTCCAAACCATTTACTATCCATGTTTCTATATTCGCCTTTTTAGTGACTGAAGCAGCTTCGATTTTTGATTGCATACCACCACTACCGTGCGATGATTTTGAATTGACCACTTGTTTTGCTAATTCCTCAAAATCTGAAACCTCAATAATAGTTTCTGGCGTTTCACTTTCTATAGATTCTTTAGTATAAATACCGTTAGTATTTGTAGCTATAATAAACAAATCTACCTTTAAAAGGGATGCGGTTAATGCGCCTAATTTATCATTATCGCCAAACTTAATTTCATCGGTTGCTACCGTATCATTTTCATTAATTATCGGAATATAATTATTGTTAACCAGCACATTAATGGTGTTTACAATATTGGTTTTACTTTCCTGTTTTTCAAAATCGGAGTAGGATAACAAACACTGAGAGGTAAGCAACCCATATTCCCTAAAAATTTCTTGATAAATACGTATTAAATGCGGCTGACCAATAGATGCCAGAGCTTGTTTTACAAAAACATCTTTTTGCTTACTTTCAAGCTTTACAAACTGTTTTGCTACAGCAATTGCACCCGAACTTACAATAACAAATTCACAAGTATCTTGAAGTTTCGCAATCTGACTTGCTATATCCTCAATCTTTCCTCTAGAAATATTATCGGTTTCTTTGGTAAGTGTATTAGACCCCATTTTTAACAATATGCGTTTTTTCTTCATCTATTTAAAACTTCACTAACCATTAATAGCCTTTTATTAGTATCACAATTACTTACTTTATTTCTTAAATGCCCATTATGGGTTTGCGTGTTATCTTATTTGTCCGTTTCCGTGAACATACCATTTATTGGTTACCAAATGCTGTAAACCAATGGGGCCGCGTTGGTGTAATTTATCTGTGCTTATGGCTAATTCGCCTCCCAATCCTAATTGTCCACCATCCGTAAAACGTGTTGAAGCATTATGATACACCGCCGCATTATCCACATTTTCCATAAACAGTTTTGCTTCAGCTTCATTTTTGGTAATTATAGATGATGAATGTCCGCCAGAATATTTATTTATCCTCGCAATGGTATCTTCATTTGATGCTATTTCCCCAATTACAATTTTATAATCTAAAAACTCATCATACCAAATATCATCTGATTTAAAAGCCTCAATTCCATCAAGTTTTGAGGTTTTTGAATCGCCTAAAATTTCGATATTAGACGCTTTCAATTTTGAAATAAGTGTTTTTATAAATTCATCTTTATTCGGAAGATTTTCATCAATTAAAACTTTATCAACGGCATTACAGGCTGAAATTTTTGATTTACCGTTGATAATCACATCCAGTGCCATATCCAAATCGGCTGCTTTGTGAACATAAACAAAATTATTTCCGCGTCCGCTAACAATCACCGGACATCTAGCATGTTCTTTAACAAAAGCAATTAAACGCTCGCCACCACGTGGCACGATTAAATCGACTTTCTGAGTTGGCTTTTCTAAAAAAGCCTGAGTTTCAGTTCTGTTGAACTGTAAATACTCAACCCAATCCGTTGATGCACCATCTTCCTTTAAGGCTTGGTGCCACAATTCAACTATTTTTAAATTCGATTTTAAAGATTCTTTGCCTCCTTTTAATAATATTTTATTTCCCGATTTAAAAGCAATTCCAGCAGCCTCAACTGTTACGTCTGGTCTAGACTCATAAATAATTAAAACCGTACCAAATGATGCTGTTTTATTGTAAACCTGCATCCCATTATCATGTTTAAAACTGAAACGTTCAACACCAACAGGATCATCTTGTGATGCTAAATGCGTCACCGATTTAATCATTTCATCTACTTTAGCATCATCAACTTTCAAACGGTCGTACATAGAAATATCATCGCCGTCATAAGCTTCTAAATCGGCTTTGTTTATTTCTATAATGGATTTTCTTTCTTCTTCCAAAAGCACTGCCATTCTTAGTAAAACCGCATTTCTCTTTTCTATGGATAATAAGGTATTCATCTTTTTAGTATTCAGTTAGCAGTTCTCAGTCTAGCTACTTTCCTTAGCTAATTATGCGATTTCTCCTTTCGTCGAAATGACTTTAACTACTTTAGTTTTATTAACTCAAAGCCTTTTTCAGTGCTTCAAAAAATTGATCAATATGTTCTTTTTTAATCGTAAGCGGTGGTAAAATTCTCAACAGTTTTTTATTTGATGCACCACCGGTAAAAATATGTTCGTCGTAAATAAGTTTTTTTCTAAGCGCACCTACTTCAAAATCAAATTCCAATCCCAACATTAAACCTCTTCCTTTTATCTTCTTCACTTCTGGAATAGTCTTCGCTATCGACATAAAATACTCTGATATCTCATTAACATTATCTATTAAATGTTCTTCCTCAATGGTATTTAAAACCGCTAAACTTGCAGCACAAGCCAAATGATTACCGCCAAATGTAGTACCCAACATCCCATGTTTGGATTCGATATCTGGATGAATTAAAATGCCTCCAACAGGAAGCCCATTACCCATGCCTTTTGCTATAGAAATGATATCCGGTGTTACATTATAATGTTGAAACGCAAAGAATTTACCCGAACGTCCGTAACCCGATTGTACCTCATCGGCAATAAACATGGTATTGTTCGTTTTACACAATGCATAAACTTGTTCAAAAAAATCAGAACTTCCTTGATCTAAACCGCCAACACCTTGGATAAACTCCACAATAACAGCGCAGACATCCCCTTTTTCAAGTGCTGCTTTTACACCTAAAATATCGTTCAATTCTAAAATAGTAACCTTTTGTTGCGCATTAATTGGGGCAATAATATTCGCATTATCGGTTACCGCAACAGCCGCCGATGTACGTCCGTGAAACCCATTTTTAAAAGCAACAACACGAGATTTTCCTGTTTTAAAGGATGCCAATTTTAAAGCATTTTCATTGGCTTCAGCGCCAGAATTACATAAAAATAATTCGTAAGCTGCACAACCCGAAAGTGCTTCAATTTTGTCTGCCAATTCAACTTGCAACGGATTTTGAACCGCATTCGAGTAAAACCCAAGCTTCGAAACCTGACTCGTAATGGCATCAATATAATTAGGATGTGCATGCCCAATGGATATTACAGCATGCCCACCGTAAAGGTCTAAATATTCCGTTCCGTTTTCATCGTAAACATGTACATCTTTCCCCGAAACAGGTGTTACATTATATAGTGGATAAACGTCAAATAATGGCATTTTAATTCTTTTTTAGTTGATTAATTTTATCGAAAGACGCCACAATACCTTGTATTAAAGCAGAACTTAATCCTTGGTGTTCCATGGCATTTAACCCTTCAATGGTACAGCCACTTGGCGTGGTCACCCTATCAATTTCTTGCTCAGGATGCCTTCCGGATTCTAACAATAAACTCGCAGCACCAAAACAGGTTTGGGTTGCTAACTCATGGGCTTGTTCCGCTTCAAAGCCTAATTGAATGGCTCCTTGGGTAGTAGCACGTACCAAACGCATCCAAAAGGCAATACCACTGGCACAAATTACCGTCGCTGCTTGCACTAAATCTTCTGGAATCACCATTGTAGTACCCAATTGATTAAATATATCCTGAGCTAATCCAATCTTATCCTGCCCTTTATCATTAGCCGCAATACATGTCATAGATTTACCAATGGAAATAGCAGTATTTGGCATCACGCGAATAATATTTTTATCACTTCCAACAATCGCCTCAATTCTAGCAATGTCAACCCCAGCAGCCACCGAAATAACCACATGGTTTTCTGTTATTTTTGATGCAACACGTTCCAAAACTTTATCAATATGTTTGGGCTGAAGTGCAAAAATCACCATATCAGACTGTTCAACTGCCAAACCATTATCGTTGGTCAGCGTTACATAATCTTCATCTTCAAAAGCTTTAACCGCCGAAGTATTCTTATCACTCAAATACAATGACGTAAACGACTTGTTATTAATCAGTCCTTTCGCAATCGAACTCCCTAAATTCCCTGTTCCTATAATGGCTATTTTCATTTTATACTATTTTTTCATTCCCTCGAAAGGGGAATCCCATTTTTATTTTATTTTGGCGTTACCCTATCGGGTCGGGCTATCCGTTGCAAGTCCTCGCTATCGCTGTGGGCTTTCCACTACTATCCCTAACGCGCCACTGTTATGTTAAATCCTCCCCTAACTCCTCCGAAGGAGGGGAATGCTTACTCCTACTTTTTTTTTACAATCCATTCCTCCCCTTTGGAGAGGCTAGGTGGGGATTAAAAATACGTCCCTTTCAATCTTAACCCAGTTGTTTCATCCAAACCATACATTAAATTCATATTCTGAATAGCTTGTCCAGAAGCACCCTTCAATAAATTATCTATAATACTTGTTACTAATAACTTACCATTATGTTTGTGTAAATGAATCAAACATTTATTGGTATTTACAACCTGTTTTAAATGCAAATCTTCATCTGAAACAAATGTAAATTTAGCGTCTTTGTAAAACGATTTGTAAAGTGTTTTAGCATCTTCCAATGAACCCTCATAATCGGTATAAATAGTCGCAAAAATACCTCTTGAAAAATTTCCCCTATTTGGCATAAACAAAATATCTGAAGCGAAATCATTTTGCAATTGATTTACTGACTGATTAATCTCTCCTAAATGCTGATGCGTAAATGGTTTATAATACGAAAAATTATTATCTCTCCAAGTATAATGCGTAGTTGCCGAAAGTGATGTTCCTGCACCAGTGGCTCCTGTAACTGCATTAATATGGACATCGTTATTTAGCAAACCTTTATCTGCCAATGGTAATAACCCTAGCTGAATAGCTGTTGCAAAACACCCTGGGTTAGCAATATATTTTGCTTGCTTAATGGCTTCTCTTTGTAATTCCGGTAAACCATAAACAAAGGTTTTTCCATTAAAAACTTTATCTGCTTCCAATCTAAAATCGTTTCCTAAATCAATAATCTTTGTGTTATCGGAAAAGGTATTCGCAGATAAAAACTTAACCGAATTACCATGACCTAAACACAAGAACAATACATCAACATCTGGGTTTACAGTATCCGTAAATTTTAAATCTAAAGACCCTACTAAATCTTGATGAACCTTACTTATTTTATTGCCAGCGTTACTTGTGCTAAAAACAAAATCAATCTCCGTTTCAGGATGGTTAACTAGTAATCTAATTAATTCTCCTGCTGTATATCCCGCGCCACCTATTATTCCAACTGTTATTTTTTTCATTTCGATACTTCCTTTTTCAGACCTACAAGGTTTCTAAAACCTTGCAGGTCAATTACCAACTAGGAATTTACCTGTTGATATATTTTATTTTGATTTCCTAGAATTTTAATAAACCCTTTAGCTTCATCGGCAGTCCAACCTTTGTTTTCCTCACCGTAGCTTCCAAACTTAGCATTCATTAAATCATGCTTTGAAGAAATTCCATCCAAAGAAAAATGATACGGTTTCAAAGTCACCGTTACATCACCAGAAACTTTGTCTTGACTACTTTGTAAAAAAGCTTCCATATCCCGCATTACAGGATCTAAATATTGGCCTTCGTGCAAATGCATGCCGTAAAAACTAGACAAATAATCTTTATGTTGTAATTGCCATTTGGTAAGCGTGTGCTTTTCTAACAAATGATGCGCTTTTATAGCGATTAAAGCGGCGGCAGCCTCAAAACCAACACGCCCTTTGATACCTACTATAGTATCACCAACGTGAATATCCCTACCAATAGCGTAAGGTGATGCTAAATTATTTAAAACTTCAATATTAATTTCTGAATTATTCTCAATACCGTTTACAGCAACTAATTCACCTTTTTCAAAAGTTAGTTTTACTTTTTCATCTTCGGCATGTTTTAACTGAGAAGGATATGCTTCATCAGGCAAAGGTTTTTCAGATGTTAGTGTTTCCAATCCCCCAACACTAGTTCCCCAAAGGCCTTTATTAATTGAATATTTAGCTTTTTCCCAAGACATGTCAATACCATTTTCTTTTAGGTAATCGATTTCTTGCTGTCTCGTTAGCTGTTCATCTCTAATTGGTGTAATAATTTTAATATTTGGTGCCAAAGTTTGAAAAATCATATCGAAACGTACTTGGTCGTTTCCAGCTCCTGTACTACCATGAGCAATATATTCCGCATCAATACTTTTAGCATATTCAACAATTTCAATGGCTTGGATAATACGTTCTGCACTTACTGATAATGGGTAGGTATTATTTTTTAAAACATTTCCAAAAATTAAATACTTCACTACCTTTTGGTAAAAAGTAGCTACAGCATCAATATTTTTATACGTTGAAACACCCATTTTATAAGCGTTGCTTTCAATATGGCTAATCTCTTCTTTTGTAAAACCACCTGTATTCACACTTACCGCATGAACTTCATATTTTTTTGATAAACTTACCGCGCAATACGATGTATCTAATCCGCCACTATAAGCTATTACTAATTTTTTCATTTATAAACCTTTTTTTCATTTCCACGAAGGTGGAAATCTTATTATTTTTTATCTTTTTTAAGAAAGAGTGCTTCTTTAATACTTTTTAATCTTTTAAAAGTACGCTCTTTTACTTCTTTGTCTTCTTTTTTCGCTTTCGGATCGTACAACATTCCTGTACATAAACACATTTTTCGTTCTGTACGTGTTAACACATCGTAATTTTTACAGGTTTGGCAACCATCCCAAAACGATTGATCGTCTGTTAATTCGGAAAACGTTACTGGTTTATAGCCCAAATCACTGTTCAACTTCATCACCGCTAAGCCTGTAGTTATACTAAACACCTTAGCATCTGGAAATTTTGCTCTGGAATGTGCAAATACTTTATGTTTAATTTTTTTTGCCAAACCTTTACCTCTATAATTTGGATGCACAATTAAACCGGAATTTGCAACAAATTTACCATGACCCCATTTTTCTATATAGCAAAACCCTGCAAATTTATCGCCATCCAAAGCAATAACAGCGTTGCCATTTTCTATTTTCGTAGTAATGTATTCTGGTGTACGTCTAGCTATTCCCGTTCCTCTAACTTGAGCAGATTCAGCTATAGTATCGCAAATAATTTCTGCGTATTTTATATGTGATTTATCGGCTATTACAACCTTCATTTCCCTTATTATTTGAATGTCAATTAATTTATTTTTTTCTTGGAAGCTGAACTGGACTCACCTAGTTCAATAACATTTACATATACCCTTACGGGCGACGAGGAAAATTGCGACCCATAGTAGTATGGTTAATTAAAGAATTAACTAAATTTTGAAATGCTATGAAAAGAAAATTGAACACTATGAAAAAAATTAAAATTACGTTTTGGTTTTGCTATATAATAAGATTAGAAGCGGCGGCGAATGCGCACGGGCAAACCGGGAACTGAACAACGTATTTTATTTTTTGGATTTTTCATGATGTAAATCTAAAATTTTATTTTAATAATTACGCAATAAGCCATCACTTTTTGATAAAAATTATTGAAATCCTGTTTTTTTTATGTTTTTATTTTTAATTCTTCAATCATTAGAATTGTTCACATAAAAAAATGCACGATAAAAATCGCTTGTTTTTCATTCATTTTAATGATTTTAGAGTATAACTACAATTCCCTGACCCAAATATTACGGTAACTTACACGACTATTATCCTTATGATCTTGTAACATTAAAGGTGCATTACCATGGGCCTCGTATTTTGGATAGCCAATATAAACCGTTGGCCCTTTCAATTCATAATGATCTTGCACCAAAACGCCATTATGCAAAACTGTGATGGTGGCCTTTTTTATGACATGACCTTGAGCATCAAATTCTGGAGCATGAAAAATGATGTCATAAATATTCCATTTACCAGTTTCAACAGACGCTTTTGCTAAAGGAATGGATTGTTTATAAATTGAACCTACTTGACCATTCACATAGGTATCATTATCGTTATTATCTAAAACTTGTACTTCGTATAAACTTTGTAAAAATATACCACTATTTGCTCTATGCTGACCTTCTTGCTGAACTTCTTCCGGCGATTTCCATTCAATATGCAACTGCATACTACCAAAACTTTGCTTAGTTTGAATATTCCCGGTTTTATCTTTAACCGTCATTGAACCATCATCATTTAAAGTCCATTGTGCTGAAGATCCATCTTCATGTGTCCAATTATCCAAATTATCACCATCAAAAAGAATGATTGCATCACTCGGCACACCATTTTGCCCTTTAGGGTTTACAACTGGTGGTTTGGGCTCCCAAACTTCGGTAACTTTAGGGTCGGTAATTTCTTCTTCAACTTGTGCCTCAACTTCTGTTGTTTTTTCTTTATCAATCCCAACTTCCTTTTTACATGAAAAAAGTAAAGCCATCATTATTAACACTACACCAATTTTAAAATTCATATACCCAACATTTTCTTTAAATGTTCTTTATCAACTTCGCCACCAGCAAAATCATCAAAACTTCGAGTTGCAGCTTCAATAATATGTTTTTGAATAAATGGTGCACCTTCTCTTGCCCCTTGTTCTGAAGATTTTATGCAACACTCCCATTCCATTACCGCCCAAACGTCACAATCATATTGTGTTAATTTTGAAAAAATTCCAGAAAAATCTACTTGTCCGTCACCCAAAGATCGGAAACGGCCTGCACGATTTTTCCAATCGGAATAACCGCCATAAACGCCTTGTTTTCCTGTTGGATTAAACTCCGCATCCTTGACATGAAACGCTTTAATACGCTCATGATAATAATCGATAAACGTTAAATAGTCTAATTGTTGAAGTACAAAATGACTGGGGTCGTAAAGAATATTTGCGCGCGTGTGATTATTTGTAGCTTCCAAAAAACGTTCGAACGTCACGCCATCATGTAAATCTTCTCCAGGATGTAATTCGTAACATATATCTACACCGTGTTCATCAAAATGATTCAAAATAGGCAACCAACGGTTCGCCAATTCTTCAAAACCCATTTCCACTAAACCATTTGGGCGTTGTGGCCAAGGATAAACGGTATGCCATAACAAGGCTCCCGAAAATGATGCGTGGGATTTTAAACCTAACCTGCCACTTGCGGTCCCCGATTTTTTAACAAAATCGATAGCCCATTCGGTTCTTGCTTTAGGATTACCTCTAACCTGCTCTGGCGCAAAACCATCAAACATCGAATCGTATGCTGGGTTTACGGCTACCAATTGTCCTTGTAAATGCGTTGATAATTCTGTAATTTCTAAGCCGTAAGAATTCACTTTTCCTTTTAGCTCATCGCAATAGGTTTGGCTTTCAGCAGCCTTTTCAATATCGATTAAACTTGATTCCCATGTTGGTATTTGTATGCCTTTGTAACCTAAATCGGCAGCCCATTTACACATGCCATCTAAACTATTAAATGGGGCTTCGTTTCCTGCAAATTGCGCTAAAAATACTGCTGGTCCTTTAATTGTTTTCATATTCCCCTCATAACCTCCCCAAAGGGGAGGGATTTTATTAGTTAATATTATTTGCCCCACCTAACCTCCCCGAAGCGGAGGAACTGAGCACTCAATTATTTCTATTTTATATTTTTGTCCAAGTTGAATTATTTTTGTCACTTTCAACAGCGGCATAAATAAATTGCATCCCACGAACACCATCTTTTGCGGTTGGATAATCTGGGTTTTCGATGGTTTTTCCATCTAAAACAGCCATTAAATGTGTTGCGAAATTTTTATAAATGGTTGCAAAAGCTTCCAAATAGCCCTCAGGATGACCTGCTGGAATACGTGATACATTCAGAGCCTCATCATATAACTCATTCCCGTTTGGTGTAAATACTTTTACAGGCTTTTCCAACCAACGTGTTATCAATTTGTTTGGATTTTCCTGACGCCATTCCAAACTGCCTTTTTCTCCATAAACCTTTATAGCTAAATTATTCTCTTCGCCTAAAGCGATCTGCGAAATAGACATCGTGCCTTTTGCACCATTTTCCATTCTCAGTAATAAATTAC
>CAXBID010000106.1:0-12201 GCA_963975495.1 uncultured Flavobacteriaceae bacterium | reverse complement strand
ATTGCAAACAATCTTTATGCATTTACGATACTTGATGACAATTTAAAACCATTATTTTACAAAAAAACTAAGGAAACAAAATGATAATAATAGAAAGAAGAATAGAAATGGATTGGGAAAGTATATTAGAAACAGTGTCTTTAATAGTAGTAGTTGGGTTTATATTTGTAATGTTTTTAGGTTTATCTTTAGCTGTTATAGTTGTAGTGCTTCCAACTTTGTTAAACCAAATTGGGCTACTTTCAGCATACGGGTAACTATCCATTAAAGGCCATTCTATTATGCCACCAGATACTCGAGCTGTTACCCAACCTCCAACAGGCACTTCAACAGATCCTTTAAAAGTTTTACTTCCAGATTTGGTGTTGCCTTTTTGAGTATTAACAATTTTCCCATTAACAAATATCTCCACAGTATCATAAGGTAAAGGGGAATGGACATCTAGGGTCCACTTCACTTTTTTATTTTTAGTTTCAATAACATCCCCAACTTCTTTGTCATCAACTTTAAATTCAATCTGTGGACCGTTAGTAACAAAACTCTTTCCGTTTTTTAAGGCTTCTAAATAACTTTCAACCGTTAAATCGCCTTTAGGTTTTGTATAAACCCTGGTAGCTCCAATAGCCATGGTTCTGTATAAATCATTCATGACGTCACTTCCAGCAGATATGTTTAATGGCACACCAATATTTAAAATTTGATGCCAAACTTCGGCAGTACCAATTTCATCAGACCATAAACAGCCCAATTCAATTAAATCGGATTCGCCTAAAACGCAATCGGCAATTAATGCTATAGGAATGCGTCTAGCCCCATTTTCACTAAACGGATCGCGAACACTCACTGGGTGAACATAACCGCCTAAAGCACCTTGCTCTCTAGCAAAATTTAAAGGTTCAGCATTTAACCGGTCATCACGTCCATAAATATCATAATATGGGCCCCAAACCCAAGGCCAAAAAAGATCTTTGGTGCCTATTAAACCTAAGTGTCCGAGAAAATGAGAGCGTACTTCCTGTCCAAATTGGATAATTGGTAATTCCTCACGTTTCCAATTCCATAAATCTTGTTGAAGAAATCTGTTCCCTAAATTGGCTAATAATGGAAATGCAATATCTAAATCTTCAGCTTTCAAATCAAGAACAATATCATTCGGGTCTAATTGGCTTGTA
Source organism: uncultured Flavobacteriaceae bacterium (assembly GCA_963975495.1). Classification (GTDB taxonomy): domain Bacteria; phylum Bacteroidota; class Bacteroidia; order Flavobacteriales; family Flavobacteriaceae; genus CAXBID01. Next base: position 11,029 of record CAXBID010000106.1, on the reverse strand, counting down.
CCCCCATAATTAATATGAAAATGATTATCTCCCGAATACCAACCATTCGCATTGGCATCCCAAATTCTATTTAAGTTTATTTCAGCTTCATTGGAAGATGCATTGACCACTACTTTTTCAATCGTTTTCACTGTAGAGAATCCATGAACAGCAGTGATGGTTAATTCCCCAAATGGTGCTTCAATTTCAATGTCTCCAGGTGAGTAGAAGAAAACGATACCATTTTGCCCATCGGAATGTATGATACCAGTTTCTGGAATAATTGGATGTCCAGATTGGTCTGTAATACTCATTCTTACAGGATTTATTTCGCCATCTATTTTACTTGTAATTTTAATTTTAGCAGTGGGGATGCCAAAATCCCAATTCGAAATATTTAAAGTTTCTGAAAGTCCTCCATTCACACTAATTCGTTTTAATTCAGATCTTTCATCTTTGTTGCTTTCATTGTAATAAATCCATTGGCCATCAGCGCTAAACTTGGGCGATAAAGGTAAATTGTTGCTTTTGGTTAGTAACAAGTTGCTTTCTGGAGTAAATACATTTAGTAAACGTATTTCATAATGGTCATCTTTCGGCCAAGTATAGGCTAGTGTTTGGTTGTCTGGTGATAATGTAAAAGCCGCTTGAGACGTAAAATTTTCCTCTGCCAATGGGCTTGATGTACCTTCAACTAAATTTAATAATTCAATGGAATCCGATGAAAATCCTTTTTTCTTGAGATAAATAAGGTAGTCTTTTGAATTCATTGAAATAGGAAGACGCTCTAAATCGTCGTCTTTTGTAATCAATTTTTTTTCTAGAGTAGATAAATCTATTTGCCATAAATCGATAGATCCTTTTTCTGCGGAAGCATAATATATAAGTTTTCCATCTCTGGAGAATATAGGGTCTAAATCGAGTGCTTTAGTATCAATTAGCGTCGTTTCCTTGTTAGAAGTTATATCTAAAAGGACAATCTTCGTATCCAAGCTATTATCTCTAACAAACACCATTTGATTGCCATCTGGAGACCAATTTGGCCTGGAGTCCATATCGGGTGAAGACGTGATTCTATTTGCTGTTTTTGTTTCTAGGTTGTAAAGCCATAGCCACCCTTTGGCAGAAAATACAATGTTGTTGTTTGTAGGTGAAGGCGCAGGATCTGTAGGGCCAGCATTTAGAATAGGTAATTCGTAGCCTTCCAAATAAACATGATGCCCGAAACCATCTACTTTAGGATATCTATTTGACCATTGTGCTAAACAAATTTGTATCGATAATAAAAATAAAACAGCAAAACCTATATAATTATTCATAGTAAAATCTAAAAAATGGATTACTAAGGTAAGAAGATTTATAATTTAAAACAGATAAAATAATTTGGGCGTTACCCTCCTAAGGTCGGGTCAGGCTATCCGTTACAAGTCCTCGCTCCGTTCCTCCGCTGTGGGCTTTTCATTTCTATCCTTAACGCACTCACTGTTGCGACTCACTGATTCTAGTAAATTGCAAAATATATTAGTTTAATAAAAAGTGGATTTAAAAGAAGGTTATACTTATTTATTGAGTATGTAATTACTGATTTAATTATGAGAGTTTGCTTTTTTATAAGAAGTTGTGGCGTCGTTTTATTCTTTCATATATTCATTCACAAAACAATCATTACAGTAATCTATTAAAGTTAGTTTGTTTTCATTCAATTCAAAAAATTGTGTAATTCCTAAAAATTCTGGCACAATCATTTCATGAGATTCGCCATAAATATCTCTCAATTCAATTGTATATTTTATTTTGGAAAGTAAATCTCCATTTGTGAAATATTTTATTGAATCAGATGATATAATAAGCATTCTATTCTCTCCTGTGGATTCTGGAGTATAAGTGCCTCCTGCAAATCCACCTGTGGATTTTATCCAATTCCATTCTCCAATTATAGCTGAATTTATTTCCTCCTCATCATTATCTCTTGAACAATTTATGCCTAGAATTGCAATTAAAATCAGAAATAATAATATCTTTTTCATAACTAATAAGTTTTATTTACTAGATGTTTTTTTAATTAAAAGGTTGCGTCAAATTGCACCATAATGTAAAGAGAAGTTTTCGTTTCAATACTGAAACTCAAGAAATTTCGTGACAAATTAAGTGAAACTTATCAATTCTCAAACGAATTTATATATTTTTCTTACAAAGCCAAGAAGATTCAGTATTGAACTTAATAAAAAAAAACCATCAAAATTAAGACAGTCTCTTTTACAAATTTATAGTTTCTCGATTATGAGATTCCTGCATACGCAGGAATTCTAATCTCCCAAAAACGGATAACGATAATCCGTAGGCGTTACAAATGTTTCTTTTATCATTCTAGGAGAAACCCAACGTAATAAGTTTTGGGCGCTACCAGCTTTATCATTTGTTCCAGAAGCTCTAGCACCACCAAAGGGTTGTTGGCCAACAACGGCGCCTGTTGGTTTATCATTAATATAGAAGTTTCCAGCGGCGTTTTGTAAGGCTTCAGTAGCTTGTACAATGGCATATCTATCCGCTGAAAGTATAGCACCTGTTAAAGCATACTCACTAGTTTCATCAACCAGTTTTAACGTTTCCGCGTAAGCATCATCCTCATAAACATAAATGGTAATTACAGGTCCGAATAACTCCGTGCACATGGTGGTATATTTTGGGTCTTTAGCAACAATAACTGTGGGCTCAATAAAATAACCTTTACTCTTGTCGTAATTTCCGCCCACAATAATTTCAGCATCCTTATCTGCTTTTGCGCCGTCAATATATTTAGCTAATTTATCAAATGAGCCTTCGTGAATTACCGCCGTAACAAAGTTGCTTAAATCTTCTGGAGAGCCCATTTTAAAAGAATTTACATCCTCAATCACATATTTCTTAACATCACTCCATAAATTTTTCGGAATATATGCTCTTGATGCTGCACTACATTTTTGACCCTGAAATTCAAAAGCACCACGAACTATAGCAGTTGCAACTTGTTTTGCGTTTGCAGATTTATGAGCGACAATAAAGTCTTTCCCACCAGTTTCACCAACGATTCTTGGATAGGTTTTATAATTGTGAATGTTGTTTCCTATTTGTTTCCAAAGTTCTTTAAAAATGTATGTAGAACCCGTAAAGTGTAACCCGGAAAAATCTGGACTCGCCATAACGGTATTAGTAATCATAACAGGATCGCCAAAAACGACGTTAATAACACCCGCAGGAACACCAGCTTCTTTAAAAACATCCATAATTACTTTAGCAGAATACACTTGGCTATCACTAGGTTTCCAAACTACAACATTACCCATTAATGCCATACAAGCAGGTAAATTTCCAGCAATAGCAGTAAAGTTAAAAGGTGTTACCGCATAAGTAAAGCCTTCAAGCGGACGGTATTCAATACGGTTCCAAGCATCACTAGTGCTTTCTGGTTGTTCCATATAAATGTCCGTCATAAACTGAACATTAAAACGTAAAAAGTCAATCAATTCACAGGCAGCGTCAATTTCAGCTTGATGAACCGTTTTAGATTGCGCAATCATAGTTGCCGCATTTATTTTAGCACGGTATGGTCCTGCAATCAATTCAGCAGCTTTTAAAAAAATACCTGCACGTTGTTCCCATGGCATTAGGCTCCATTTTTTTCTAGCTTCAAGTGCCGTAGAAATTGCCTTTTCTACATGACTTTTTTCAGCTACATGATAGGTGCCCACACTATGTTTATGATCGTGCGGTGGAGACATCGTTCTGGTATTTCCAGTTTCAATGTCCTCACCATTTATATATAAAGGAACGTCCACTTTGCTATTAAACATTGTTTTGTAAGCCTGTAAAACGGCCTCACGTTCTGGTGATCCCGGAGCATAAGATTTTACAGGTTCGTTTACAGCAATTGGTACGTTAAAAAAGCCTTTTCCCATGATTTTTCATTTTTCGTTATTGAATATTCAGTAAATAGGTGGCAAATTTACGAATTTTTAAATGATTTTTGAAGACGAAGTGTTCTTAAAAGGACGTTAAATTTTATTTATTTTTTGTAAGTTGCCAACTGGTTTTAAGACTACAAGTTTTATGTGTACAGTAACAATTGTTCCTTTAAAAAATAACGATTTTGTTTTAACTTCTAATAGAGATGAAGCACCTAATCGTACTTCAGTTGCTCCAGAATTTTATCAGGTAGATGGAACTAAATTATTATATCCTAAAGATGAACTTGCTGGCGGAACGTGGATTGGTATTAGCGAAAAAAACCGGGTAGTTTGTGTGTTGAACGGTGCATTTGAAAGGCACGAACGCAAACCAAACTATAGATTGAGCCGAGGCGTTGTGGCTAAAGATTTTATGATTGCCGATACTATTGTAGAAACGATTGAAACTTATAATTTTGAAAATATTGAACCTTTTACTATTGTTTTGGCAGATTGGAATACAAATTTGAAATTTTATGAATTAGTTTGGGATGGTGAAAGCAAACACTTTTCAGAATTGCCTTTAAAACCAAAAATTTGGTCATCTTCAACCTTATATAACCCAAATATGAGGCAAGAACGTTTACAATGGTTTGAAGATTTTAAATCTGAAAATGAACTTGATTCAAAAACGCTTTCAAATTTTCATAAAACTGCTGGACAAGGTAATAATGATTACGGTGTAATAATGAACCGTGGTTTTGTAAAAACCACAAGCATCACCCAAATTAAAAAGCAAAATGAAGACATAGAAATGCGTTATGAAAGTATTCAGAGTAATACTACACATAAAAAAACCTTTAATCTTCCTCAAATAGTTAATGAGTAGTTCGGGTATTATTTTAACCATGGCGTATCCTGATACTATTGTTATGGTTTCAAAGGAATGGTTTTCGCTATTTTTACGTTATTTTGGAGTTGGTAAAAAGAATTATTTGCGTGCAGGACATGCCGCTTTGGTTTTGATTGAAAAAGAAACAGGCGTTCTAGAATACCATGATTTTGGACGTTATATCACACCAGAGCCCACAGGAAGAGTAAGAGGGAGTGACACCGATAACGAATTACACTTCCCTATAAAGGCTGAAATAGAAAACGATTCCATAAAAAACTTAGATGCCATTTTACAGTTTTTGGCAACACACCCTAAATTGACGCATGGTGATGGTAAATTGGTGGCATCGGTTTGCAATGCGGTTGATTATAAAAAAGCCAGAACACATATTACAGACATGCAAAACAAGCATTTTATTAGATATGCAGCGTTTATAAAAGAGGCCTGTAATTGTGCGCGTTTTGTAACAGATAGTCTGATTGCTTCGGTAACCGATTTAAATATTAAAAAGAATCTTGAAAATTCAAAATGGTTTACACCAAGTACTGTTGGAAATGTGTTATTGGCAGATACCGAGAATTATGTTTATGAAGTTTCAGAAACTGGAGCCATTTCAGAGTTTAAAGGCTCGCGAAAAAGTGAAAATATTAGGTATTTTTTAGATAAGTTGAAAGACCACAGCGTTAATTTGGTTGGAACACAAGACCCCAAGCCTTTTGACGGTTTGCATGAAAAAGCACAATGGTTATCTGGAATTGCTGCTGGTGCTTGGTTTGAATTGCATAAAACTGAGGATGCTGCTGAATATCATTTTAAACGAATTTCACCACACGGGAATATTGATGTTCATGAAAAGTTTATAGTTGATGACGATGCGTTTGACTACGATTTAGAATTTGAATTTATACATTATTCAAATTGTAAATTCTTTCACGTGAAACAGGGTGAAAAGGTTTTTAGGTTTGAACGAAAAGTTTAATCTTTAGTCATTCAGAGGAGCACTTTAAAGCGCAACGTGAGAATATGTTATGTACTGGACTTGCAATTAATTTTATATGGCTTAAGTTTGTTATTCTTGGTTCAAAAAATCAATTACTAAAGTTTTTTTATCAGACTCCATTTCACAAGTCCAACTATCTATCCACCATCTTCCATTTTCATGGTGAAGTTGAATGCTATTTAGTCCTCTAATATTGGATTCAGTTTTTGGGTCAGTTCGTATTTCAAATGCACTCCAAACTTGCGCCATATTTCCATATTTGCTAATAATTCTTTTAAGTTCCTTTTCATAAAAATCCTCCTTTGGTGATAATCCGATTGGGATATATTCCGCTTCAAGGGTATGTGATTCCGCTTTTCCATTTTCGTCCAGTCTTGTTATAACAGCATTTTTTGAATGAATATATTTATCTCTTTCAAATTCCCAAGGCTCACTACTCGAACCTGAAACAACATCATAATATGCATTTATTATTGCATCTACTGATTTTACGTCTTCTGCATATTTTTCTTTGCTAGTTTGTCCGAAAATTGAATAGCAAGCGAAAATTATGCTAATTGATGTAAGTAATATTTTTTTCATATCTATTGGTTTTCACTTCTGGCAACGTGTTTATGGTTAGTTGCGGTGTTTAAGCACCTAATTTAGTAAATTAGGCTAGAACTAGCAATAAATTACGGTGTTGGCAACTGGCTTATTCTTTTTTTTTATTCGCAAGAGTTAAATTCCGATGTTTTTTTAAAATTCCGTTTATTTTTTTCTTAAAATCTTAAAAAAAAATCGCTTTTCATTCCGCACGTTTTGCCTCCCGTATTCTATTCGGGACCAGTATTCAGCTCGAAACTTTGGTTTTCCAGATTTTCCTCGTTAAAAAACAAACTTGGGAAAATCCATTTTTTCATAAAGTTCAGCCGTAACGTTTAGCTTAGGAAACTTCGGAACTGCTATTCAGCCCAAAACTTTTCGGCTTGCTCAATTTTCGATGTAAAGAACAGGTTTTGGGCAAATCCAAATTCTGCTTTTTTCCGCACGTTTTGTAATTCCGCAAGAGTGATTAATTCCGTCGTTTTTTCAAATTCAAATTCGGTGTTATTTTTCTTTCTTAAAAATCCAAAAACTTGAATTGAAGCTTAATTTTCATTGGTTTGGTCAAATTGCGTAGAACGTGTTATATAGTAACTTTTATCACTCATATTCCACAAGTATATCATGATATAGCAACTTTTTAGTAACCGTTACTCTGTAAATATAATTAATTTACTCTACTTGAAGAACTAAAAAATCCCAATAGAATTTCTATCGGGATTTTATTATCTAGTTATAGGTTAAAACCCTGCTCCCGAGCTATCGGGATTAGTTTCTATAAACTTTTAAGAGCCTCTTGTCATTTCGACAGTTCCGATAGTTATCTGAAGAGGAACGAGCGCTGAGAAATCTTATAATAATGAGATTCCTCTTCGATTGCTCCGCAATGTACTTTCAATCAAAATATATTTTGATTTCAGTAACATTCGGAATGACAAGCTAACTTTAAAAAGAATTTCATTCTTTTGTTTTAAAACTATGGATTTCAAACCCATAGTGGTTTATTTAAATAAAAATACAGCTCACTATATTCATTGATTTGACAATTATCAAGTAGTTAGTTCAAAATTAGTTTTGAATTATATTTTCTACCATCTGCATCAATTTCTAATATATATACCCCTGAGGCTACATTTGATCGATCCCATCTTTTAACAAAACTACCAGCTGATTTTTTTTCATTTAAAATGGTTTTTACAATTTTACCATGTATATCGTAAATATTTATTTTAACTTTAGCGGCTTCTTTAAGGCTTAAGCTGATATTAACATATTCTGATGATGGATTAGGATAAATGTTTACTAAACCGTTTATACTAAAACTATCTGATGATAAAGTTGTATCTGTTTTTGTCATCTCAATGGCTCCTAGGTAGTAAAAACCAAATGAATTAGTATTATTTACGCCTGTTGTTGCTTCAATAGTGATTTCACCACTTACATTAGGTTGTACATTATATATGGCTGCCACATTACTGGTATTATTAGTAGCATCTAAAGTTGCCGTTTTTTGAGCGCCATCACCGGTTATGGTATATAGGGTTTCTCTATTATCACTAACTCCCGTTCTAGATGCGAAAATTTTAAACGAATAATACTTTCCTACCTCTAAACCAGAAAGTGTAAATCCTCCTGTTGGCTCATTACTTAAGGTAGTATCAGTAAAATCAACATCTTCTCCAAAGAAATTATCTCGTGTTGCTTGACTTGGGAACGGCAAACTAGCATCTGGAGATTGAGTTCCAATGCCATTGATATCATCATCAAAAACATCAGTTAGAGTTAGTACCTCCCCTGTACTCGCGCCCGAATCATCAATTAAATTTGTAAAACTAGTTAATGTACTGCTATCGGTAACATTATTCCAATTTCCTGCAGTAGTCTGAGAAGACAGTCCAAAATCGATAAGTGTAATTTGTTGTGCATAGTTAACATAAGTAAATGCTGTTAACAATAAAAATAGTGTAGTTTTTTTCATGTTTAAAAATTTATGGGGTTATTATTATTATTTTAAAATACTCCTTTAATAAGTATTTAAAGACTGACAATTATTAAACTCTAAATTTAGAGATTTTTCACTTGATTAACAACAAATAACAACAAATATCAAATATTAATTTTGCAAATTTATTTATTCATTTTTAGGTAGTTATATCAATAATATGTATTTTTGCACTCCTTTTAGCGAATCATTGGAAGAATAAAAGGAATGAACTATATATTTAACTAACACTTCTGTGTGTTAAACGCTTAAATCTTCTAAAACATACAGAATACAAACGCGATGAAATTGCGTTTCCGCGAAGGCGGAAATCTCTTTAATATTTCGCAGAATTAATTAAATGGCTGAAAAAGCAAAACAAGCTGAAGTAGAAGTAACTGAAACTCCAGCAGTAGAAAAAAAAGCAGTAAAAACTAAAGCTACAGCAGAAGTAGTTGAAACTCCAGAAGTAGAAGTTGCTGAAGAAGTTGAAACTCCAGTAGTATCTGAAGCTAAAACAAATCCTGAAAAATTCTTAAAAGAGTTCAACTGGCACAATTACCAAGAAGGTATTGATGAAGTTGATGACAAACAACTTAAGGAATTTGAAAAATTAGTAGCAGAAAATTTCGTTGACACTTTAGATGATGAAGTTGTTGAAGGAACTGTAATTCACATGACTGAGCGTGATGCCATTATTGACATTAACGCAAAATCTGAAGGTGTAATTTCTCTTAATGAGTTCCGTTACAATCCAGATCTTAAAGTTGGTGATAAAGTTGAAGTATTAATTGATGTGCGTGAAGACGCAACAGGACAATTAGTATTATCACACAGAAAAGCACGTGTTATACAAGCTTGGGATCGTGTTAATAAAGCACATGAAACAGGTGAAATTGTTAATGGTTTTGTTAAGTGCAGAACTAAAGGTGGTATGATTGTAGATGTTTTCGGAATTGAAGCATTCTTACCAGGTTCCCAAATTGATGTTAAACCAATTAGGGATTACGATCAGTACGTTAATAAAACTATGGAATTTAAAGTTGTGAAAATCAACCATGAATTCAAAAACGTAGTAGTATCCCATAAAGCTTTAATTGAAGCGGATATTGAAATACAGAAAAAAGAAATCATTAGTCAATTAGAAAAAGGTCAAGTACTGGAAGGTATTGTTAAAAATATTACATCTTACGGTGTATTTATTGACCTTGGTGGCGTTGACGGATTAGTGCACATTACTGATTTATCTTGGTCTAGAATCAACCATCCAAATGAGATTGTTGAGTTAGATGAAAAACTTAATGTTGTAATCCTTGATTTTGATGAGAACAAATCAAGAATCCAATTAGGTCTTAAACAATTATCTAAACATCCATGGGAAGCCTTAGCCGATACTGTAAAGGTAGGCGATAAAGTAAAAGGAAAAGTAGTTGTAATCGCTGATTACGGTGCGTTTATTGAAGTAGCTGATGGTGTTGAAGGATTAATTCACGTATCTGAAATGTCATGGTCAACACATTTGCGTTCAGCTCAAGATTTCGTATCTGTAGGAGACGAAGTTGAAGCTCAAATCTTAACTTTAGATAGAGAAGACCGTAAAATGTCATTAGGTATCAAACAATTAAGTGCTGATCCTTGGACTGATATTACAAGCAAATACCCATTAGGCTCTAAGCATACAGGTATTGTGCGTAACTTTACAAACTTTGGTGTTTTTGTTGAATTAGAAGAGGGTATTGACGGATTAATTTATATTTCGGATTTATCTTGGACTAAGAAAATCAAACATCCATCTGAGTTTTGTGCGGTCGGTGATAAATTAGATGTTATCGTGTTAGAATTGGATGTTGAAGGACGTAAATTAAGTTTAGGTCATAAGCAAACAACCGTTAATCCTTGGGATAAATACGAAACTGAATTTGCTTTAGATACGGTTCACAAAGCTGCTCTTACTGAAATAGTAGATAAAGGCGCTACCGTAGAATTTAATGAAGATATCGTTGCATTTGTTCCTTCTCGTCATTTAGAGAAAGAAGATGGTTCTAAATTAAAGAAAGGTGAAGAAGCTGAATTCAAAATCATTGAATTTAATAAAGAATTCAAAAGAGTTGTAGCATCGCATACGGCTGTATTCAGAGCTGAAGAAGCAAAAATTGTTAAGCAAGCTGTTAAAAAACAGGAAGCTCAAGCGGCAGAAGCTAAACCAACTTTAGGTGATGCGAATGATGCTTTACAAGCACTTAAAGATAAAATGGACGGTAAACCTGCAAAGGGAAAAGCTAAAAAATAATTTAGCTATTCATTATTGGGAATCCATTTATACAACCAAAGCCTTCAAGAAATTGAAGGCTTTTTTTCTTTTAGCGGTTTACTTTGGGAGAAAACACTGTATCAATATCATAGAAATGTTGCTGCGAACAGTGCGCAAGGGATAGTAGAGGAAAGCCCACAGCGATCCCGATGTTTATCGGGGTGAGATCGCGAGGACTTGTAACGGATAGCCCGACCCATTTAGGGATGCGCCCAAATAAAGATTATAATTAATGGTTTTTACTTCTAAATTTTTCCATTACCTTTGTAATCCAAATACGTTTGGATAGTAATATATGGGTCAAAAAGTTTTACTTAACGCAAAAGAGGTAAACATCATTCTTCATCGATTGGCT
>CAXBID010000105.1:0-12287 GCA_963975495.1 uncultured Flavobacteriaceae bacterium | reverse complement strand
CTATACACACCAATCATTAACAAAAACAAGGAAAGACACATGAAATATTTAAACTATATCTTAATCTTAACTGGAGCTGTTGTAGCCATATATTCTAAAGCTGGGGAAGAACAAAACCAATATATTTTAATTGGAGGCATTGTTTTATTAATGATTGGTGTGTATAGAATTTCTAAAACCATATCCAGTAAAAACAGTGATACAGAAGAGCAAACTAATAGTAATGAAAACAATTAATTATGGTTTTTAAAATTGGTGTCGGGGTTATGGTTTTAGATGAAAATCTATCTGGAGTTGTAAAAAATATAACAGGTAATACTATTTCAATTGAAACGGAAGATGGATTTTTACTTGATTTTGAAAGTGATGAGCTCATATTACAAAAGTCTAAGCATAAGCTAACTAATGAGTTGTTTGTAAATTCCACGATTGATAGTGTGATTCGAGAAAAGGAACAACCCAAAAGAAAACAACAAAAACGAATTAAGGCAAAGGAACGATTTGAACCTACAATGGAGGTCGATTTACATATCAATCAACTCGTAAAATCCTCAAAGGGAATGACGAATCATGATATGCTGACTTTACAATTGAATACTGCGCAGCGTCAATTAGAGTTTGCCATGAAAAAACGTATACAAAAAGTTGTTTTTATACATGGTGTTGGAGAAGGTGTGCTTAAAATAGAATTGGAATACTTATTTGGGCGTTACAATAATGTGAAGTTTTACGATGCCAATTATCAAAAATATGGACTGGGAGCAACCGAAGTTTATATTTATCAGAATGTGCCTAATACTTAATTAAAAGCAGGAGTTACTTTTCTACTTTTTTTATCAGATGGTATTAAGCTGCTGTCTAAAATCCCAAAATCTAATAAGTCTTGGGATAGCGTTGTAAGACTAATACCAGATAATTTTAGCGTTACAGTATAGGTTTGTAAAATAGTGTGCTCTCTAAATGCAGTAGCTGCAACAGTTGTAGCAACATCTGGATTTAAATAATCTGCCCCAATATCACTATTTGTAATATCATTTCCTGGATTTTTATCTTGTGACTGATTTTCTTCATCTCTGGTATCAACACCGTCACCATCATCATCAGCATCTAAATAATCAGGAACACCATCTCCATCAGTATCTTGCGCATCGCTTAAATCGCCATCGCCATTTGGGTCTGGGTTTTCATCTTTGGTCAAAATGTTATCGCCATCATCATCAGCATCTATAAAGTTGGGTAAACCATCACCATCGGTATCACCGTCAAATTCTAAATCAGCTAAAACACCATCGTTATCGTCCTCTGTTAACGTAGTACTTATTTCAGCTATACAGGGGCTATCATCATCTTCAACTATTGTAACGTTTGGTGGAATATCGTTACAAAACAAATCATTAGGTAATTCGTTTTCAGCATAAGTTCTGTAAAATAACGTAGCAGGTTCATCGTCACTAAATGTATTATCATCTCCCACTTCCAAAATATCTTCAAGGGCATAATCACTGATGAGAACCGATAAAGATTCCGATGGGTCTTCTTTGGTTTTAAAAAACACCAAGTTGTTAACACCTTCACAAGCCTTAAATGTATCTTCAAAATCAAGTTCAAACGTAATAATATCGCCATCATCACAAGAATAAAATAGAATGAAGCTCGATACTAAAGCAAGGAAAAAAGACTTACGCATTGTGTTTGGGTTTTGAGACAAAAATAATGGAATTGTTATTTATAACGTAGTTTATTAATAATAATTTTATTTCAAGTATTTTTGAACTTTAAATGATTAAATGGATGCTACCCCGATAACAATCGGGGTGACCAATAAAAAAACAATAGGTTTAAACACATGAAACATTCATAACTAAATTTTCGATACCCAAGGAAATGATTAAATGAATGTTACATGTGACCGATAAAAAACAATAATTATAAACACATGAAAACAATATATTTTGATAATGCCGCTACAACTCAAATACGGGAAGCCGTTTTAGTATCCATGACTGAGGTTATGAGGAATAACTACGGCAATGCATCATCTTCACATAGTTTTGGAAGATCATCTAAATCGTTGATTGAAAAATCTAGAAAAACAATTGCTGCAAGTTTGAATGTTTCGGCGGGTGAAATAATTTTCACATCGGGCGGAACAGAAGCTGATAATTTAGTTTTAAGAAGTGCTGTTCGCGATTTAGAAGTTAAACATATTATAACGTCAAAAATAGAGCATCATGCCGTTTTGCATACCGTGCAGCAATTGGAAAATGAATATAAGTTGCATGTTAGTTACGTGAATATTGATGCGAACGGAGATATTGACTATTCACATTTGGAAACATTATTGCAAACCGAAACAAAAACGCTTGTTAGTTTAATGCATATTAATAACGAAATTGGTAATATTTTGGATATTAAACGGGTGTCTGAGTTGTGTCAGGTAAACCATGCGCTGTTTCATAGTGATACCGTACAATCGGTAGGGCATTATAAAATGGATTTGCAGGATATTAAAGTCGATTTTTTAGCTGCGGCAGCCCATAAATTTCATGGGCCTAAAGGTGTAGGTTTTGTGTTTATTAGAAAAAACTCAGGTTTAAAGCCTTTAATTTTTGGTGGTGAGCAAGAACGCGGACTTAGGGCGGGTACTGAAAGTGTACATAATATTGTGGGTTTAGAAACCGCTTTAAAATATGCCAATGCTAATTTTGAAGAAGAATACAATTATGTAAAAAACATAAAACAGTATTTTATTGATACCGTAAAAAAGCAAATTCCAGAGGCTACATTTAACGGTAATTCCGGAGATATTGATAAAAGCACCTATAGTTTAGTAAATGTCTGTTTACCCATTCCGCCCAAAAAAGCAGCCATGTTATTATTTCAACTGGATTTAAAAGGGGTTGCCTGCTCTAAAGGTAGTGCTTGCCAAAGCGGAAGTAATCAGAACTCTCATGTTTTAAGTGAGATTTTAAGTCCTGAAGATTTACTAAAACCATCTATACGCTTTTCATTTAGTATTTATAATACTGAAGATGAAGTAGATTTTGTAGTCGAAGTATTAAAAGAATTTATTGGATGAATTTTTAGGTTGTAAAAAATGAAACAAAGAGACTATAAATCAGAATTTAATTCAATAGTAAAAGATGTTATAGCTCCAATTTTTAAAGATTTTGGATTCAAAAAGAATGGTAATAATTTTTATCGAGACTTTGGAGAGTTTGGTCAGGCATTCAATATTCAACAAAGTAGATGGAATTCAAGTAGTGATAAGTCTTTTGTGTTTAATATTGGGCTATTAGATAAATCGATATATAAAGAAACTCACGATTTAGATTTTCCAAAATTCCCTAAAGAAATTGATTGTAATATAAGATTAAGAATGGGGAATTTAATGACTAAAAGTAATGGATGGTATGATTTGAATATTGGAGTAAATATATCAAAACTCAAAGAACAAATAAAAAATGAAATTGAATTATATGCAATTCCATTTTTTGAAAAATATAAGGATTTTAATAAATGGGTTCAACTTTTAAATTCTAAAACTATACTTTTTTATAACCCAGTTAGTGAATTTTTATTTATTAAGAAGTTTTTAGGAAAACCCCAATCAGAGATTTTTCTAAATGAATTATATAACAAGGCTATAATACCAAGAATACCTGATGTTGGATTAAGTAAAAGGAATCAGCAAATAATGAGAGAAAGTCAAAAAGACTGGTTAAATAAAATCACTGATGTTGCTAAAGATAAAAGAATGGAGTTAAAAGTTAATAGTATGGCAATTTCTGAAATCAATGGGGAAAACCTTGTTAAAGCAAAAGAGAAATCAAACAAGGGTTTTTTCTTTTGGATAAAAAGGATTTGGGATTAAAACTTCATAGTCGTTCTCACATTAAAAACACGAGGTGTTAAATAATTAGGAATGGCATACTGGCGTTTACTATACACATCCCTTACCCAAGTATTTGTAATGGAGTTTTGTACATCAAAGATGTTGTAAATTTCAAACCCGAAAGACAAAGCCTTAAATGGTTTTTTCCAACCGCTTTTAAATTGTTTTTTTTCATCAACAATAACAAACTGTAAACCCAAATCGGCACGTTTATAATCGGGTAATCTATTTTGATAGTCGTAGGGGTCAGCATAACTTGGTGAGCCTCCAGGTAAGCCTGTGTTGTAAACCAAATTCAAATACATTTTCATGTTTGGTACATTGGGCACATAATCTTGAAACAAGGCAGCAAACTTTAAACGTTGGTCTGTTGGTCTTGAAATATAGCCTCTACCATCAATATTTTCTTCATTTTTTAAGTAGCCAAAGCTAAACCATGATTCTGTTCCAGGAACAAACTCACCATTTAAACGCATATCTAATCCGTAAGCCCGAGCAACAGCATTATTGGCTGCTTGGTATCGAATTCTAACATTCTCCAAAGTATATGGGTTAACATCAGTTAAACCTTTGTAATACAACTCGGTAGTTAATTTAAAAGGTCTATCCCACATTTCAAAACTATAATCGTTTCCTAAAACCACATGAAATGATTTTTGTGCTTTTACATTGGGTTGAACCACGCCATTTCTATCGCGAAGCTCTCTATAAAAAGGAGGTTGATAATATAGTCCGCCAGATACCCTGAAAAGCATATCTTTTTCCCAATTGGGTTTGATTGCGAATTGCGCACGTGGACTAAAAACGGTTTGCGTTACCGTTTCGCTAACAGCTGAAGTGGTTATATTTTTATTTTTGACAGACCAATTATGCACTCTCACACCAGCATTATACCAAACATCACTGGAGCCTAAAGTGGAGCGTTTGCTCCATTGGGCGTAAGCTTGCACACGGTTTATTTGCGTATTATTTACGGCACGAACATTTTGAAACGGTTCCAACGGACCAGTATAAGGCTCATAAGGTTGTTCGTTAACTGGAAATGTTCTTGGTGGCCGAATTGAAAACCCTGCAGAATCTATAACCTCCCATTCAACTAAACGGTCACGAATATCTTCATGGGTGTATTTTACAGACCATTCAAGACGGTTTTCATTAATTAAAAAATCGCCTTTATGCTCAATATTTGCAATAAGCGCATCTAAATCGTTTCGCCCATGATTTAACTGACTTCCAACACCTTCACTAAATTCAACTTCACCTAAATCCTCTTCACCAATATTCGTGTTGACTTCACCTAGCCTATATTGTCCTAAAATATCGAAATATTCTTCTTCGGTAGTGTGATAAGTGGAGGCAATTAACTTCAATGTTAAGTCATCATTTGCAAAATAAGTCCCTTTAAAAGCACCAAAAAGAGTTTGATATTTATCTTTTTCTTGCCCTTCGTAAAATACCAAAAGCGCAATAGGTTCGCTTAACGTCCCAAAATTAGTTTGTCTGGTTTGCGGTTCAAAATTATAATTATTTACTGAGGCGTTTCCTAAAAAACTTAAATGGAATTTGTTGGTAAATTTATAGGTAAAATACCCTTGTAAATCAGCAAAAACAGGATTTACGTTAGTTTCGGTTTCCCTAGCATCAACCAATAAACTGTTATCGCGAAAACGGCCACCAACAATGGCTGAAAACTTAGAATCTTTACTTATATTTTCAACAGATAAATTTCCACCAAGTAAACTTAAATCAGCATTGACTTCAAATTGATAAGGGTTTTTATAGGTAATATCTAAAACGGAAGATAATTTGTCGCCATATTTAGCTTGAAAACCACCCGCTGAAAAATCTACATTTTGAACCAAATCGGTATTCACAAAACTTAAACCTTCTTGCTGCCCCGAGCGTACCAAAAACGGACGATACACTTCAATACCGTTTACATACACCAAATTTTCATCGTAGTTTCCACCACGAACGGAATATTGTGTGCTTAGTTCATTATTGTTACTTACCCCTGGAAGTGTCATCAATAAATTTTCTACACCCGCATTAGCACCAGGGATTTTCCTGATTGTTTCAGGTTTTAAGCTCACCACACCTTCAACATCTTTTCGTCTGTTACTGGTTACAACTATAGGTGCTATTTGCTCAATAGCATTGTTCATTACAGGATTAAACTCAAAGGTTTCTCCATTTTTTAAGTGGAATGTGGTAACAATTTTTTTGAAGGTAATATGGGTAAATTCTAAGGTTATATTTTTATTAGCTGGAATTTCTAAAGTATAAAAACCATTAGTGTTTGATTGCGTTCCGTTTGTTCCAGCCTTTATATTTACGTTTGAAACAGGTGAGTTGTTTTCATCTAAAATAACACCTTTTACAATGGCTGTTTGAGAAAAACCAACAAATACAAGTGATAGAAGAAATAAAAGTGAAAGTAAATATTTAGTTTTCAAATGGTTGTTTTGGTTTTATTTACGGTAAAATAACGTTTCAAAAGTAGAATTATTTCCAACATTATCAGTAACAATTACTTTTAAATTATTTTTAGTTTCTGTAATAACGCCATCATTAAAATCGTGGGTTAGTGCTTTGGTTTTATAATCATAGGCCATTAAAATCCATTTTCCATTAACGGTAGCACGAAAATTAGAAATACCAGAACCTTCATCATCAATCTTAATTTTTAAATATCTATACTTACTTAGCCATTGTCCGTCCTTAAAATTAACCGAAGAAATAGTAGGGGCAATAGAATCTGTGGTTAAGGCATAAGTGCCCAATGTTTTTGTGCTTGCCGTTAAGTAATTACCTTTTCTTTTTGTATAGGTGTATGCAGGGTAGTTTTTGTATCCTATTAACCGAGCAATATAAAGCTTGTTTTTGTCTAGATCTGAATAGTGACTAACATCAAAAGAGATGCTGAAGTTCTTTTTGGCAAAAACAACATCGTCGTGAAGTTTTAATGTGTCATTTTTCACTTCAAAATCTAAATAAAAATCATCGTAAAAAGTGTCTTTATAAAAATCAACAGATACTTTGCCTTCTTTTAAATTAATAGTTTGATTTGCTTTTATAAGGTATGGTGTAGTTTCTTCCTTTTCAATTTCTGAAACAACATCTTTGGTTCCTTTGATGCTCACTGTTACCCAAGATTCGTTGTTTTTATAATCGGCTACTCTAATTTTATAAACCGAATTTGTACTGTCTTCAACCGTTATTAAGCCATCATTTACATAGGGTTTAATAATGCTTAACGGAATATTTTTATTAAATAGTTTCTGAATGCGTTGTCTTTTGGTCGTGTAGTGCTCGTAATCAATTAAGCCGTTAATATGTTTTGTTTCATTAAAGGAAAAGCGTTTAAAATCCAATTCAAAATTCCGGTTGCCATTTATAAACGTTTGGATATTATAAACCCCGTTTGAATTTGCTGCTAAATCTTGTCTGTCAATAGTTTCAACGCCAAAACCAATAGTTCCAATGGCATCAATTTTTTCAGTAATATAATCACCGTTTTCCAAAGGTATTAAGCGTAGTTTTTGTTTTGTGTTGGCTTTGTTAATAAAAGATTTTTCATTTAAAGGGTAGGCGTAAACGGATTTGATAAGGGGTGCCGTAGTATCTTTAACATCCATACCAAAAAGCATCGGATTTATAGGGCGTTCTGCATTATCCCTAATTTCAAAATGTAAATGTGGTCCGCCAGATCCACCGGTATTTCCGCTATAAGCAATAATATCATCTTTAACTACAGGTAAATCTTCAGCTTTAGGAAAAAATTCTATTTCATAGGATTCCGCTTCGTATTGTTTCTTTTTTATAAAGGTTTCTATTTCCGGAGAAAAACTTTGCAAATGGGCATAAACCGAAGTGTATCCATTAGGGTGTGTTATGTATAATGCTTTTCCGTAGCCAAAATATGAGATTTTAATTCTGCTTATAAACCCATCAGCAACTGATTTTACTTTTAAACCTTCGCGTCCTTGGGTCTTTATATCCAAACCAGAGTGAAAATGTGTAGCCCGCAATTCAGCAAATGTACCAGATAATACTATGGGGATTTCCAATGGGCTACTAAAATAATCTTGTGGATAATTATTTTGGGCACTAGAGAGC
The DNA here is from genome assembly GCA_963975495.1 of uncultured Flavobacteriaceae bacterium. Classification (GTDB taxonomy): domain Bacteria; phylum Bacteroidota; class Bacteroidia; order Flavobacteriales; family Flavobacteriaceae; genus CAXBID01. Next base: position 4,273 of record CAXBID010000105.1, on the reverse strand, counting down.
ATTGAAAAAACTAAAAAAACAAAAAGGATTGACCGCATAAGTAAGTGTTATGGCTAAAATATTAATTTGTAATGAAAACGCAAAGAATAAAACAATAATCAAGCCATCCTATTGAAACTCTATTTTGAAAAGCCCTATGGGCGAATTCAAAATAGTTAGTTGAACTAATCCCGAATTTATTTCGGGAGCTTTAGTGTTAATAACGAGAGTTAAATGTAAATTAGTAAAACTCAGGCTATGGCAAAGTAGCTTGGTGTTTTGTTGAGGCCTTTATGTTTGCGGATTTACCCGCGTTAGGGATTGTAGAGGAAAGCCCACAGCGGAGGAACGGAGCGAGGACTTGTAACGAAAAGCCCTCCCGATAGCCATCGGGATTGTGGTAACGCCCAAATAATTATACATCGAACTCAGATTAAATAAAATTTTATGAAAAAACAATTGTAATTTATGGCTAGGTATGTTAACTTTGTGATATAAGTATTGAAATTTGTAAATGAGTAATATTGAAGATATTGTAGATTCTTTAGAAAACAAAATTAGCAAAGTATTACACAAACTAGAGCTTTTAAAGCAAACTAATTTAAAATTGAATGAAGAATTAGAAGCTTCAAAGCTTGACATACAAAACCAAAAACGGCATATAACTAGTTGGGAAGAAAAGTATGAAGCGCTTAAAATTGCAAACTCAATGCTTGGTAGTAACGATAATAAAAGAGAAACTAAGCTTAAAATAAACGCATTAATTAGAGATATAGACCATTGTATTGGTCAATTGTCGGATTAAGGCAACATAAATTCAATGTCAGAAAAGCTTAAAATAAAGCTGTCTATAGCTAATAGGGTATATCCTTTAACTATTGAAGCGAGTCAGGAAGAAGGACTGCGCAAAGCGGCTAAAAACATTGAAACTATGATAAAACAGTTTGAGCAAAGTTATTCTGTTCGAGATAAACAAGATGTATTGGCCATGTGTGCTTTACAGTTTGCATCTCAAGTAGAACAGAAATCTATAGATAAAGCGAATGTAAACGAGCATGTAGAAGAAAAGCTAGTGGCTTTAAATGATTTATTGCATTCCCATTTAGTCTCTTAAAACGTTCTTTAAAATAAACTAAAAAGTTACTGCCTACATTGGTTATTTTTTTTGATAAACTCAACATTAATTCTTTAAAAAGGGTGAGTTTAAGTTGTAAAAGCATGCTGCATGTGCTGCTTGTGCTGAACTTGTTTCAGTAACATAGTACCTAGCAGACCCTTGATCAGCTTGTTAGCCCTAAACTTGTTTTTAAGGAGTTTATACAAAACTTTATGCCGGTGTAGGCTTTTTTATATACTAATTTGACTATCAAATAACATGTTCAAACTTAGTATTTTGTACAATAATCAACTAAACAAACGATGGAGAACTCAATTATATTTGCAGTAGGAGGAGTGTTTTTAGGACTAGTAATTGGCTTTATTATAGCAAAAACAATCGAAAAAAACAATGCTTCAAAACTAGTAAAAGAAGCAAAAAGAACTGCCGCTTCAATACTTAAATCAGCTAACAGTGAAGGCGAATCACTAAAAAAGGACAAAATATTACAAGCTAAAGAAAAGTTTTTAGAGCTTAAAGCTGAGCATGAAAAAGTCATTTTATCTCGTGATAGAAAAATGGCTGAAGCCGAAAAGCGCACACGTGTTAAAGAGTCCCAAATATCAAGTGAGCTTTCTAAAAGCACAAAATTAAATCAAAGTTTGGAGAGTAAAATCAAGGACTATAATCACAGATTAGATGTTCTTGAAAAGAAACAGGAAGAACTCAGAAAACTACATAAAAGCCAAGTACAACAATTAGAAGTCATTTCTAGCTTATCTGCCGAGGAGGCTAAAGAGCAATTAGTAGAATCTTTAAAAGGAGAAGCTAAAAATGATGCGATGACTTACATTCAAAGTGCTGCAGAAGAAGCTAAATTAACTGCGGAACAAGATGCTAAGAAAATTATAATAAACACAATTCAACGTATTGGAACAGAAGAAGCCGTTGATAATTGCGTGTCTGTTTTTAATATAGAATCGGATGATGTTAAAGGCCGAATTATTGGTCGTGAAGGTCGAAATATTCGCGCCATAGAAGCTGCAACAGGTGTTGAGATTATTGTTGATGATACTCCAGAGGCAATCATATTATCTTGTTTTGATTCTGTAAGACGTGAAATTGCACGTTTGTCATTACACAAGCTAGTAACTGATGGAAGAATACATCCTGCTAGAATTGAAGAGATTGTAAAGAAAACACAAAAACAAATAGAACAGGAAATTATAGAAGTTGGTAAGCGCACTGTAATTGATTTGGGAATTCACAACCTGCATCCAGAACTAATAAAAATGGTTGGTAGAATGAAATACCGTTCGTCTTACGGGCAAAACTTATTGCAACACTCGCGTGAAGTTGCTAAACTTTGTGGCGTTATGGCTGCGGAATTAGGATTGAACCCTAAATTAGCTAAACGTGCAGGTTTATTGCATGATATTGGTAAAGTGCCAGATGCAGAAGCAGATATGGAAACGCCACACGCTATTTTAGGAATGCAATGGGCTGAAAAATTTGGTGAAAAAGATGAGGTATGCAATGCTATAGGAGCGCATCACGATGAAGTAGAAATGAAATTTTTAATATCACCAGTTATTCAAGTTTGTGATGCTATTTCTGGCGCACGCCCAGGAGCTCGTCGTCAAGTTTTGGATAGCTATATTCAACGATTAAAAGATTTAGAGGATATTGCTTTTGGTTTTACAGGTGTTAAAAAAGCCTATGCTATTCAAGCCGGTAGAGAATTACGTGTAATTGTTGAAAGCGAGAAAGTAGATGATCAAAAAGCAGCAGATTTATCATTCAGTATTTCCCAAAAAGTACAGACTGATATGACATATCCTGGCCAAGTAAAAGTTACTGTTATCAGGGAAACTAGAGCGGTAAATATTGCTAAGTAATATTCCTGCGAAGGATAGACAAAAAAACATCCCGCAGATTTCACGGATCAACGCAGAAAAAAATAATTTGCGCACAATCAAAAAAAATGAGCGGACATCAGCGTAATCAGCGGGAAAAAACAGAAGCGAACGAGGAAAAACATCCCGCAGATTTCACGGATCAACGCAGAAAAAAATAATTTGCATTTCCGTTTTATGACTAATAACTACTTTCTAGGATGATATTTTTCCACCACTTTAGTTAAATGACTTTTATCCAAATGCACATAAATTTCAGTAGTTGTGATGCTTTCATGACCGAGCATGAGTTGAATAGAACGTAAATCAGCATGATTTTGTAATAGGTGAGTGGCGAACGAATGCCTAAAGGTATGCGGAGAGATATTCTTTTTAAGTCCAATTTTCTCACCTAACTGTTTTATAATGGTGAAAATCATGGCTCTCGTTAACTGTTTACCATTATGATTTAAGAAAAGTGTATCTTCAAAACCTGGTTTTATTTTTATACAGTTACGTACTTCATTTATATAAATATTGATATATTTCTGTGTAATATTTATAATAGGAACGAAGCGTTGTTTGTCACCTTTCCCTGTAACTTTAATGAAGCCTTCATCAAAAAATAAATCAGATAATTTTAAATTGATCAATTCGCTAACACGCAAACCACAGCCATATAGGGTTTCTAAAATAGCCTTATTGCGTTGTCCAATATTTACATTATTATATACTTGGGATAAATCTATAGCGTTTATAAGTTTATCTATTTCCTTTTCAGATAAAGTATCTGGTAGTTTTCTTCCAATTTTAGGAGATTCAATTAACTCCAATGGGTTTGATGCCCTATAATCTTCAAAAATTAAATAATCAAAAAAGCTGCGTAAACCAGAAATTATTCGCGATTGCGATCTGGCATTAACACTTTTAGCGATTTCATAAATAAATTGTTGAACAGTTTCAGAAGTTATCTTAATTGGAGAAGCAGGAATTTTACTTTCTTCTAAATACTTAATTAACTTATTTACATCTCTTGAATAACTCTCAATGGAGTTTTTAGATAAACCACGTTCTATCTTTAAATAAAGTTTATAATCTTTAAGAGCTTGTTGCCATTTCATGTTTGGTAAAAATAATGCAATTTTTTTTGACTTACTATAATACCAAGAAGATATCTTTGGAGTTGTTAAAAGGAAAGAAGACTATTACTGAATCTGAAAAATTGATAATGATATTATAACTAATATTTTAGGTTCTACCACGAATTTAGTGGAAATGGATGGTTTACTGAAACTTCGATTGC
>CAXBID010000104.1:0-12296 GCA_963975495.1 uncultured Flavobacteriaceae bacterium | reverse complement strand
ATATATGTTTTAAAACAGATTTCATCTACAAATTTATAATGAACTCGTCTTGACTTTTTGTTTTTAACCGAAAATCAGTTGAAATTTGTTCAGATTAGACACTTTTTGAAAGGCATAGCCCCGACGCTTCGGGCTACGCATAAAAAAAGTAACGAAATATGAGCGAATTTCAGCTATTTTTTAGGAAATAGAAAAAGTCAAGATGAGTTCATTATAAATTTGTAGATGAAATCTGTTTTAAAACATATATTCTTTTTAATTATAGTGTTGTGCGCCTTTAATACGGTAGCACAGAATAATGATGTGTTTGGAAATAACGCTAGATTTACTGTACGAGGTTCTGTGATTGAAAGTGATACCAGACACCCCATACGCGATGTAAATATAGAGGTGAATGGTGGCGGATATACCACTACGGATTTTTCGGGAAATTTTAGAATTGAAGTCAGCAAAGGAGACCAGCTAACTATTAGGCATAAAGATTTTCAAACGGTTTATTATACTATAAAAGATAACGAACGTATTGAGGTTAGGGTAGAGCCCAATGATGAAGACACAGCGTATTCCAAAAATAAATCCTTTTCTAGAAAAAGTTTACAATCTTTTAAATCACTTGTTGATTCTGCCGAAACCTATTTAAAAAAGGATGCGCAAAATAGTATTCAATTTATAACAGATGCGATATCAGAAAGTAGTTCCAAAAAAGAAAATAGCGAAGCTTATGAGGTTTTAGGCGATATTAATCTGTATTGGAAGCAATACGATTTAGCTGTTTCAAACTATAGAATAAGTCTTCAAAGTATTAAAACAAACGAAACAACGTTGAAGTTGGCGAAAGCCTACAAATTGAATAAAAACTACCAGGAAAGTTTACAAACCTATAACAGTATAAACAAAAAAGAACTTTCTAATTGGCAATTGGTGAGTTTGTATGAGGGCCTTGGAGATGTTTATCTATTGACAAAAGCGTATGATGCTTCGATAGATGCCTATAAAACAGGATTAAATGAGGCGCAAACACATTTAATTACGCCTAAAATAACCGATTTAAATTCTAAAATAGCTCAGGTTTATGGTGCAAAAGGAGAAACTCAACAGGCAAAAGGTTATTTTGATGAGTCTCTAAAACTAGCAAATACCCAAAATAAAAAACGGGCGGTTGAAGAAAAGATAAAAGTAGCGGATTTTCAAAATAATATTAATGATTATTCCAGTGAAATATCTTTACGAAAAGAAGCTCTAGATGATATAACTGAAATAGAAAACGATTCAGTAATCAGTAACGAGAGTCCTTTAACGCTTCAAAAACAAAACTATAAAATAGGAAATGCCTATGCATCCCAAGGCGATTTTACCAGAGCTATACCTTATCTTGAAAAGAGTATAAAGGAGGCAGATAACAAAGAAGATTTAACGGTTAAAAAAGACGCCACCAGGAAACTCTCGGAGGTTTACAGAGATGCCGAAGATTATAAAAAAGCCTATAGTATTTATCAAGATTATGTAGATTTGGTAGACCAAGTTTATGCCAAAAGAGAGCAAGAAATATCTCAGGCAGCAAGGTTTAGACGCGAACTCACTTCAAAGCAAAACAGGATTTTAAGCTTGGAAACCGATAGAGCACTTTCTGAAAGTAAATATGAGCTTACTGTTGAACAATCTAAACGCCAAAAGCTGATTATCTATTCATTAATAGGCGGCTTAATATTATTATTGCTCACAGCTTTTTTAATGTTTAAATATATAAAGCAACAACGTTTAGCTAACAACTTATTGGCATTGAAAAGTTTGCGAAGTCAGATGAATCCGCACTTTATTTTCAATGCGCTAAACTCAGTTAATAGCTTTATTGCTTCAAATGATGAGCGAACAGCCAATAAATATTTAACAGATTTTTCATTATTAATGCGAGCGGTTTTAGAAAATAGCGAAGAAGATTTTATTCCTTTGGAAAAGGAAATTGAACTCTTACAATTATACACGAAATTAGAACATTTCAGGTTTCAGGATAAGTTTGATTACAATATTCATGTCGATAAAAATATTAAAGTTGATGATTTTGTAATACCACCTATGTTATTGCAACCTTATATTGAAAATGCGGTATGGCACGGACTCAGATACAAGAAAACAAAAGGATATTTAGAAATAAACATACAGCAATCTAAACAAGATGAAATAACCATTACTATAGCTGATGATGGTATTGGTAGAGAAAAATCGAAAGCACTAAAAACCAAAAATCAGCAAAAGCAGAACTCAAAAGGCATGGGCAATATCAAAAAAAGAGTGTCTATTTTAAATGCGATGTATAAAGATAAGGTTGATGTATCGGTTGCTAATTTTCAAGAAGAAGAAGAAGAAGAAGATACAGGAACGAAGGTTGTTGTAACGCTTAAAAAGGATTAAAATGAGTTAGAAGTTAGGAGATTGAAGCACGAAGTTTGCTTCTCACTTCCAACTTCGAGCTTCAAACTTATAAATATGAAACTTAACTCAATCATTGTCGAAGACGAAGAAACCAGCAGAGAAATTTTAAAAAATTACCTCAAAAAATATTGCCCAAATGTTACTGTTTTAGGCGAAGCTGCAAATATTGAAGAGGCCCTAATTTTAATACGAAATAACGATTTGGATCTGGTATTTCTAGATGTAGAAATGCCTTATGGCAACGCCTTCGATTTATTGGAAAAGGTAGGCGACATAAACTTCGAAACTATTTTTGTAACCGCTTATAATCATTATGCTATTGAGGCACTAAACGCACATGCCAGCTATTATTTGATGAAACCTATTTCTATAGAGGAGTTAATAAAAGCAGTAGATTATGTAACCGAAATTAAAACAAAAGAAGATGCACTGCAAGATGAGGTTTTGGTCCCTAAAACAAATAGTGTAAACGGAAAAATAACCATTCCGCAACAATCAGGATTTGAAGTTATTGAAACCGCCAATATTTTGTATTGTAAGGCTGATGATAATTACACCGAAATTTATTTGAATAACAACAAGAAGAAACTGGTTAGTAAAACGCTAAAATATTTTGAAGAAGCTTTGGGAAGTTCTAGTTTTGCACGGGTACATAAATCGTATCTCGTAAATGTAAACGAAGTAGTAAGATACCAAAAAGGAAAAGGAGGAAGTGTTGTGCTTAGTAGCGGAAAAGAAATTATGGTATCGGCTTCAAAAAAATCAGAATTATTATCGTATTTTAAATAACAAATTCCTGCGAAGGCAGGAATCTCATTAATCGAAACTTTTATTTGCAACTTTTCTAAAATCAAAACGATTTCGAGCGAAGCAAGAAAAAAAATAATAACTTAAAGGAATACTCAATTAAAGATCATGAGATTCCTTTTTTCAAAGGAATTCATTATGCCAATAATAAAACCAGTAAACGGAAAATCACCACAAATCCCAGACGATTGTTATATAGCCGAAAACGCTACAATAGTGGGTGATGTAATTATGGGAACCCAATGCAGCGTTTGGTTTAGTGCCGTAATTCGAGGTGATGTACATTACATAAAAATGGGTGACAAAGTAAATGTGCAAGACGGCGCGGTTATTCATGCTACCTATCAAAAATCGCCCACAAACATTGGTAATAATGTGTCTATTGGTCACAATGCCATTGTGCACGGGTGCACCATTCATGATAATGTTTTGGTTGGTATGGGCAGTATTATTATGGACGATTGCGTGGTGGAAAGCAACAGCATTATTGCAGCAGGCGCGGTAGTTACAAAAAACACAAGAGTTGAATCAGGTAGTATTTATGCGGGTGTTCCCGCTAAAAAAGTAAAAGATATTAGCGAAGAATTAATTTCTGGCGAAATAGACAGAATTGCGAATAACTATATAAAATATTCAGGCTGGTTTAAGGAGTAGGCAGGTTACCACAATCCCGATAGCTATCCTTTTTTATCAAAAATACGTAGAAGTACTTATTGAACTGGTTTAAACTTTTATGATTGACTAAAAAATGATCCCCGTTCTTCAACGGGGAAGGCTCTTTTGCACTCATTTTTCGCCTTTTTTTAGTTTTGTAGCCCCGAAGCGTCGGGGCTATGCAACAAATAAAAGCCCTCAACCGGTCACAACCTGCCTGCCGGCAGGAATGTCTATCCCGATAGCTCGGGACGCTATAATCCAAAAAGTTTAAACCAGTTCATTACTTGTGCTGTTTCTTTTCTTACATTTAAAATGAAATTTTAATAGTTATGAAAAAATTACTGAATCATTACCTCAAAGGCACTATCTTTTTTGTGTTTTTTATTTCTATTTTTGATATTAAGGCGCAAACAGTAAATACATCTGTAGCCTCAGATATGAACATAGTTTTTAGTTTGTTGGAAAAGAATCGAATACCCTACAATATTCTAATCGATTACGGTTATGATTTTATTGATGTAAATCAGTTCAATGGCACTTTACAGACTAATAATTATTTAACTATTGGCAAAAAGTAAATAAACTATATTATTAGCAGATACCTTATTTATTTAAAAAGGCTTTTAATTTTTTATTACCAAATAGTTTATTTTTTATTATTGGTTTTATCAATATCTGCCATAAAACCACTTGGATCTATTTCAACAGATTTTATAACCTTTTCAGTTTCAAATGTGTATGTAGGATATACCCAAGCCCAATCTTTAATTATAGTTGCTGCCGTTGGTTTTTCGCCTCGCATCATTTGTAATGGTATGTAAAAGTCTTCGGTACTATTATCAGTGTATGTAACCGTTAAATCTATAGGCATCGGCATTAACCCAATACGCTCTAAAGTTATTGAGTTTCCTTCAATGGTTTTAACGCCATAATCAATGGTGTTTATGGTTCTGGTCCAATCGTTTAAATACCAATCCAACTCTAAACCAGAAATTTTTTCAGCAACTCGAATAAAATCATTTCGGGTTGGATGTTTAAATGCCCAATCATTGAAATATTGTTTGATGGTTTCTTTCTGATTTTCTTCACCAATAATATAGGTTAACTGTGTTAAAAAGAGGTAACCTTTATAATAAGCTGAAATAGCGGACGCTTGATTAAAGTTAAAGCGGTCTGCATGGGTGGTTTGTGGTTGCTCTTTACCAGATTTCACATAATAATTATAAATACCATAAACACGTTGCGTTGGTTTTTCAAAAGAAGTATTAAAAATATGGCTTCCGGCTAATTCACCAAAATACTCTGTAAAGCCTTCGTCCATCCAATAATTTGTTAATTCGTTTGTTGCTAATAAAAACTGAAACCATGTATGGGCCATTTCATGGGCCGTAACACCAAACAAACCATCAAACTCGCCTTCACCTGAAATAAGTGTACACATGCCATATTCCATACCACCATCCCCCCCTTGAATTATAGAATATTGCTTGTACGGATAGTTGCCTATATTAGCACTATAAAACTGCATCAACTCCACAGCTTTTGGTTGTAATTTTTTCCAATTATCTAACTTTTCTTTTTGCATTGTTTTTTTGTACAAAAAATGAAGTAATGGCCCGTTAGGCACTTGCATGATATCATGATTATATTCGGGGTCTGCAGCCCAAGTAAAATCATGTACATTAGGTGCTACAAAATGCCAGGTTAATTTATCGGTATTAGGGCGAGTTACCGTTCCAGTTTCATAACCATATCCAATCTGATTTGGGTTTTGTAAGTACCCTGTTCCACCAATAATATAATTTTTATCGATAGTAATTTTAACATCAAAATCGCCCCAAACGCCATGGAATTCTCGACCAATATATGGGTCGGCATGCCACCCTTCAAAATCATATTCTGCCAATTTTGGATACCATTGCGCCATTGATAATGCCACGCCTTCTTTATTATTTCTACCAGATCGACGGATTTGAACAGGAACTTGTGCATCAAAATCCATGGTAAATGTTACTTTTTCACCTGGGTTAATAGGTTTTGCTAAATCAACTTCTAAAACAGTGCCTACGGTTTCGTGATTTAATACAGTACCGTTTTGTTTTAAAGAATTTACTTTAATGTATCCAATTTCATCGGGTTGTAATTTGCTTATTCTATCGCCAACTCTTGGATCTGGATCTGCTATAGTTCGTGAACGCACATCCATTTCGCTATCGGGTTGAAAGGCATTAAAATACAAATGGTAAAACACCTTATTTAAAACATCAGGCGAATTATTGGTATACACTAGAGTTTGTTTGCCTTTATATTGATAGGTGTTTACATCCATATCAATGGCCATTTTATAATCTACGTGTTGTTGCCAGTAATTTGAATTTACTAAAATATTTGGAGGCAAAGGAACAGCAGGAACCCCAGGTTGTCCTGAAGCTGCTTGCTTTGAGCTGGAACAAGATAATAAAACAGATAAGAAAAGTAATGGAAGAATAAAACGTTTCATAAATTAAATAATTAAAAAAGAGGCTTTATCGCCTCTTTTAATTTTGAAAATTAAACATTAGTTTATTTTTGATGCCATAATTAAGGCGTTGTATGCGTTAACTATTTTTCCAGATTTCACTAAATCTGAAAAGGGTTTAATATTGTCGGTATTGCCACCAACAATAACTTTTGTTTTAATTGCTAAACCAGAATCCATAAGTATTTGTTTTACTTGAGCGGCGTTTAATTTAGGATAATACGAACGAATTAAAGCAGCAACACCGGCAACAGCTGGAGCCGCCATAGAAGTACCGCCTTTAGTATCGTATTCGTTTTCAGGTGTTGTAGAATATATCTTGTCTCCTGGAGCAAATACATCTACATTTACCTTTCCGTAATTTGAAGACCCAGCAACCATTCCAGAGCCGTATTTAGGTGCTAAGGAACCGACAGAAATAAACGTATCAGATACTTCAGGGCCTACACCAACGGCATCATTAGGGTAAACCTCTTTTTTATCCAAATCTTGAGCGTCATTCCCCGATGCGTTTACAATTAAAACATCTTTTTTTCCAGCATAAGCAATGGCCTCACGAACCCAATCACTGTGAGGTGAGTAATATTTACCAAAACTGGTATTTATAATGGAAGCTCCGTTATCAACAGCATAACGTATGGCTAATGCAACATCTTTATCATATTCATCGCCTCTTGGAGTAGATCTAACAGGCATAATTTTAACGTTGTTAGCCACGCCATTTGCGCCTTTTCCGTTGTTGCGTTCCGCAGCAATTATGCCTGCTACATGCGTACCATGACTTTCGCTTTTCATCATGGGTTTTACATTACCATTACCATAGTATTTAGTGCTCATATCATCTGGATTATCTCCGTTAAGACGCCCCTTAAATGTTTTATTTAGATTGTAATTTAACCGATCGTTGACTTGACCCAGTACTTCATTAAACTCTTTTTTAAACTCAGCAACCGATTCCATATCAACACTGTAAATATATTTTATAACACTTACTGCTTGTTGTAATGCCTGGTCTTCAGTTTTAATACTGTTTACATCTGCTTTGGTGTAATCCTTTTTGTTTAAATGTGCAGAAACCTTGTTATCAGCCTCTGTAACTTGTTGTAAGATTTGTTCGTAGTTTGTCTTGTAGCTTGTGTATTTTTGATATTCTCTATCGTATTCAGCCTGCGCTCTGTTATAATCAGGATTACTGGTATCTCCACTTGCCAAAACTCGAACAAACTCTAATTGTTCGTAATACCCATCACCTAAAAAATTCCAACCATGCACATCATCAACATAGCCGTTTTTATCATCATCTTTTCCGTTATTGGGAATTTCATCTTCATTTGTCCAAATAACATCGTCTAAATCTTCATGGTCTATATCAATTCCAGAATCAACAACTGCCACAATAACGGTGTTTCCTTTTTTATTTTTAATAATTTCAGAGTAAGCTTTATCAACACTCATTCCTGGTATGGTATCTTTTATTAAATCAAGGTGGCTCCAGTTCTTTTTCTCGGCTTCTGTTAACTCTAAAACCTTTAAAGGCATATTGTCAATATTTTCAACAGGAGTTAATAAAATAGGTGCAGCTCCACCACAGCTTGAAATTAGTATGGCCGTAAAAGCAGATAATGTTATTGATTTAATCGTTTTCATTTTTATAATTTAATTTAGTCTTTTTTTTAATTTAAGATATCTTGAGTGGTATATATATTTTCTAATCGAACGCCTTTTTCTGTATGTTTAACAGTTATAATTTCGTTATGGGCATCATGTTCTAAAAAAAGATAAAAATTATCATTAGCAGCCAAGTTGAGGAACTTTTCTTTTTCGTTCAGGGTTAAAAGCGGTCTTGTGTCATAGCCCATAACATAAGGCAAAGGTAAATGACCAACAGTAGGCAATAAATCGGCCATAAATGCTATGGTTTTGCCGTTGTATTGTATTAACGGAATCATTTGTTTGTCCGTGTGTCCGTTGGCAAAAAAGATGTCAAAACCTAGTTCGGAGTTTTTAAGTAAATCTCCATCAGGAAGTTTTGTTAATTTCAACTGTCCACTTTCTTCCATGGGTATAATATTTTCTTTTAAAAAAGAGGCTTTTTCACGCCTGTTTGGTTGCGTTGCCCATTGCCAGTGGTCTGCATTGCTCCAAAAACGGGCGTTTTTAAAAGCAGTTTCGTAACCGGTTTTGTCTTTATTCCATTGAATACTGCCTCCGCAATGGTCAAAATGTAAATGTGTTAAAAAAACATCGGTAATGTCATCACGATGAAACCCATAAGTTTTTAGTGAGCTATCCAAAGAATAATTTCCCCAAGGGTGGTAATAGCCATAAAATTTTTCAGACTGTTTGCTCCCCATGCCGTTATCTATTAAAATAAGACGATTACCATCTTCAATTAACAAACAACGCGCTGTTAGGTCAATCATATTATTGGCATCAGCGGGATTGGTCCGTTGCCATAACGATTTAGGCACCACACCAAACATGGCACCGCCATCTAGCTTAAAATTACCGGCATTAATTGGGTATAAGTTCATAGGGATGTAAAATTAAGAAATCTATACGTAATGCTAAGAAATGTTAAGAATATATTAAGAATTGATGCATATAAAATTAAACAACTTCGTTTAATCGCTTTCCAAAATCGAAAAGTGCTTTTATTTCCTTTATACCAGCAATACGTTCGTTTCCAAAAATCAGCAATGAATTTCCGTTAGATTCAACATAGTAATACGGGTTGCTTTCAAAGAAACGCGTAATATCGTCGTTAAAAAATGTCATGATTTCAGCTTCGTTATTACCTAATAAATAGAAACGATCAGAGAAATCATCATGATTTTCGATATTAATATCTTTAAACCCAGCAAATGCTGATAATTTTTCTAAAAACCCTTCCCTATCTAAAGTAAACTCAGGGATGTTGTGCTTTAAATTTATGTGAAGCATGGTTTTTCGAATGACTTCTTTAGCAATAAATTCACCTTCAGAAAACTCAATATCAAATAACTTTATGGTTTCCTCTTTATTAGATAATTGGTTATAAATATGATTGATGTGTTTTGTGTTGAAAAACGAAAAGGCGTTTAAAAAAGACACATCTCTTTCCTTTTTTGAGCTATAATTAAAATCGTAGTCTTTAGCAAGAGCTTCGATACTTGTTTGACGACGTGTTAGATTGTTTTTTATAATTTTTGGCACAGGAAGCATACGCCTTAATGCAAATGGATGTTTAGAATCAGTATCGTGCATATCCAAACCAATAACATCAAAATGGCCTCCACGTTTTGCAAATAATTCTTGGTACCTGTTAATGTTTTCCATTACCGTATCATCAACAAATTCGCACAAGGAAAAATCCACAATAACATCCTGGTTTTCGGGAACTGCGTCAAGGTGTTTTTTTAATCTGAAATAGTTTAAAAAACTACAAAAATGTTTAACGCTTACGTAAAAGTTGAGCTGATTTCCTGATTCTTTATACATCAAAACGTTTGGTTTTAAAATATTTCGCAAAAATAAACCAACACTTTTATTTATTACAATATGAATAATTAAAGTAGCAATTACACCTGCAATTATACCTGTGATTAAACCTATTTTTAAAGTAACAATAAGCGTTGTAAAGAAGATGATAAGTTGTTCCTTTCCTATAGAAAATATCTTTGTTATAACATTTGGTGAAGCTAATTTATAGCCCGTGTAAACCAAGATAGCCATTAATGCTGGAAGCGGAATCCGTGTTAATTGGGTGCTAAATAAACCAATAAAAAGCACTAAAAAAACAGCATGAAAAAAGTTTGAAGCCCTATTGGTTGCGCCATTATTTACGTTTACAGAACTTCTAGCAATAACGGTAACGACATTTAAACCACCTAAAAAACCGCTACCAATGGTAGCTAATCCCAATGCTTTTAAATCTTTATTAACATTGGATCGTCTTTTTTCAGGGTCTAGTTTATCAACTGCTTTAATGCTTAAAAGCGACTCTATACTGGCGATAAGAGTAAGTGATAAAACACTACCCCAAAATGATAAACTACCAATAGCGCTAAAATTAGGAGTTGGAATATCTGATATAATATTTTGAATGGTTGGAATTCCAGAAATCATATATTCTGGTGCAATCGGGTTAGGCTCGTGCAACCCCATCTCAAAATAATAACTAAACCCTATGGATAGAATAACAATCCACATAGGCGCAGGTATAAGCTGCAAGTATTTATTTCTAATTTTTGAATAAAATAACATAATGGCTAAACTTACAACACCTGCCAAAGCAGCATAAATTAAGCCTTTGTTTTCGTAATGAATAGCATCGTTTATGGTAAAAGGAATTTCAAATAAATAATCAATAGTGTCCTCGCGTTTTATTTTATGGGCAAACATAATATGAAATTGTTTTCCTAAAATAATAAGACCTATGGCTGCCAACATACCTTGAATTGCTGAAGACGGAAAAAAATCGGCGAGCGCGCCCATTCTTAAAAAGCCAAGAATCATTAAAAGAACACCCGAAAAAATTATGGCAATATATGCACTTTCTATCCCTAAGGCCGTTATCGCGATGAGTAAAACACCAACCAACCCGTTTCCTGGACCCACTATTGTAATATGGCTCCCCCCAATAATTGAAACCATAATTCCGCCAACAACTGCAGCTATAATGCCTGCAATGGGTGGCGCATCACTAGCCATGGCTAATCCCAATCCTAAGGGTAAAGCAATAAGACTTACCACAAAACCAGAAAATATGTTTTTAGGTAATACTTTAAAAAAATCTTTTATGTTATTCTTTTTCGGGCTCATTGTAAAATTAGAACATCTGTTGGTAGTTCGGTTAAAATATGTTCTATATCATGTGGAAACAAACGGTCCCAAAAGGTCATTTTTGATGGCGCATTCATCACTAACAAATCCGCACGGGATACTAGTGCATAATGCCCGATAGAATATCCTTTTTTTCCAAAAATAGGCTGTAATTTTATAGTTATATTTTGAGTATAATTTTCAGGGATATGACTAATAATTTCTTTAATTCGTGAGTTTTCCCTTAGTTTAATACGTTCTTTAATAATGTTGGCACGCCTTAAGGATTTATCATCTTCTACCTTTACAGCAATTTGGTCTTGCCTGATTTCTTCAACTATGGTTATTTTTTTTGCATTCAACTGTTTAGCAACATAAAAAGCAGATGTAATGGTTTGTTCCGTTTTCGGGTCTTTTAAACCGTTTACCACAATATGCTCACACGGAACGCGTTCAACCGAAGGTTTAATAAGCAATAAAACGGAGCATTTAGCTTGTCTTGTAATTTTTCTTGCTATGGAGCCCACGTAGTATTTTAAAAAACGCTCACGTTGAACTGCGCCAAGAATCAATAGGTCGATTTTCTCTTCTTTTACTGTCGATAAAATGACATCAACAGGGTCTCCAACTTTAAAAACGACTTCGTACTCTAGTTTGTGTTTTTCAAAACTTTTAAGGATTATTTTCAACATATCAAGCTTTTCTTCTGAAGGGTCTCCAACATGAATTAAAAATAATTTACAGTTAAAAAAAACAGATAATCTTGCAGCTTCAAAAAGATTCGCTTTTAAGTTAGGCGAATACGCAACTCCAATACCAATACTCTTAAAGGGTTTTAAAGGCACTATTTGTTTGATTTTTTAGTTGAATGGGTAATATAGCATTTTTTAAAAGAAAACTTCAAACATAAAATCATCTGTTTTACCTAAATTAGTGTTTTTTTAAAACAATTTTAAATCATGTTAGAATTAGCAGGTATTATTATTTTGGGGATATTGGCACAATGGGTTGCTTGGAAATTTAAAATTCCTGCCATTTTACCATTAATTTTAATTGGCTTACTTGTGGGTCCTATAGCCGC
>CAXBID010000103.1:0-12350 GCA_963975495.1 uncultured Flavobacteriaceae bacterium | reverse complement strand
TATTGATATTTTTACCTCTGGTGTATAATAACGTGCCAACTGACGAGATAACGTGGTTTTCCCCGTAGATTCTGGCCCAAACAAAACCACTTTTATGCAATTTGAGGGCGCTTGCTTAAATTTTTCTTCCATGCTAAATAGCCTTGAATTGCTAATATAGTAAAGATTATATATTGCAATGACAAAATGCCCCAACCTCGGTAGGCATAAAGAGGTACTGTAATAATATCAGCAAAAATCCACAATATCCAGTTTTCTAACTTCTTATTAGCCATAAACCACATGGCAGTAAAAAATACACCAGAGGTAAAAATATCAATATAATTTGAAAAGGTTATTTCAGTGCCGTAGCCTTTGTAAACCGCATAGGTAAATAGTATTGTTATTACAAACATGCCAAACCCAATCATCTTTTCTTTAAAGTTTGTTCTTGAAATAGGTACTACATATTTGTTTTCTTTTTTTCTAGACCAGTTCCACCAACCATAAATACTCATAATTGAGAAGTAAAAATTCATCATCATATCTCCCATCAATTCATCCTTTAAAAAAATGTATACAGTAATTACGGTTGCAACCAACCCCGTGGGATACACCAAAATATTTTCTCTTTTGGCATAAACAACACTAGCGATGCCAAAAACAAATGCAATAGCCTCAAGAATTATTAATGAGGTTTCTCTATTTCTATAAGGTTCTAGAAAAAACTCAAAAATGGGGCTCATAGTCCTGTCTGTCCGATTTTACGATTTTCATATAAAGCAAACCGCGTTCAATAAGCTCAAAAGCTTCTTTTATTTCATTTTGAAGGACATGCATCACCTCATCATAATCGCCATAAACTTGAGTACTCAATGGATTTTCAAGCACTTTCAAATTTGAAGCGCGTAACTTTTTAATAAAATGGATAATGGCAGGTTCAAAATCGTCCTGCAATGGCGTTAGGGTTAATTCAACTGATATTTTCATCCTCTCTTAATCTCTCCGAAGGAGAGAAACTGTTATGTGTTAAACTTAATCTATAAATTTTACTAATCTCTTTTATTTTTCCCCTTTGGGGAAATGTCCAACGGACAATGGGGATTTCAATTCATCAAAAAACAATTCATCATCCTCAAAAGCAGTTCCAATTACTACTACATCTGCTCCTGAACGATAAGCGTTTTCTAATTGTTTTTTAGTTCTAATACCTCCGCCCACTATTAACGGAATATGTAATTCTTTTTTTACTGCTTCAATTATTTCTGGATTCAAAGGTGTTTTTGCACCACTACCTGCTTCCAAATATATAAGTTTCATCCCTAATAACTCACCTGCTTTAGCTGTATCAACTATATTTTGAATGTTGTTTCTAGATATTGGTTTGGTTTGAGTTACTTTTTCTACTGCCGTTTCTTGCTCGCTTTCAATCAATAAATAGCCTGTTGAAATAATTTCCAAATTAGTTTGTTTTAATTTCGAAATGGCCTTAACATGCTTTCCTATTAAATACTCAGCATTTCGTCCGGACAGTAATGATAAAAACAATAACGCATCAGCTTTATCTGAAATCTGGCAAACATCACCAGGAAATAACACAATTGGTAAATCAGTGAACTTTTTAATTTCATTGACTAAAATATCTGTTTTATATTCTTCAACACTGCTGCCTCCAACAAAAATATGTGTAGCTATTGAGACATTTACTTTTTCAATAAAGGATTTTGTGTTTTCAAAAATAAATTTATCAGGGTCTATTAAAACCGCAAGAAGCTTTTCGCCTTTTAAAATTGAAGCTTGTATGGTTTTATAAATACTCATTAAGCTATGGCGTAAGCACAGGTAAAGCCTTCAAATTCTAAAAAATGAATATCATATCTATGTTTTTTATCTTCATAATCTATCCAAGCTACAGTTTCATCATCAATTAACTCAAAAGGTATCACCAAACAATGCTTTTTAAAACTCAATCCAGGGGTTTTAAACAACTTATACAACGATTCTTTTACACACCAAATAGCTGTTAGTTTTTTAATATAATCCGTGTCGGCTTCTTTCAAATAATCAAACTCATAATCAATGAACTTGTGGGCTATAATCGTGATTTTGTCTCGTTGTTTTTCAATGTCGATTCCAACCAAACCATCACTGACAATAACCGCAGAAAAGTTAAACGAATGGGTTATAGATATTTGTTTACCATCTTTTAAATGTGGTTTACCATTTTCATCATAAAACAAATCTTCATCCAAATAGTCAAATTCAGCCAACAACTTACGCACACTTAAAAATCCGCGCTGATGCAATTCACTTTTCATACCTAAAACACGCTCTAAACTTTTAGGTTTTAAGGTTACGGATTGCATTAAATCATCGTAAGATTCAGTAATCTTCCAAATTTTAACAGCAGTTTGTGAGTTTGGAAAAATGGTTTTATAAAGTGGCATTAATATTCTGAAAATAATTAGTTATCTTTGCACCGCCTAAGCAAATGAATACTTTTATACGGCGAATTTAGCCATTTTTTAAGTACTAACCATCATGAAATCTAGGTTTTAAAACAAAAATAAAAATTGATATGAGCACAAAAACAATGCCTTATGTAGCCAATAAAGTAAAAGATATTACACTTGCTGATTGGGGACGAAAAGAAATAGAATTAGCCGAAGCAGAAATGCCCGGGCTTATGAGTTTACGTGAAGAATACGGAAATTCTCAACCGCTAAAAGGCGCAAGAATTGCTGGATGTTTGCACATGACAATCCAAACGGCTGTGCTAATTGAAACCTTGCAAGCTTTAGGAGCCGAAGTAACATGGAGCTCTTGTAATATATTCTCAACGCAAGATCAAGCTGCTGCTGCCATTGCTGCTGCTGGAACATCGGTTTATGCTTGGAAAGACATGACCGAAGAAGAATTTGATTGGTGTATTGAGCAAACTTTATTTTTTGGAGAAGACAGAAAACCGCTTAACATGATTTTGGATGACGGTGGCGATTTAACCAATATGGTTTTGGATAAATATCCTGAATTAACTGCTGGAATTAAAGGCTTATCCGAAGAAACCACTACGGGTGTTCACAGACTTTACGAACGTGTTAAAAACGGCACATTGCCAATGCCTGCTATTAATGTAAATGATTCTGTTACTAAATCTAAATTCGATAATAAATACGGATGTAAGGAAAGTGCTGTTGATGCTATTCGTCGTGCTACCGATCTTATGTTAGCCGGAAAACGAGTTACCGTTTGTGGTTATGGCGATGTAGGCAAAGGTACAGCAGCCTCTTTTAAAGGTGCAGGAAGTATTGTAACGGTTACCGAAATTGACCCTATTTGTGCTTTGCAAGCGGCTATGGATGGTTTTGAAGTTAAAAAATTAGAAACCGTTATTGGTAATACAGATATTGTAATTACCACTACAGGTAATAAAGATATCGTTCAATCACGTCATTTCGAAGCCTTAAAAGATAAAGCAATCGTTTGTAACATTGGGCATTTTGACAATGAAATTGATATGGCTTGGTTAAACAAAAACCACGGACATACTAAAAATACGATTAAGCCACAAGTTGATAAATATACCATTAACGGAAAAGATATTATTATTCTAGCCGAAGGCCGTTTAGTAAATTTAGGTTGTGCTACGGGGCATCCGAGTTTTGTAATGAGTAACTCGTTTACAAACCAAACTTTAGCACAATTAGAGTTATGGAATAATAGCGATAAATATGAAAACGATGTGTATATGTTACCAAAGCATCTTGATGAAAAAGTAGCAAAATTACACTTAGAAAAAATTGGTGTGGAGTTAACAGAACTTCGTGAAGACCAAGCCAGTTATATTGGTGTAAAACCAGAAGGCCCTTATAAGCCTGAGTATTACAGGTATTAGAAATTCCTTTGAAAAAAGTAATCTCAAATTCCAAAAACTAAATTCCAAAATCCCGAGCAGCAATGCTTGGGTTTTTTTTATTGAAACAGTCAATAATTAATTGATATATAGCACAACTAAATGACTGGTATTACTAAATTTGTTTACACCCAATTTTTTAATATTGAAAACTGAGGCTTCAACACATACCAATACACCATCAAAAAAGAAACGTTATCGTATTCTTAGAATATTTGGTAAGATTGCTTTGGGTTTCCTTATATTTTTTATCCTAGTTGTATTATTTGTCAGAAGTCCTTGGGGGCAAAACATCATCAAGGATAAGTTAGTAACTTATGTAAGTGATAAAACAAACACTAAAATAACCATAGATAAACTGTTTCTTACTTTTGATGGTGATATTGAAATAGACGGTCTTTACTTAGAGGACACTAAAGGAGATACATTAATTTATTCAAAAACATTAGAAGCTAATATTGCGTTGTGGCCTGTTATAACAGGAAAAGGTGTAGGGCTGGATGCTTTAGGTTGGCGTGGTGTTCGTGCTAACATTCATAGAAAAGACACCATTTCTGGCTATAATTTTGAGTTTTTGATGGATGCTTTTCCATCTTCAAACACGACCAGCACACCAGCTGATACCACGGCGTCACCTATGGCATTCACTTTAGGGCGTCTCAATCTAAAGGATTTTAATGTGGTTTACAACGATGAAGTTGCAGGAATTGACAGCCATTTTGTATTTGGAACATTATTGGCAAATATGGAAACTACCAATATTGAAACCATGGAGTTTAGGGCTGAAAACTTAAAACTTTCAGATGCAAACATAAAATTTTATCAAAAACCAGTGCCTCAAATAGAGGAAGAAGAACCGGTGCCCTTACCTACACTTTCCGCGGAAACTTTAGAACTTCAAAATATAATTGCTGATTATCAATCAGAAATAGACTTTATAAGAGTTGATGCTGATATTAATGAATTTTATGCTGAAATTCCAAACGCTACACTGTCCAGTAATACATTTAATATAGAAGCGCTTAGATTAAAAAAGTCAACAATAAAAATTTACACCCAAACAGAAACCAATGCGATTACCGATAAACCAAATGAGGCAAACAACAACATTGAAAACGATACAAAGCTATTTGAATGGCCAAATTTTAGGATGACCGTTAACAATATCATCTTAATAGACAATAAAATTGGCTACTACGCTGGACAAGTTGAAACCAAAAAAGGTGTTTTCAATCCAAATGCTTTAATCCTTAGCAACTTGAATTTGAAAGCTAATTCTATAGCTATAAAAGATGAAACCGCTGGAGTAGATATCCAATCTGCATCATTTATTGAGAAATCGGGGTATCATCTTAAAGCATTCAAACTTAAAACAACCATCACAGATAAAAAATTAAACGTCTCCAAAATAGTTGTTGCTCTTAATGAAAGTGAAATTCAGGGTAATCTTTCCATGAATTATGCAACGCTTGAATCGCTATTGGAAGCGCCAGAAGATTCAAAAATTAATTTAGATTTTCCAGAAATTCAGATAAACACTAATGACCTTTCCAATCTTCAGCCTCAGCTTAAAGAAAACAAATACTTTTCCGTTTTAAGCCGAAAAAATTTCAGTGGAAACATAAAAGGTTCTGGGTATTTATCTGACATCGATTTACAAAATGCAAACATCTTTTGGGGAGATTCAACCCAGGTTTCTGCAAATGGTACTATTAAAAACGTTACCAATCCTGATAAACTTCAATATAATATCCCAGAATTTTCAATACATACCACGAAAAACGATCTCATCCAATTTATTGATGAAAAGCAATTGAACATTTCACTTCCAGAAAATGTAAAGTTATCAGGGAACATACAAGGTGGGCTTACTTCTTTTAAAACCAAATCCAAATTATCAACAACACAAGGTATTGCTACTATTGATGGTGAATTTAAAAGTAATGACGACATAGCTTTTGGTGGGAAAATAACCATAGAAAATTACCAATTGAATACATTGTTGAATAATCCAAAATTGGGTGAGCTAACAGCAACCATTGAAACTAGCGGAAACGGAAAAAATATAAACGCATTAGATGCTGATATTGAAGCGACGATTAATTCTTTTAATTTTAATAATTATGCTATAAATAATTTAAAACTGGAAGGACAAATTAAAAACGGTACAGGCAACCTGACTTCAAAATATAAAGACAAAAATATTAATGCTGATTTGGTTTCTACTATAGTTTTGGATTCCGTAGCGCCTAAGGTGACTTTAGAATTAGACGTTGTTGGTGCAGATCTTCAAGCACTTGGTTTATTTAATCGAAATATTAAAACAGGATTTAAACTTTATGCGGATTTTAGTGGTAATACATCACGTTTTGACCTGGCTGCTATTCTGGACGAAGGCGTCGTAGTCTATGATAATAAAACTTATTTGCTGGGTGATATTAATGCCATGGCTTATGTAAGGCAAGACAGCACCTCCTTTTCAGTTCAAAATAAATTATTAGATTTTAATCTACAATCCAATACCAATCCAGAAACATTTAGCAAAGCTTTAAAACGCCATGTTTTTAGTTATTTTTATCGCGACACTGAAGTGCCAGATACTTTAAGCAAGCCTGTAAATTTAAAACTTAGGGGACACATAGCTCAAGCCCCAATTTTAAACGAGGTTTTTTTAGTTAATATTAAAGATTTAGACACTATCGATATCTCGGTAGATTTTAATGAAATAAACCGAAAACTTATCGCTAATATATATGCACCACATATTAATTACAGCGGCTATGAGGTAGACAGTTTAGCTTTTTATATGAATACGGATAAAGATAAATTTAGCTTCAATTTTGGTTTCAACGAAATAAATGCAGGATCATTATTATTACCAAAATCCGAAATTAAGGGCAATCAAACAAATAATGAATTGTCATTATCATTTTTAGCCAGTTATGATGAAACTGAAATAATGAATATTGAAGCAGAAGTTACTGGAGATCGTGAGCGTTTACGTTTTCATGTTGTGCCAACAAACCTAGTTTTAAACAAAGAAATTTGGACGATACCGCAAGACAACGAAATAATTATTACAGACAAAAATTTAGCATTCAACAACTTCAAAATTAATAAGAATACGCAATCTATAGAAATTACTGATAAGTTGAATTCCTCAGACAAAAACCACATCGGTTTTGATTTTAATAATTTCAAGTTACAGGAAGTTTTTAGCTATCTAAATCCTAATCAACACCTAGCAAAAGGAAATCTTTCTGGTAAGTTTATTATAGAAGAACCTTTTAACGATACAGGCTTTATTGCTGATTTGGATATTTCAAAACTATCTATACTGGATGTAGATTTGGGAAAATTAAGTCTAGATGGAAAATCAGTTGACGGTAAAAGCTATAATTTGGAAGCAAGGATGAAAGGTGGCAATATTGACCTTGATATGAAAGGAAACTATATAGCGGACATTGAAGACACTAAATTGGATTTAGATATTGATATCAATACATTTAAAATGAGCGCCTTAACTGGGTTTTCACAAGGGGAAATCATTGGAGGCCATGGCAATATTTCAGGAAATTTTAACGTTACAGGAACTACCCAAAACCCCAAATACGAGGGTTATCTTAATTTTGATGATGCCGATTTTAAAATAGCTATGTTTAACAGTGGGTTCACTTTAAAAAATGAAAAGTTATCTGTAAATAACGCAGGATTACGCATGACTGATTTTACTGTTCTGGACGAAAATAAAAATGCTTTCGTTATCTCTGGAGAAATCGGTACGGAAACATTTCTGAATCCGACTTTTAATTTGAAAATCAAAGCCGACAAGTTTCAAATGTTGAATGCTTCATCAGAAGACAACAATTTTCTTTACGGTAAAGCTATACTTGATGTAGAAGCCAATGTTACCGGTGATTTACAAATTCCAAAGATTGATATGACCGCTACCGTAAATTCTGAAACCAACATTACCTATGTTATGCCTACTGCAACCGCTCATATTGAAGAACGCGATGGTGTCGTTATTTTTGTGAACCGAGAGAACCCAGAGGCTATTCTTACCAGAACTGAGGAAAAAAAATCCACCCTAACGGGGTTTGATATTACAACCGCGTTAAATGTGGAAAAAGGCGCTGTAGTTACCGTGGTGATTGATGAAGAAACTGGCGATAATTTTAAAGTGGCCGGTACCGGTGAGTTCAATTTTAATATGAAACCAAATGGAAGGATGAACTTGGTTGGTGTTTATAATATTTCAGACGGCCATTATGAAATGAACCTCTACAACCTTGTAAATAAACGCTTTACAATTGCCCCAGAAAGCAAAGTGAAGTGGTTTGGCAATCCTTTTGACGCCAAACTGGATATTAAGGCCATTTACAATGTTGAGACTTCGGCTTCCAGCCTCATGGCTCCTGCGTTTTCAGGTATCGATGCATCAGCCAAAGGAAAATACCGTCAAGTTTTGCCATTCTTTGTGTATTTAAACATTGATGGTGAACTTATGGCTCCAAAAATTTCCTTCAATCTAGACATGCCAGAAGATGAACAAGGCGCTATTGGCGGTCAAGTGTATGGGCGTGTGCAACAAATCAACCAACAAGAAGATGAATTAAACCGACAGGTATTTTCATTGTTAGTGCTCAATCGATTTTATCCAGATTCTGGAAGCGATGGAAGTTCGGGTGGTGTAGCATCTATAGCACGAGATAATTTGAATGATGCCCTTTCTGATCAATTGAATATTTTTTCAGATAAAATCTTTGGTAAAACGGGCTTGGAAGTCGATTTTGGTTTAGATAGCTATACCGATTATCAAGGAAACACCCCTCAAGATAGAACACAATTGAATATTGCGGCACAAAAAAAACTGTTTGATGATCGGTTGATTGCCCGTGTAGGAAGCGATGTGGATTTACAAGGTAGCAGCACCACTAATGAAGCAACTCCGCTAATTGGGAATGTAAGTTTGGAATATATGCTCACCGAAAACGGACGCTATCGCTTGAAAGGTTTTAGGCGTAATGAATTTGAAAATGTTATAGACGGACAAACCATATCTACCGGTATTGCGCTTATATTTACGCAGGAATTCAATAAGTTTAATGAACTTTGGGATGCCATGTTTAAATCGCAGACAGGTAAGGAAAAAGCGCAAAATGAAGAACTAAAAAGGGTGGAGGAAGCCCAAGAAAAAACACAAGATACTGTAAACGAAAGTATGGAAAAGAAAAAAAGCAACTAAATCAATATCCCAATTTGAAATCTTTTATTACATATTTATTTATATCATTTCTTTTACTAAGTATATTATACTCTTGTAGTATTATAAAATACATCCCAGAAGACGAGCATCTATACACGGGAGCTACCGTAAGCATTGAAAAAGATACTTTAATCAAAAACGAAAAACTTTTAAAGGAGGAATTGGAAAGTGTATTGTTGCCACAACCCAACAGCAAATTTCTGGGCATGTATTTAGGGTTATATTATTATTATAAAAACCAAAAAAACCAACCAGGATTTATTAACCGTTGGTTATACAAAAAATTTGGCGAAAAGCCCATTTACGAAAGTGATGTTGAGCCTTTTGAAGTAGAAAGGATATTAGTAAATAGACTTGAGAACAGAGGTTTTTTCTATAGTACTGCAATTTCCGATGTGATAGAAACCGAACATAAAGCATCCGTAGATTACACCGTTAAAGTGCCTAAGCCATATACTATGGCTTCTTACCAACTGGATAACCTGCCAGTTCCCATTTACAAAGACATACAGGCAAGTGTTAAGAGCACAAAATTCAAGGCGGATATGCGGTTTGATTTGGCTAATTTAAAACTGGAGCGCGAACGTATAAATACCAATCTCAAAAAAAAAGGATATTATAACTTTAACGAAAATTTCTTGATTTTTGAAGCTGATACCAATCAGTACCGCAATAAAAAATTTAATTTATTCCTAAAATTGAAGAAGGCGGTGCCCCAACGCGGTAAAGTACCGTATAAATTGTCGCAAATTAATATTTATCCCAATTATAGCGTTGAAACGGATTCTACGGATAACCCATCAGAAAGGTTTAACGATAAAAATTTCATTCAAAAAGAACTGTTTTTCAAGCCCAAATATCTCGACCCTTTTGTAACGTTGGAGGAAAATCAATACTACAACGCATTGAACTCCAAGAATACAGCACGGCGCCTCTCCACCATTGGAGCCTATAAATTTGTGAATATCAAATACAAAGAAATTGATTCACTATTAACGGACAGTTTAGGTGTTTTGGAAGCCAACATCTATTTGTCTCCACTTAATAAACGGGCCATTCGAGCTGAGTTGCAAGCGGTTACCAAATCCAATAATTTTGCAGGCCCCGCCTTGAGCATAACTTTTAGCAATCGTAATGTATTTAATGGTGGCGAAACCTTAAATATCAGTGCCAAGGTAGGATATGAAACCCAAGTTGCCAGTGGCAACAATGCCGGTTTAAGCAGTACTGAACTGGGCTTAAAAGGCGAATTGATTTTTCCACGCGTCATATTTCCTTTTAAAATCAATACTGACTTTTTTAAGTATAACATTCCGAAAACCAAGACGTCTTTAAGCGCGGACTACTTAAACCGAAGCAAGCTTTACACCTTACTTTCAGGAACCGCTCTATTTGGCTATGCATGGGATGCTAATAGGTATATAACACATCAAATTAATCCGATTTCAATAAACTATACCAACCTCTCAAACACCACAAAGGCTTTTGAGGATATATTGGATGATAACCCTTTTTTAAGACGCAGTTTTGAACAGCAATTTATTTCTGGGCTTACCTATTCCTTTACTTATAATGGTATGGTGGATGCCCAAAAAACACATCAGTTTTATTTGAATTCAACGCTGGATGTTGCTGGAAACAGCATCGGTCTATTCGGAAAAGAAACGACCCCTAATACGCCTAAAACATTTCTTGGATTGGAATATGCGCAATTTGCCAAGGCAGATGTAGATGTCCGTTATCATTTCAATTTTGGTAAAGAGCAAGTTGTCGCCACACGCCTTTTTGCAGGTTACGGTTTAGCTTACGGAAATTCGGATGTGATTCCATTTGTGAAACAGTATTTTTCAGCAGGACCGTATAGTGTTCGTGCATTTAGAATTCGGTCTTTAGGACCTGGCACTTATAATGGAGACACCAACGATGATGGAACATTTTTCGATCAAACGGGTAACATTCGATTGGAAGCCAATGTAGAATATAGATTCCCGATATTTAATTACATTAAAGGAGCTGTATTTGCTGATGCGGGCAATATTTGGAACTCTAAGGAAAATGTATCCTTACCAGGTGGAAAATTTTCTAGCGATTTTCTCAGCGAACTTGGTATGGGCGCAGGTTTTGGTGTACGTGTAGATGTGCAGGGTTTTGTAATTCGGTTTGATTTGGCAGCACCTTTTCATGATCCAGCATTACCTAAAGGCCAACGTTTCAACTTTGATGTGGGCTCACCTATTCTTAACTTTGCTATTGGTTACCCGTTTTAAAATCATGGATTATAACAAACCCAAAATAAAAGTTCCGAGATTTAATGAAGCTTCAGGTTTTTATACCACTAAAAAGCGTTCTAAAATAATGAGCAAGATTCGTGCTAAAAATTCCAAACCTGAGCTATTGTTTAGAAAAGCACTTTGGAAGAAAGGTGTTCGATATAGAATAAACACTAAAAAACTTCCTGGAAAACCCGATGTTTCCATTCAAAAATATAAATTGGCTATTTTTGTTGATGGCGAATTTTGGCATGGTTATAATTGGAATGAGCGCAAAAAGAAACTAAATACAAATCGTGATTTCTGGATTCCAAAAATAGAACGCAATATGCAACGCGATTTAGAAGTGAACTCAGCATTACATGATTTAGGCTATACTGTTTTTCGGTTCTGGGAACACGAAATAAAAAAGGAATTGGAAAAATGCATCAATGATGTATTGGTTTATATTGATTGGAATCAATAACTCCATGGATTTTCAGTAAACTTGATTGCTAAGAAAATTTTTAAATTTTTTGGTAGTCCCAGAAAAATTAAGAAACGATTTCTTATTTGCACACTACCATTAATAATGAGATTTTTTATAAGAACAAGGATGTCACTACAATCGCTATAGCGGAAAACATCAAAATTATTCATCCACTAAATCCTCCTCAAAATACCACCACAAACTTGAATCGATGGATTGTTTCATTTTGCTAATATCAACATCGTCTTTTAAAAATATGGTGAGGTTTTCAGTAGATTCTGTTTGCTCAACACTTTCCCTAATCTCTATGTCGTCTATTTCCTTAAAATGCTCTAAATGCTTTTTAATTCTAGCATCTAAAGATTCGTCACTCAAAAATATTTTGATTGTAGGTCTTGATGGGGAGTTTCTAATTTGAGACAACAGATTATTCAAAATTTTTATTTGTTT
>CAXBID010000102.1:0-12363 GCA_963975495.1 uncultured Flavobacteriaceae bacterium | reverse complement strand
TTGAATACACCTTTAGCTTATAAATGTAAACACCCTTTCCTATTTTATCTCCAAAATCGTCTCTTCCATCCCAAACAATATCCCGAGATAACGAGCTTGTTGATTTAAAGCCTCCTGTTGTTTGTCCATTTAGCGTTCTAACCAACTTACCGGAAACGGTGAATATCTGTATAGAAACGTCCAAAGACTCCGAACTATTGTGATTAAACCAAAATTCTGTATAATTAACAAACGGATTTGGGTAATTAAGCACGTTATTTATGACCAATTCTTGGTCTTTATCAAACACAATAAATTGAATTTCAGATATTGAGGAATTGTTATAAACATCCCATGCTTTAAGGGTTAGCGTATGTAAACCGGGTTCTAAATCCCTGAATGGGAAGCTTAACACGCCTTTTTTATAATTATCAACTTCTGTTTGATAATAATCGTTTAAAACTATTGGATTTGTTTCATCACCATCAATAATAGCAACAATATCATGCCCTATCCCGCTGGCTGTATTTATCCCATTTTCATCTTCCATTTTAGCCAAAAGCGTTGGCGATTCATTGGTTATACCGCCAGAAACAAAGTTTTCATCATTCATATACAATGTAATTACTGGTCCAATATTATCTTCGGCTGCATTTTCATTTATCCCGCCTATTCTAACGGTGTTTATACTTGCTCCAGATTGATCTTGAAGCAATTGTTCATTTTTAGCATAAAAACTTACTTTTCCAAAACCAACTGGAATACCTATATCTTTCGGTACTACAAAATCGAATTCAAATTGCCCATTGGTGACCGAAGCTTGCCCTCTAAAAATAATTTCTCCTAGTGTTGTAAAATCTAATTTAACAAGTTGGCCGTTTAAACGTGTACCGTCATTAGCAAGTGTTTGCCTATCTATGGATTTATCATAAATGGTAGTTGACAAGGTACCACTGTAATCATTTAAAATAGTTCCTGAAATATCAGTAATTTCACCTGCAAGCTTAACATAACTTAATGCCTTTAAGGTATCTGTTGATTGCGCTATAGGTACATCATTAATTGTTGTTAACCTGATGTTGGGTTTGGGGAATGCGAGTTTCATTGCCGGGTCACCAATAAAAAACACTAAACGCCTTTGATTATTGCTGGATATTGCCGGATCGATTTTTGTTAACCTTAATGCTTCAGCCATTGAAGGGTATTCATAATCTTCATAGGAATCATTATTACTAAATGAAAACAAATATGGTTCTAATATATTATTGAATGCAATTGCGAAGCTCACAAATATTTGCCTAGTTGTGGTTATGAGCCCAATGGCTCCGGCTTCTTTGCTCCAGTAGGTAAACTCTCCTGCTGTTTGCCTAAACGGATTATCAAACTTTGTATATTCACAGGTTACCGTCACAAAACAATTGAGTTTTAAAAAATTTCTAAGGCTCAGGATGTTTGGTTTTAAAAAAATACGTTCGCCTGCCAATCCTTCTTCACCGCCATGGCCAAAATAATTTAGCACTAAAGCCCCGTTATCAATGGCGTTTACCATGGCTTCGGTTACTTGAGGATAGGTGTTTCCGCCTGCCGAGGCTTCTTGTTTAAATGCGTCTGAATGTATTTTAACAATATTCATAAATGGTTTTGAATTGCTAACTACATTACCAATACTGTCTGTTGTTTTCTGTAAAATCCCTTCCCAATCGCTGTCAACATCGTCTGAAACAACTACAAAATTGTTTCGCCAACTGCCATAAGCTTCCTTAATATAATAGGATTCAATTTTATCCACCATTTCTTTGGCGCGCTGGGGCGTATCGGCAAGTATCCTTCCAACAGCAATGTCCAACCTGTCACTTCTGGCCATAGTGCCTTCGTTAGCATCCATCATACCATAAAAATCATCTGAAACAAAAGAAAACGTAAGGCTAAAACTATTATATGAGTACCAAGAAGGCACTATATTGGTGTTATTCGGCACTCTATCTTTATAATCAAAAGAGCCATCACCAAATAAACATACATACTTAATCCTGTTTTCTGGAGCAGAAGCATTATCGTAAACATATTTTACTAGGTTTCTAATTGCCCCAATATCCTGATTACCTGTACTAAATTCATTATAAATTTCATTTAAGCTAAAAACCTTTACGTTTAAATTGTATTGATTTCTATTTATTTGAGCCAAACGGCTTGCTTCATTAATCATATTATTTGGCGCAACAATTATATAATCTACATCCTGAAATTCACCTTGACTATTAGAAAAAACAGTGCCCTTTATATTTTGGTTTGCAACAGTTGTACTTTGATCAAATTTAGGCTCGAAATAATCAGAGGGTGTTAACGCCACAAAAGTTTTTAAAGTGCCTAATGGCGATGTAAAGCTAAGACTGGACGATGCCTCTACATTTACAAAATTTGACACATTATAAATATCGCTTACATCCCAAATTTCTGAGATTTGGGAAGCATTGGTAATATTGTATTGGCCAATACCCGAAGCATACGCCACTGCACTATTTTTAAATTGAAATTGATTGCCTTGAAAGTTTAATGCTCTTGTTGCTTCAATTGAAATATAATCCAAATAGCCTAGAGCACTAGGGTTTCCTTGATTATCAAAATTAAGTTCAACAGAAACAGTTGCAGCATTTACATTAACAGGGCCAACATAAAAAGCTTCGCTTGCTAAACTTGGCGAGCTGGATCCAGACATCGTTCTTGTAGCTACTGAGGTTCCGTTCACCGAAACTTCCATTGAAGTTGGTGTGGTTGCGGCTGCTGCAAAATAAGTTCTAAGATTTATTGGTTCAGAGCTTACTAAATCTGGAAAATCAAATTCAAAGGTTTTATTGTTGTCAACATCAAATCTATCACCAAACCAACGTCTTCCTAAAGCGGCGATATTGTATTCATCAATTTCATGAAATTTATAATCTTCAAAAGTATCAATTATTAAATCTATTGTTCCGCTTGGTTGCGTAAAAGGTTGAATACGCTTACCCAAACCAGAACTCACCTGTATAAAATAATAGGTTTTATCTGTATAGCAATTAATATTCGTATTACTTTCTATGTTAAATTCTTTAGGGCCTTGTGCATAAAACAGAATATGGTCATCATTGTCAAAAATACCATCTTCTTCTCCAACAAACCTTATAGCATTCTCCTGAATATCTAATGGATATGGTTCAGAATTTGAATACGGGATCATTCTACCACCGTTTCCAAATAATTTTACACTTCTGGGGTCTACACTATTTACATTAACGCCCAAGCGTTGTAAAAAACTTTTTGAAAGCTTAAAAACACCTGTAGTATCAACATAAAACCTATACCACTCGCCAGAACTTAACACCGAATTACTTATTACTTTAGAACCACCAGCTTTTTGAAATGACGATTTATTACTAGCACTTGTATTATAGTTAATTTGAAATGAAGCAACCTTTTTATAATTACCGTTTGAATCTTTTATAATAGGAGACAATTGAAAAAGAGCATATAATTTATCTCTAGACTTAGAATTTTTTAAGGTAAACTTTAATTTACTTGGTATTTTATTAATCTCTAAATCTTTCAAATCTGTTTTGGAAATTAATGCATAAGAAACATTACTAACTTCAACTGAAGCTTCGTTTATAAGACTGGAAATTTCCCATTGGTCAACAAACTGCAAACCGTCGTCAAAATCATACGTGAAATTTTCCCTATTAAAAGAAGGAATTTCAATAGTATATGTTCCTCCAGAAATAATTTGAGGGGCTTCCCAATTAATCACATATTTTTTCTGCTGCCCAAATAAAAAAGTGGTACTAATAAATAATAATAGTAATAATTTTTCTTTCATCGCTTAAATAACGTCGTTTAAAGGCTGTTATTATCAATAATAAACAACAATTTTAAAAACTGCCTCAAAAATACAATAATAAATTAGTAAAATAGGCGTTAATACAAGACAAAAGGATGGCCAAAAACATGAAAAACATCGTTGTAATGCATCAAAAATAGGGTGAAATGCGCTTTTTTTTGGTTAAAATGCATAAAATAGCTTGTGTTATTAGGTTTAATTCTTATATTGCACCACCAAAAATATTATTAGCTTACTTAAAATATGGATATGAAAAAAGTTGTAGCATTCAAGGTTTTGTTAGTTTTGGCTTTAACAATAGTCTCTACTAGTTGTAAAAAATCTTCAAGTTCGAAGAATAGTTCTAGAGCTACCGGGTGGGATATCAACTCTCGTGAAGGTGGTTTCCAATACAATACAGACTTTAAAGAACAGGAGACTTCTCCTGGCTTAGTGTTTGTAGAAGGCGGTACTTTCACAAAAGGTAGAGTACAAGATGATGTGATGCATGATTGGAACAATACGCCAAATCAGCAACACGTTCAATCGTTTTACATGGATGAAACGGAAGTTACCAATGCTATGTACATGGAGTACTTAGATTATCTTAAACGTGTTTACCCACCATCTGACGATCTTTATAAAGCAATTTATGAAGGTGCATTACCAGATACCTTAGTTTGGAGAAACCGGTTAGGTTTTAATGAGGTAATGACAGAAAATTATTTACGCCATCCTGCTTACGGAGAATATCCTGTAGTTGGTGTGAGTTGGATTCAAGCAGTAGAATTTGCTAATTGGAGATCAGATCAGGTGGCTCAACGCGCTTTACAGCAGGCTGGATATATTAAGCGTGATGCGCATTTAACGGATGTTAATGCTGAATCTACTTTTAGCACAGATACATATATCAATGCTCCAACACAAACTTTTGGAGGAAATGAAGAAGTTATCAATGGAGACGGCCGAGGACGTAAGAATGTTGTTGTTGATGCCGACGGTAATGAGTCTGGTATTTACGCAACCCGTTCAACTGGGATTATCCCTCCTAAATACAGGCTACCAACAGAAACAGAGTGGGAATATGCTGCTTTGGGTTTAAGTGAAATAAGAAGTTACAACCTATATAGAGGTCGTAAAAAATACCCGTGGGATGGACAATATACACGTTCAGGAAAACGTAAAACACGTGGTGACCAAAAGGCTAATTTTAAGCAAGGAAAAGGTGATTACGGTGGGATTGCAGGATGGTCTGATGATGGTGCTGATATAACCAATGCTGTAAAATCTTATGAGCCTAACGATTACGGTTTATATGATATGGCTGGAAATGTTGCCGAATGGGTTGCAGATGTTTACAGACCTATTATAGATGACGAATTTAACGACTTTAACTACTACCGTGGAAATGTTTATACAAAAAATGCCATAAATGATGATGGTACTGTAAAAGTTGTTACTGTTGATGATATTGTTTACGATACATTATCAAACGGTAAAGTTGTTGCACGGAACTTACCCGGTGAGATTTTACAAGTCCCTGTTGATGATAACGAAACTTATTTAAGAACCAATTTTGATAGAAGTAACGAAATCAACTTTAGAGATGGTGACAAACGTTCTTCCCGTAACTTTGAGAATTTTGGTGATGATGAAGGCAATGAAAGTGCAGATTCACAAACAAGAAAAATGTACAATTCTCCCAAACATAGTATTAGTAGGGATTCTTTAGGAAATATAGTTAGGGAATACGACAAGGGTAATAACAGAACATCTTTAATTAACGATGAAGTTAGAGTTTACAAAGGTGGATCATGGAAAGACAGAGAGTATTGGTTAGACCCAGCCCAAAGACGCTACTTCCCTCAAGATATGGCTACTGACTATATTGGGTTTAGATGTGCTATGTCTCGTGTAGGATCAAAATCTAAAGACAAAAACAAAACAAAAAACTAATATTTAGTTTTCAATAATAAAATTAAAAAGTCCTAGCGTTTGTTAGGACTTTTTTAATACATTTAATACGAAAAAATATTCCTCGATAATTAAAATCGAGGTTTCATATAAAATTGTCTTTCCCGTCAAATCGAAAGATTCATGAATTCATTATTATAAAATAAAAAAACAATGAATAAAACGGGAATCAAAAACAAAAGCCCATTTAACACTTGGAAATAAAAGCATTACATGAACGTTTCTTAAAATGCAATTCTGCATGTACGGATACCAGAAAAATTCAATTAAACGATATGTTCTTTGCCCTTAAAGGCGAAAATTTCAATGGTAATACTTACGCAAAGGACGCCTTAAAAAGTGGTGCAAAATATGCGGTTATTGACGAGGAAAAATTCGTAACTTCTAAAGCAACTATTATAGTAAAAGATGTTCTTCAAACGCTTCAGGAATTAGCAACTTATCACAGAAACTATTTAAATAAACCGATTATTGCACTTACTGGTAGTAATGGAAAAACGACTACCAAAGAACTTATAAATGCCATATTGTCCCAAAAATATATAACCACCGCAACTTTTGGTAATTTAAATAACCATATTGGTGTGCCTTTAACACTACTTTCCATGACAGACGATACCGAAATTGGTATTGTAGAGATGGGTGCAAACCATCAAAAGGAAATTGAGTTTTTATGCCATATTGCAAAACCTGATTATGGCTTAATAACCAACTATGGAAAGGCTCATTTAGAGGGCTTTGGCGGTGTTGAAGGTATTATAAAAGGCAAAAGCGAAATGTACGGGTATTTAATTGCAAATAATAAAACTGCTTTTGTAAATGCCAATGACCCCATTCAAGTTGAAAAAACGAAAAAAGTAAAGAGAATAACTTTTGGCAGCTCAAATGAAGATGTAAACATGAAATTTATTGATGCAACTCCCTTTGTTAAACTAACATATAATAACCTTGAAATAAATAGTCAGCTTATAGGTGATTATAATTTTACGAACATAGCAATAGCCATTGCTATAGGAAACTATTTTAAAGTTGAAGATAACGCCATTAAAAAAGCGATTGAACGCTATATTCCATCTAATAATCGCTCCCAAATTATAAAAAAGGATTCTAATAAAATTATATTGGATGCTTACAATGCAAACCCAACGAGTATGCAAGCGGCCTTGATAAATTTAGATAAACAAGAAGGCCATAAAATAGCGATACTAGGTGATATGTTTGAGCTTGGGAAAGAAGCAAAACAAGAACACCAAAATATTACCGATTTGGCAATTTCCTTAAATATTGAACAGATTGTTTTTGTTGGAGAAAATTTTTATAAATCTAAAACAGATTCAGACAAAACCAAACACTATAAATCTTTTGATGATTTTAAAACCACCTTCAACCTGTCACAAATAGAATTTGCAACTATTCTAATTAAAGGATCTCGAGGTATGGCCTTGGAACGCATCATGACGTTATTATAGAATACAATACCTGCTAAAGTTGATAATAAAAAAGAAGCTGTCTAAAAAGTTGTCATTGCGAGTCCCGATAGCTATCGGGAGAAGCAATCTATAAACTGCAAGTTATTGATTTACAGATTAATTCGAAATAAAAAATTTTCGTAATGACGGTTAATATATACTTTTTAGACAGCCTCTTTTTATATGATGTGGGTCATACTGGATTCGAACCAGTGACTTCCACGTTGTCGACGTGACACTCTGAACCAACTGAGTTAATGACCCAAATTACGATGTAAATATATTCCAATTTTAAACAAAATAAAAAACTAAAGTTTAAACTTTGGAGTTTTGTGTCAATTGCCTTTTTAAGTCACTTAATAATAATTCAATCTTATCTATAATCTGCTCGTTATTTAATGGCGCCCCATAAGGCTCTGAGTATTCTTGCGCACTATCCTTACTTATGTTGTCGTCTCTTAACAACCAATTGAGGTCTGCATTGGGGAATTCTTGGATTATTTTGTTTAAAAACTCAATAGAAATTTTTTTACCATTTATATATTGTGAAAGCTGGGTATAATTCATCTCAAATTTTTCAGCTAAATCCCCTAATCTATTGTACTTACTTTTTATTAATTGTTTCAATTTATCCTCAAATTCCATATTTAGAATAATTATAAATTATATAAATAAGTAAATTTTTTTTAAAATATTTAATTATTTGTATATATTTGCATATAAATTTACTCATACCATGACAAATTTAAACAAATTATACACATTATATGATGTGCATTCACATAAAGAACAAGAAACACTTAAAGATTTACTCTCAAATCATCTACCCAAAGAATATACTAGCAAAGTTATTGTCAAACTGGCATCTGAAGAAATAATTGTCGATTCACAAATGGTAAGAAACACCAAAAGTGGTATTAGCAAAAATATTTTAGTGTTCAATGCCATTATTGAAATAGCTAAAGAATATAAGGCTGCGGCAAATCGTTTGAAAAAAAATTTAAAAGCAAATTAAATAAAACAAATACTGTGTTAATCATAAGATTTGCCTTCGCTCGAATTGTTTCTTTTAAATGCTTTTCCCTTCCAAGAATAAAGCAAGGGTATGATTACCCAGAAAATTCATGACCCAAATATTATTAGCAGGATAGCCCAATACGGAACGTTAAGAAAACCCATTAGCATAAGAATGAAAATATAAACTTTACTATTAAAAATGGCAGTTGACAAAAAATATCACAAAATAATTGAGGAAGGTTTTAGAGACATATTCAAAACCGATACCCAAAAAGGGAGTCAAAACTACAAGGTTGAAGGTTTAGACGGCTTAATAACAATAATTAAAGAACCATTGGTTAAGCATCAAATTGTTCAGCTGGCCAAACTTTGTGAAAAAGTTCCTGTTAGTGTTGCGCTCAAGCGCTGTGAAGGTGGCATATCCATTGAATTTTGGTAAATAGCGGAATCGATTAAAAAAACAAAAACCAATCAAGAATTAGGCAACTTTTCATAAAAACACTCTTTTGGTTGTTAGCAATCAAAACCATGGCTGTTTATTTTTAAGAGGGAACGGATAGCCAAATAAGCTTCCTAAAAATTAGGGGGCTTATTTTTTTCAAAAATGAATCTAAGTAAAAAACCGTAAAGCGAACTCAGTTTTTTTAAACAAAAATCCTGTCGAAAAATGCATCGAGATTGTGCTTGATGAGGGACATGCTGGGTTATTTACAATGATGCAGATAAGAACCGCTACTCCAAATAAAAAAATCTTAAAGTAAAAACCTTAGGATTTCTGTGGGCGCAGAGGGATTCAGTTTATCCCGAATTAACTTCGGGAAACCCACGACCCTCCCGATGAAAATCGGGATGTTCTGTGCCTTGACTAAACTAATTATCAATAAGTCTTTCAATCATCTTTCTGCTTTTCCATTTCTTTATTTAAAGTTCTCGTTTTATAGATTCACTTTTGGAATTGTAAGTTTCAGCATACTTTAAAACCCAATCTTTAGCTTTCCCGGTAAATCCTTTGTGATTTAGTAAATGTTTTTTCAACCTAATTTGAACATCTTCAGAAGAGCCTACATAATATTTATTTAGAGATGCTGAATAAAGAATGTATACGTGATATTTCATTATGAGAAAATAACTTATAAACAACAAAACCCTAAAGCAAATCTTTAGGGCTTTGTTGTGGGCGCAGAGGGATTCGAACCCCCGACCCCTTGGGTGTAAACCAAGTGCTCTGAACCAACTGAGCTATGCGCCCGAATTTTTTAAAGGGATCCGAAACCCCGACCCTCCCGATGTTAATCGGGATGCCCTGAACCAACTGAGCTAGTCGCCCTCTAAATTGGATTGCAAATATAATCTAGTTTTTAATACTGCAAAAACTTTTCTACTAAAATTTTAAATTATTTCTGCCACTACAAATGTGCTTCCCCCAACAAAAATAAAATCGTTTTGATTAGCTCTCTTTAATGCCGATTTATAGGCTTCGTTCACAGAATTATAAGCTTCCCCAATAAGCCCATAATTATTAAAAAATTGTTTTAATTTTTTTGCATCCAAACCCCGTGGGATATCTGGTTTGCAAAAATAATATGTAGCATTTTTAGGCAATAAATCAATTATAGAACTTAAATCTTTGTCATTTACAACACCAAAAACAATGTGTAGGTCTTCAAAGTTTTCTTTTTTTAACTGTTCCATCACGTAAACTAAACCCTCTCGATTGTGTCCGGTATCACAAATCACTTTTGGGTTTTCGTTTAAAACTTGCCAACGCCCCAATAACCCTGTATTACTAACTACATTAAGCAATCCTGTTTTAATATTCTTTTCAGATATTTTATAGCCCTTTTGTCGAAGCGTTTTTATCGTTTGAATAGTTGTTTTTATGTTTTTAGCTTGATAACTTCCAATTAAATCAGACTTATAAACTTCAGTAATGTTTTTATCTGCAAAAACAATTTCAGCGCCATTCTTTTTAGCTAATTCTGTAAAAATAGGTTTTGTTTCTTTTTGAGTTTCTCCAATAATTACAGGGATATTTGGTTTTATAATACCGCCTTTTTCAAAAGCAATGGCTTCAAGTGTATTTCCTAAAAACTGAGTATGATCTAAACCAATATTGGTAATTACTGAAACCTCTGGTGTTGTAATATTTGTCGAATCTAACCGTCCTCCCATACCTACCTCAACAACTGCAATATCTACTTTTTGTTTAGAGAAATATTCAAAAGCCATACCTACCGTCATTTCAAAGAATGATAGTTGGTTATCATCAAAAAAGACTTTGTTTCGTTTAATAAATTCTATGACAAACTGTTTGCTAATAACCTTACCGTTAATTTTGATACGCTCTCTAAAATCTTTTAAGTGTGGCGAAGTGTATAACCCAACTTTATATCCAGCTTCTTGCAAAATAGAAGCTAGCATATGACTCGTTGACCCTTTCCCGTTAGTTCCAGCTACATGAATAGATTTAAAATTATGATGCGGATTTTTTAAATGATTTATAAGTAATATGGTATTACTTAAATCAAGTTTATAAGCAGATTTACCCTCCCTTTGATACATTGGTAGTTGCGAAAACATCCAATTAAGAGTATCTTGATAAGTCATTATTATTGCCCCAGTTTGAAGTTTACTTTAACAAAACCTATTTGTTTTGCTGGGGCTTTTGAATCGGCTGGCCACTTATGGGACAATGCGATTTTTTTAGCAGGCTCCAGCAAACATTGTGCTGTATTGGTTGTGCCTCTTTGTCCTGGTTCCGCTGAAATAACATTGCCGCTTTGGTTTACTATAATCTTAACAATAACCATCCCCGATTCGTTACAATCCTGTTTTAATGTTTTATAAGTTGCTCGTCCTCTTCCGTTTAATCCATAACCAACGCCACCGCTTCCAGTCCCTTGCCCCCCAAAATAACTGGGCGCATACGGATCACCATCCAACTGTCCTTTATCTCCTGCTTTATTATCATTGCCTTCACCTCCTGTTTCGGTACCTTCAGACTTACTAACGCCACCAATTAAAGCATCTAATTTCTTCTTTTTTTCTTCCTGCTCGCGTTTTTCCTTTGCTACCCTATCAGCTTCAGCCTTTGCCTTAGCATCTGCAATAGCTTTCGCCTTGGCTTCTGCTTCTTTTTGTTTTTTAATGGCTATTTCCTCAGCATTATCAGCTGTCAAAACCTCTTCTTTTGCTTCAGCTGCTTTTGTAGGTTCTGCTTTTGAAGCTTCAGGTTGTGGTGGTTCTTCTATTTTTTGAGGCGTTGACTTAACGGGTGCTTTAGGTTGCACAGTGCCTTTACCAAAATCAGTATTCCCAAAATTAACGGCAACGCCATATTCTTCTGGGGGATCCATATAGGTTGTACCAACCACAAATAATAATAGCAATATTATGATTGCTATTAACGCAGTTAATTTCGCTGAATTTTTTTCGTGTTTGGTTTCTAAATATTTCATTAACTAAGGCTGTACCGCTAATATCACTTTAAATTTATTTCTGTTTGCAATATCCATAACCTTAACCACATTTTCAACGGGTACAGATTTTTCTGCTCTTAAAACAATAGTTGGCTTTTCTTTGGATGACAATGCTGCAAGCAATTCATTTTCTAAAACACTTTCACCAACGCGTTTTTGGTCTATATAATAGGTTAAATCTTTTTTTATACTTACTGCCACAGATTTTTTGTTTTCGGTTTTACCACTCGCTTTTGGTAATAAAATATCAATCGCATTAGTGGTTACCAATGTAGAAGCAATCATAAAAAAGATAAGTAGCAGAAACACAATATCCGTCATAGACGACATATTGAATTCTGGTGTTACCTTATTTCTTCCTCTAAAATTCATCTATTTAAAATTTTTATATTTAGAAGAAATAAAAATTTCTTCATATTCAGGAATTCGTTCAAAAAATTTCAATATTGAAAAAAGTAATATTTAAATTTTTAATCACTCATGTGTTTAAATCTATTGTTTTCTTATTGGTCACCCCGATTGTTATCGGGGCAAGCTATCCGACATCCATTTAATCATTTCCTTGGGTATCAAGTTTTAGTTATGGATGTTTTAT
>CAXBID010000101.1:0-12436 GCA_963975495.1 uncultured Flavobacteriaceae bacterium | reverse complement strand
CTTCAAATCTTGTTTTTCTATTTTTCCATCCTTACCGCTTTGTTCATTTGGCGTTTTCTGTATATAACTTTTATAGTATCTCCAAGGTTTTATAAAAAGGTTTTAATAGTGGGAGAAACGTCCAATATTAAAATAATAGTAGAAGCATTTAACACGGCAGATCCCAATTATAAAATAGTAGGTTTTATTAATTGTGAAACAAATAAAACTAAACGAGTTAAGTTTAAGGATATTGTTGAATATAGCCCGAAGCAAATTTATCAAGTTATTAAAGACGAAAATATATCTGAAATTGTTATTGCAAGTTATAATTCGGAGTCTATAACACCAGAAATTTATCGTGATTTAATCACACTTTTAGAAGGTGGCTTTCCAATAAAAGAATATACCCAAGTTTATGAGGATATGATGCAACGTATTCCCGTTCAATTTGTTGGAAAGGATTTTTATAAATATTTTCCGTTTAGCCGAAGTAACCAAAACAAAATGTATGGTTTTTTTCATAGAATTTTTGATCTGATTATTTCTTTTGTTGGAGCTTTAATTGGAATTGTTTTTTTACCATTTGTTTTATTAGGGAACACCATAGCAAACCGTGGATCTTTGTTTTATACCCAAGAGCGCATTGGGAAAAACGGTAATC
Organism: uncultured Flavobacteriaceae bacterium; assembly: GCA_963975495.1. GTDB lineage: Bacteria > Bacteroidota > Bacteroidia > Flavobacteriales > Flavobacteriaceae > CAXBID01. The sequence continues at coordinate 11,793 of CAXBID010000101.1, read as the reverse complement.
TTTTTAGAATTATAAAATTTAGAACGATGATGAAAAATGCCGAAAAAGACGGAGTTGTTTGGGCAAAAAAGAATGATATAAGAATAACACCTTTCGGGAAGTTTTTAAGAAACTCAAGACTTGATGAAATACCTCAATTTATCAATATATTAAAAGGTGATATGAGTTTAATTGGCCCGCGTCCAGAACGCCCTCATTTTGTTAGAGAGCTATCGCAAATACTACCGTTTTATGAAACTAGGCATATTATAAAACCCGGACTTACAGGTTGGGCACAAGTTAAAACAAGGTACGGTTCGTCAGTAGATGATAGTTTATTGAAGCTTCAATACGATTTGTATTATATTAAACACAGAAGCTTTTTTCTTGACGTAAATATTTTGGTAAAAACACTAAGCACTGTTATTTTTTATAGAGGACAATGAATCAGTTTTCAGTTCGCAGTCACAGTATTCAGTTTTCAGTCTCAGTCGCAGTTTTCAGTCTCAGTCGCAGTCTCCAGTAAAACTCCGTGTATCTTTGTCAGGCTCCGTGAATCTCTGCGAAATAACTAAACAATCTGAGTAGCTTAATACATCCGTGAAAATTCGTGAAATTCGTGTCTTTTCTGTTTCAAGGTAGGAGTCACAGTTGCAGTTTTCAGTCTCAGTCGCAGTTCTCAGTCTCAGTCTCAGTTTTCAGTTTGCAGTACTACCATTTAGTGAACATTAGCAGGTATTATTTTATTCGGTTTCAACTTTGCGCCTTAGCGTCTTTGCGAGAAAATTTTTCATGGCTCTTAGTGAGACACAGTATTCAGTTTACAGTATTCAGTATTCAGTCTCAGTCGCGGTTTTCAGTCTCAGTCGCAGTTTTCAGTTTACAGTTGCAGTACTCAGTTTGCAGTCGCAGTATTCAGTTGGCAGTTACAGGCATTGTTACATTCAGTTTCAACTTTGCGCCTCTGCGTCTTTGCGAGAAATTTTTCATGAACCTTAGTGGGACACAGTATTCAGTTTACAGTCGCAGTATTCAGTTTACAGTCGCAGTTTTCAGTTTACAGTCGCAGTTTTCAGTTTACAGTCGCAGTATTCAGTTTACAGTCGCAGTATTCAGTTGGCAGTTACAGGCATTGTTACATTCAGTTTCAACTTTGCGCCTCTGCGTCTTTGCGAGAAATTTTTCATGAACCTTAGTGGGACACAGTATTCAGTTTACAGTCGCAGTATTCAGTTTACAGTCGCAGTTTTCAGTTTACAGTCGCAGTTTTCAGTTTACAGTCGCAGTATTCAGTTTACAGTCGCAGTATTCAGTTGGCAGTTACAGGCATTGTTACATTCAGTTTCAACTTTTGCGCCTTAGCGTCTTTGCGAGAAAATCTTAATCAAATAAATATACCTTATAAAAAGAGCTACTAAAAAAGGAATTAATCCTATAGCAAAAACCTGTACACCTATAATCCAATGTAGCGTTAATAAGCATAAGAGGATAATTAAGAGTTTGATATACTTAATAAACCAATTACTTACTTTCTCTTTAAAAAATTGACCAATAAACAAAATATTGAGAGCAAAAGCCCAAAGTAAATTATAGTTTTGGTGCGTACCTTTGTGGTCGGTAGCAAACCACAATAGTAAAATTAATACACCAATTATTCCCGTAATGCTAAACAATACAATATCAAGCCATTTTGTTTGTTTGCGGTTTTTGTAATCCTTAAAAGTGATATAAAGAATAAGAATAGCAATACTACCAAAAACGAATAACGGACTCGTTAAAAAAGAGCTCGATTTTACAGTTTTCTTTTTTTGATAAAGCACATTACTTTCTTTTACTAATTTGTTGTCGTTTTTAATCGTGGCAACCTCAAAAAACCGATAAATATTTTCAGGTAAAAACATGTGTTCTTCTGGAGTTGCTTTTCTGTCAATAACAGAACCTAAAGCTACATCAATACCCAAACTTCCCCAAGAATTTCTATTCAAGTTATTATGAATTAAAGTTCTAAAAGTGTCTTGTTTTAAATCTTCAGGAATTTTAAAATCAATGGTATTGCTTAAAGTTATATTTACAACATCCTTGATTTTTGTAGCACAATTATCAAAAAAAAATTCATATAAATACTCCCTATTTTCGGGTTTGTTATTTTCTAAAAGGTAATTGTACAATGTTTGCTTTTCGCTTTGAGATAGATTTAAAAGCTGTTCTTTAACCGTTCTATTTTGGTAGATATAAAAACGCAAAAAATCATAAAAATTAATACTTCCAATAGAATAGTTTAATTTTCCTCTAGCGAAGTTTAAATAGAAATTAGGAGCTTCAAAATCAAATCTGCCATAATCAAAAGTGATATCTAAATTATTAGCTGAATCTTTTATTCTAAAAGCATTATGGCCAAAAGCATCATTTAATGAATTACCGGGAGAAATAGTTAGCACACTAATTTCCGCTTGTTCAGATAAAAGATTTTCTTGAGCAAAAATGAATTGTGAACTAATAAATAAGGATAGAAGGAGTAAAGATTTTTTCATGCAACTAAAATATTACCGAAAGGTACTAAAATCGATTTTTAATGAAAATACATTGGAATATAATGCCACACTTTGGTCGCCAATATCTGTAAAAGCATAATCTATTTGAATACCATTGTATTTAAAACCAACACCAAAACTGGGTTGAAAGCTTAATTGCTCAGTATTATCTATTTGCAGTTCATTTTGGAAGTTACCCATACCAGCGCGTAAATATACCATATCGATATATCCAAACTCTAAACCCAAAGCGGGATTTACACTGGCGAATGATGTTGATATAATATCATTATTTTCCTCAAAACGCACATTTAAATTGGCAGCCATTAAAAGCGTATAATCAAAATTAAAATCGACTAATTTTGAAAGTCCAATTTGTAATTTAGGAATTGTAATTTCAGTAGTTTCCGGTAACTCTTGGTTTTGTCCTTCAACCGCATCACGTATGGTTTCAAACTCTCCTTCATCAATAGCCCAAGCATTAAAAGTGGTGGTAATATCTCTAGCCATTAAACCAAATCTCCAATCATTATTGGTTTCAAACTGAATTCCAAAATCTAAACCAAACCCCCAAGAGGACGCAAAATCGCCTATAATTCTTCTTATCACTTTAGCATTAACGCCATAATTTAAACCTTGTACGGGCAATTTTCTGGCATATGAAAATGTTAAACCATAATCGGCAGTTGAGAACAGACTAATTCTATCATAATTAATATTTCCTTGTTCGTCTATAAGTTGTGTTGTGTTTAAAATATCATCAACTGCAAAACGGATTAAGGAAATTCCTACCGCACTTCTATCGTCCAAAGGCATCGCAAAAGCGGCATAATCGTAGTTGGCAATATTTGCAAAATAGCTAGAGTGCATCAAAGCCAATTGGTTGTCTTCAAGTTTTAATAAACCAGCAGGATTCCAGTAGCCAGAATTAACATCGGCAGTATGTGACGCAACGGCACTACTCATGCCCAATGCAGCAGCATCAACACCAATATTCATAAACTCATTAGAATACTTTCTAACAGTTTGACTAAATATTTGCATTGAGAATATTAAGAATAATGCAGTTATGTAGGGTTTCAATCGCAATTTTTTTACAAAGATGCACATTATTTACAATCTTTAAAACTTCAAAATATAATAGATATTGTTATATATCAAATAAACTATACAATTACACTAATAATTGTTTTGTTTTTCTACTACTTCATTGTTATAAAATGTAACAATAGCTAGGGCTATTCTGAAATTTTATGCCTCGAATTAGCGAAAACTAATTCAAATTATTTTAGCATAATCATATAGATTATTTGATATTAGACTGAAATTGTTTGTTATTTTTACAAACGTAAAATACCAATTATGAAAAAATATATTCCAAATGCGCTGACACTTTTAAATTTATTATGTGGAAGTATTGCGGTTATTTTTGTCACAAACAACAACTTTGTTATAGCTGCAATTTTTGTGTTTCTGGGTATATTCTTTGATTTTTTTGATGGATTTACAGCTAGAAAACTAAATGTTCAAAGTGAATTAGGTCTTCAGTTAGATTCGCTTGCCGATATGGTGACTAGTGGTTTAGTGCCAGGACTGATCGTTTATAAATTATTGGAAATGTCCGATTTAAGTTGGGACGAATTAAAAATATTACCATTTTTAGGTTTAGCAATAACCTTGGCATCAGCTTACAGGCTTGCAAAATTTAATTTAGACGAAGACCAACAAACCTATTTTAAAGGGTTACCAACACCAGCCAATGCACTACTCATTTTATCATTGCCTTTAATTTTGGAGTTTCAAAATAATGATGCTATAAATACTATCATTCTAAATAAATGGTTTTTAATTGGTGTTACATTATTAAGCAGTTGGTTACTAAACAGTAACATTAAATTGTTTGCTTTAAAATTTAAGGAGTATAGTTTTAAAGGAAACTCAACCCGGTATATTTTTATTTTGCTCAGTGCCGTACTTATTATTGTTTTGCATTTTGCGGCTATTCCAATAATTATATTACTATATATAATGATGTCTGTTTTAGACAATTTAACTTCTAAATAAATGTAATGGCATCAGGTTTTTTTGCACTTTTTGACGATATAGCGGCTTTAATGGACGATGTGGTAGTAATGAGTAAAATTTCTACCAAAAAAACAGCTGGTATTTTAGGCGATGATTTAGCCGTAAATGCTGAAAAAGCGACTGGATTTCTAGCGTCTAGAGAGCTTCCTGTATTATGGGCAATAACCAAAGGCTCTGCGCTTAATAAATTAATTATTTTACCAATAGCATTTTTGCTCAGTGCGTTTGCGCCCTGGGCAGTTACTTTGGCTTTAATTTTAGGAGGTGTTTATTTAGCCTTTGAAGGGTTTGAAAAAGTGTATCATTTTTTCGTTCCAGATAAACATGATAAGAACAAAGAAGAACATTTTGAAGATGAAATTATCTTATCTAAACAAGAGCAGGCTGTTGCTGAAAAAATGAAGGTTAAGTCAGCAATTTTTACTGATTTTATTTTATCAGTAGAAATCGTAATTATTGCGCTTGGAACGGTGATTGGTAAACCTATTTTATTTCAAATTTTAGTAGTATCTATTGTGGCTATTATAGCTACCATTGGAGTATATGGCATTGTTGCCCTTATTGTGAGAATGGATGATTTTGGGTTAAAACTAGTTAGTTTAAGTGATAACAAAAAAAGTATATCATATATATTTGGCAATCTTTTGATTAAAACATTACCATGGGTTATAAAAAGCTTGTCCGTTATTGGTACTATAGCTTTGCTGCTTGTTGCAGGTGGTATTTTTGTGCATAATATAGCTTTTTTACATCATTTTTTAGAAGTACTCCCCAGTTTTATTCGGGATTTTATTGTAGGCTTGGGTGTTGGGTTTTTGGCGTTTTTATTGGTAAAAATTTTTGTTTTTATTAAGAAGAAGTTATTGAAAGAGTGATAAAGATATTTGGCTGATATTTTCAAAAACTGAACATTGCGACTGAAAACCGAATACTGCGACTGAAAACTGAACACTGAGACTGGTAACTGAACACTGCGACTGAAAACTGAACACTGTGTCCCACAAAGGTTCATGGAAAATTTTCTCGGAAAGACGCAGAGTCGCAAAGTTGAAACCGAATAAAATAATACCTGCTAATGTTGACTAAATAGTGTGACTGAAAACCGAATACTGCGACTGAAAACTGTAAACTGAAAACTGAGACTGAAAACTGAACACTGCGACTGGTAACTGAACACTGCGACTGAGAACTGAACACTGCGACTGGTAACTGAACACTGCGACTGAAAACTGAAAACTACTCCCGAATCTTCTTCTTTCGCAACTCAAAATTCTGTCCTAAATACACTTTACGCACCATCTCATCATTAGCAAGATCTTCAGGAATACCATGTTTTAAAATACCACCTTCAAACATTAAATAGGTTCTATCAGTTATGGCAAGTGTTTCTTGTACATTATGGTCGGTAATAAGAATACCGATATTCTTTTTGGTAAGTTGCGCTACAATACGCTGAATGTCTTCAACAGCCACAGGATCTACACCTGCAAAAGGTTCATCTAAAAGTATAAAATTTGGGTCGGTTGCCAAGGCACGAGCAATCTCTGTACGCCGCCGCTCGCCACCCGATAATAAATCGCCACGACTTTTACGAATGTGACTTAGGCCAAATTCTTCAATCAGCGATTCCATTTTTAGGTTTTGTTCTTTTTTACTCAGTTTGGTAAGTTGTAACACGCTTAAAATATTATCTTCAATACTTAACTTTCTAAAAACAGAAGCTTCCTGTGCTAAGTAACCAATACCATTTTGCGCACGTTTGTACATAGGGTATTTGGTAATCTCCGTATTGTCCAAAAATATATGACCGCCATTGGGTTTAATTAAACCCACAATCATGTAAAAGGACGTTGTTTTTCCAGCACCGTTAGGTCCTAAAAGGCCAACAATTTCGCCTTGGTTTACTTCCAAGGAAACATCTTTCACTACTTTTCGTCCGCTGTAGGACTTCATTAAATTTTCGGCTCTTAGAATCATGGGTGCAATTACGGAAATTTTAATTAATTGTGGAAATTGTAGCGACTGTATAACGTTTCATTAACTTTTTAATTGTTGAATAACCTTAATTTGCGGGTTTGTATTGCTAATAATAGATGGTTTTACCTTGGGTAAGTTCTAACAAGTAATAATTTATTGACACTCGTTGCAAACGAGCGCCAGCAGGTGCGTTAGGGATTGTAGTGGAAATCCTTTTGTTTTTATTGGCAAGTATAAACGACACTTTGGAAAAAACTGTTTTTAATAGTGGATTCCTACCTGTGCAGGAATGACAAAAAACAAAAGATTGCAACACAAAGCCCGACCCGATAGGGTAACGCCCAAAAATAAACATCAAAATGAAGTCTAAAAGCCAAATTTTAAAAACGTAAACCACTGCAAACTGCGACTGAATACTGTAAACTAAATAGCTTATTTCCCGGATAGCGCTCGTTTGTAACGACTGACGCCTCGATTAAATTTTAATTTTCAAAAATTCTATTAAACCTGTTTATGATTTTATGAAGCGGTAAGTTCTAACAAATAATAATTTATTAACACTCGTTGCAAACGAGCGCCAGCAGATGAGTCTTTTGCGTAAGCGTTGGTATCTAAATTAAAAATACGTTTTATAACCTTATTATTATCAGCTAGAATTTCAGCATTCATTCTCTCGCGATAAGCATTGAATTCGGTAACTATATCAGACATTTCTTTTTTCTTTTTTAAGTTGATTTCTAACTACAACTTTAGAAATATAAATACTTACTTGGTATAATATTAGAATTGGAATAGCTACAATAACCTGACTTGCAATATCTGGAGGTGTAATGATTGCTGAAAGAATTAATACGATAACTAAGGCATATTTTCTGTATTTTCTCATTATTTCTGGCGTTACCAATCCTATTTTGGTTAAAAAATAGATGATAATGGGTAGCTCAAAAATTATACCCGATGCCAAAGATGAAGAGCGCACCAAAGCAATATATGAACTGATATCAATTTGATTATCAACAACCTCTGAAATGCTATAATTTGCTAAAAAGTTTAACGAAAGTGGTGTTACAATATAATAACCAAACAGCACACCAATGAAAAATAAAAGTGAAGATATAATTATAAAACCTTTTGAATGTTTACGTTCGTCTTCATGTAAACCAGGACTAATAAATTTCCATAACTGATAAATTACGTAAGGAAATGAAATAACGAAACCCGCTAAAATAGCGGTCCAAATATCAGCTGAAAATTGACCTGCCATGGTACGGTTTTGAATTATCATAGGCATTTCTTCAGCGCAAAAAGTCGTACTAACACCAATAAAATTGGCTGCTTGACATAAAAAGCTATAGGTTGGAAAGCTCATTTCCAAAGGCGCAAAAATGATACTATTAAAAATAAACCGACTAAAAATAAAGGCAAACGTAGCAACTATTACAACAGCAAGTACAATTCTTATTAAATGCCAACGTAAATCTTCAAGATGATCTAAAAAAGACATCTCATTTATATTTTTTTTCGCCATTATATAATACCCTCTTTTATTAAATCGTGTAAGTGAACTACACCCGCATATTTACCATCTTCCTCAACTAGCAATTGCGAAATATCGTTTGCTTCCATAATTTCTAAAGCCTCAACAGCCATAGCTTTACTTTCAATACGTTTTGGATTTGCGCCCATAATATCTTTAGCTGTTAATTTGGAAAAATCATCAACTTTAGTTAGCATTCTACGTAAATCGCCATCCGTAATAATACCTATAATTTGGTCGTTTTCAACTACGGCAGTTACGCCTAACATTTTTTCAGTAATTTCAACTATAACCTCTTTAATACTGTTATTCGCATTAACTTTTGGTTTTTGGTTAACCGATGAGACATCCTTAACCCTTAAATATAATTTTTTTCCTAAAGCCCCACCCGGATGGTATTTTGCAAAGTCATTGCTCGTAAATCCACGCAATTCCAATAAACAAATGGCAAGCGCATCTCCTATAACCAATTGCGCTGTAGTACTTGTGGTTGGCGCTAAATTGTTTGGGCAAGCTTCTTTTTCAACATAGGAGCTCAAAATAAAATCAGATTCTTCACCAAGAAAAGATTTCGAATGTCCAGTAATAGCAATAACCTTATTATTGGCTCTTTTTATTAAGGGAATGAGTACTTTTATTTCTGGCGTATTACCACTGTTTGATATACAAACAACAACATCATCTTTAAGGATAAGTCCTAAATCGCCATGAATAGCTTCGGCAGCATGCATAAAAACAGCTGGTGTTCCTGTAGAATTTAAGGTAGCCACTATTTTATTGGCAATTATGGCACTTTTACCAATACCAGTAATAATAACGCGCCCTTTTGAATTATAAATAAGTTCTACTGCGTTTGCAAAGTCATCATCAACAAGACTAGATAAATTGAAAATGGCTGCGCTTTCTGTTTCAATAGTTTTTTTTGCAGTATTAATAATAGAAGCTTTACTTATCAAAATTTCTTATATTTTTTATTTGATGCATAAAGATTTTGTATCTTTAAATGATATCAAATTAAATTTTTATTGTAATTTGAATTTTCGTTACAAAACTAACGAAAAAATAATGAGGGTTCTCTAAATACACTATTAAATTAATTAATTTGAAGGTTGAATATAAAGTGTATTTTAATAGTAAATTAATATCTCAAAAAATTCATGTCAACAGCTAAAAGTGATATACATTCTGCACTTAAAAAATATTTTGGATTTAACAAATTCAAAGGACTTCAAGAAGGTGTTGTAGAAAGTATTTTATCAGGAAATCATACGTTTGTAATTATGCCAACAGGTGGTGGTAAATCGCTTTGTTACCAATTACCAGCGTTAATGCAAGAAGGAACAGCTATAGTGGTTTCGCCATTAATAGCTTTAATGAAAAACCAAGTAGATGCCATTCGTGGTATTTCCAAAGAAGAAGGCGTTGCTCACGTTTTAAATTCTTCATTAAATAAAACTGAGGTAAAAAGGGTTAAGGAAGATATTGTAAATGGTGTTACCAAGTTGCTTTATGTAGCTCCAGAATCGCTTACGAAAGAAGAAAATGTTGAGTTTTTACGTTCGGTAAAAGTCTCTTTTATGGCTATTGATGAAGCACATTGTATTAGCGAATGGGGACACGATTTTAGACCGGAATACAGAAATTTACGTCATATTATTGGACGAATAGGAGATAACATTCCTATTATCGGCTTAACAGCAACCGCAACGCCAAAAGTACAAGAGGATATTATAAAAAACCTTGGTATTAGTGGTGCTACAACTTTTAAAGCATCGTTTAACAGACCTAATTTATATTACGAGGTACGACCAAAAACTAAAAATGTAGATGCAGATATTATTCGGTTTGTAAAGCAAAACGAAGGGAAGTCTGGAATTGTTTATTGTTTGAGCAGAAAACGTGTTGAGGAATTAGCACAGGTACTTCAGGTAAACGGTGTAAAAGCCGTACCGTACCATGCAGGTTTAGATGCAAAAACGCGCTCCAGCCATCAAGATAAATTCCTTATGGAAGATGTAGATGTGGTTGTAGCTACCATTGCTTTTGGGATGGGAATAGATAAACCCGATGTACGTTTTGTAGTCCATCATGATATTCCTAAAAGTATTGAAAGTTATTATCAGGAAACCGGTAGAGCAGGACGTGATGGAGGCGAAGGCCATTGTTTAGCATTTTACGCCTATAAGGATATTGAGAAATTAGAAAAATTCATGTCTGGTAAACCTGTAGCAGAACAGGAAATAGGTCAAGCTTTGTTACAAGAGGTGGTCGCTTTCGCGGAAACATCTATTTCCCGAAGAAAATTTATACTTCATTATTTTGGTGAAGAATTTGATAATGAAACTGGTGAAGGTGGCGAGATGGATGATAATATAAGGCATCCAAAAAAGAAAATTGAAGCCCAGGATGAAACCAAGTTATTACTGGAAACGATTCAAGATACCAATGAAAAATATAAATCCAAAGATTTGGTAAACGTTATTACAGGTAAAGAAAATGCACTTATAAATTCACATAAAACCAACGAACTACCATTTTTTGGTAAAGGTAAACATCAGAATAATAAATACTGGATGGCGCTTTTAAGACAGGTTTTAGTAGCTGGATATCTTAAAAAAGATATTGAAACTTATGGTGTTATCAAGTTGCTTGAAGCGGGTAAGGATTTTATTAAGATTCCGAAATCGTTCATGATGACTGAAGATCATATTTTTGATGGCGAACAAGAAGATGGTAGTATTATAACTGCGGAGAAGGGTGGAGGCGCAGTAGCCGATAAAGTTTTAATGGGTATGCTTAAAGGTTTACGTAAAAAGAACGCCAAAAAATTAGGCGTACCACCGTTTGTTATTTTCCAGGATCCTTCGTTAGAAGATATGGCTTTAAAGTATCCAATAACCATTGCAGAACTGAGTAATGTGCACGGTGTTGGTGACGGAAAAGCGAAGAAGTATGGAAAAGATTTTGTTGCGTTAATAGCTGATTATGTAGAAGAAAACGATATTATTCGTCCAGACGATTTAGTTGTAAAATCTACAGGTAGTAATTCTGCCAATAAATTATATATCATTCAAAATATTGATAGAAAATTACCATTAGATGATATTGCTTCTTCTAAAGGTATGACCATGGAAGATTTTATTAAAGAAATGGAAGTTATAGTGTACTCAGGTACTAAACTGAATATAAATTATTGGATTCAAGATATTTTAGACGAAGACCAACAGGAAGAAATCCATGATTATTTTATGGAGTCAGAATCTGATAGTATTGAAGATGCTATTGAGGAATTTGATGGCGATTATGATGATGAAGAGCTTCGTTTGTACAGAATAAAATTTATTAGTGAGGTAGCAAATTAATTATTTAATTTCCGATTCATTTTCTGAAATGAATGATGGCGGTGGTGGAGAATCTTTTGTCCAAGTTCCTTGCCAATTTTCATATTTCCAGATATCGTTATATTTTACAAATGTGGCAGTGTAAAAAATTTCTCCAACATAAGTTTCGTCCGAAAAAGCTTGGATTCGACCATTAATGATACCAACATTGTTGTAAACTTTAATTTGTTGGTCGAAAAACTTAAAATCCAAATTTTCAAGCATTTCTAGTCGTTTTGTATCTGCTAGTGTCATGTCATTTGTAAATTGGCGTTATATTTTGTATTTTTGCTAAAACTCATAT
>CAXBID010000100.1:0-12459 GCA_963975495.1 uncultured Flavobacteriaceae bacterium | reverse complement strand
TCTTTTAGTGAAATCAAAGCCACCTTCCCTTAAAAAAGGGAAGGAGTTTTAAAAAAAGACATTTTGCTAAAAACATAAATTTCAGAAAAGTTTTGAAAACCTGACAGGTCTATTTATTGAAACTAAACTTTTTTTAAAAAAACTTTCCTTTTTCTATAATAGAATTGCCAACACGCTTATAACTTACCTTTTTACCATTGGCACAAAAATCATATATTCCGTTAGCCTTTTTTTCTGAAACAGATAGCAAAACCACATCTTGAACTGTACAATCATAATCTTTGGCTACTTTCTTTTTTATATGGGATATCGTTGCTCGTCCCTTTTTTAATTGATTCTGAATTTTGTTATCCAATTTTGGTTCTTCAAAATCATCAGCTAGTTTACAAGCGTTATTTTCAACAGGTTCTGATTTTTCTTTTACCTCAGCAATCTTTTTTTTGACGGTTTTTGTTTTAGGGATTTCGGTATCAATATATTCCCAAGTAAAATCGGCTTTTAATAAAACACGACGTCCGTCTTCAGTTTTTACAATGTGATTGTTTTGTGCGAAACTAAAACTTGAAATAAAAAATAAGAGGATAAAAAAAGATATTTTCATAGTAAGCATGTATTTAATTTAATTTCAAAAATACCATTTTTTAAGTTAAATTGTTACAAACTAGACCTGTCAGGTTTTTAAAACCTGACAGGTCTTTACTAATCTTCTACATATTCTAAAATATCAGCAGGTTGGCAGTCTAAAGCTTTACAAATAGCTTCTAAAGTAGAAAAGCGTATCGCCTTAGCTTTACCCGATTTTAAAATAGATAAATTTGCAGGTGTTATATCAATTATTTCTGCCAACTCATTGCTTCGCATTTTGCGTTTTGCGAGCATTACATCAAGATTTACGATTATTGGCATAGTTAAATTGTTAATTCATTTTCCTCTTCAGTCTGTTTTCCTCGTTTGAAAATTTCAGCAAGAATATAAAAAGCTAATCCAGCTGGAATTAAAAAAGTGAATTCTGCTTTAAGTTCATTAAGAAAGTTAAATGTAGATTTGTTAATGGCTGCTAATAAAAAGCGTAATACTAAAACATTGATGGTGTACCAAATAAAAATATTTCCAATCTTTTTAAAATACTTAATATTCTTATCACTAAAATAATTTCCGTTTTCAATTTCTTTCAGAATGGATAAAAAATATGAAAAGCCATAAATAAGATAACCTCTCCAAAAGAATAATCCAGCACTAATGGTATAATAACTCCATTGGATGACATTTTGAGATGTAAACCAACTTTCGTTTTTATCAGCCGTTTTTGCCCAATTTTGAAAGTCTTCAAACTGATTAAAATCAAACTCACGCATATCGTTGAGCAGAATAGACACAGCTGATAATAAAACCGCATAAGTGATTATGGTGAGTATTTTAGTGTTGTCTTTCATAGTTAAATTGTTAAGTCGTTTTCTTCTTGTATATGTTTTCCCTTTCTCAGAATATCTAGGTATAGATATATTAAAAAAGCTACTACTAAGTGAGCTAACACAATAAAATAATCATCATGAAGACGTAAATCCGCTCCTCTTAATAGAAATGAAGCTGTAAATATTATAATATAAACTAAAGGAATAAGATTTAGTTTTAAGAAAAAGCGTAATCGTTTTAACGATTTAGCTTCAAATACCTTTTTTTCAATAAACACTTTAAGAAATTCTTTAAACGCATAAAAATAAATAGCATAATATAGCATTGCAGCCCACATAATAAGAATAGAATAACTATGTGGAACATTTATACGTAAACCTAAAAGGGGAACTTTGATTTTTGAATGATTTTCCAGAACTTCTACAAGCGGGATTTGTATATCAAATTTATATTCAAAATAGGATAGTATTGAAAATACCATTATAAAAAGAAATAAACTTGAAAAGAAATAAAAGAGCAGTTTTGATGAGATATAAGCTAATTGTTTCATTTTATATTATCGTTTATCGATAACAAATATAATAAAATTATTGATAAACAATAATTTTTTATTAAAAAAAGATATTTTTAGTCTTAACGTATAAAGAAGTTTGTCTTAGGGAATAAGATGAAAAATGACCATTTCAAAATAAATTGAAAAGCTATTTAACCTGCAACCAAGCTTCGCGTAATGCTTTTTGTTTTTCATCCAATTTTAAGTTCTCAGATTCAAAAACATTTAAAGTATAATCTTTACTAGCTTGTAATGTTACAATTGTTTCCTTTGTTTCTCCAAAACGTTCATAAACCACTTTAATTTCATCATTTGGTTTAAACATATTTATTACAGCATCAAAATTGACAGATTCATCTATTAAAACGTAATTCACTTTAAGAATTTTATCCCCACTTTCTAATCCAGCGTTGTAGGCTGAAAGCCCCATAGTTGTATTCTCAGTAATCAAACTATATTTAACCCGTGCACCAAAATCAATTTTGGTATTGTCTTGGGTTAACGATACCCCAACCATATTTAAAAGGCGTTTCATATCGGGCATATTACTTTTGTAGATGTAATTATTAAAAAAATGATTCCCGAAATCTGTTCCAGCATAATCCTTTAAAGTGTTGTGTAAATCTTCAATTTTATAAGGTTTTTCTTGCTCTCCATAGGTTATCCAGATTAGCCTCATATAATCATCTAAACTCAACCCTTTCTCACGAAGTGATAAATCTAAAGCTAACCCAAGCATACTTCCATAGGAATAATATGAAATAAAGGTATTGCTTCTATTTACGGGATCTACTGAACGTGCCGCATCAACAAATGGTGCTTGATAGCTCATTTCAATAGGATTGAAGAATTTTCGCCCTGGAGAATTCCACACATAATTAAAGCTTCCTGTTAAGCCCTTTATATAATCTTCGCGACTTAATAAACCTGCTCTACATAAGATTAACGAAGTATAATAACTAGTAAAACCTTCAGCAAACCAAAGCGCTCCACTCATATTGGCTTCATCAAATTTAAAAGGTTCTAAAGCATCTGGACGAATACGTTCTACATTCCAACTATGAAAAAACTCATGCGATACCGTTCCAATATTTCGCTCCATACCACCATTTGCTAAAGCTCTTGTACTGGTTAAAATGGTTGAATTTCGGTGTTCCATACCATCTCCCGAAGCATTTGGAGTATAACATGCTAAAAACGTATAATTTCTATAATCAAACTTTGGAAGCTCTCCAAAAACAGCTTTTTCTTGTAATACAATCTTCTTTATGTTCTCAAAATAAGTGTCTAATTCTGGTTCTGTTCCGTTGTGATGCAACACAAAATTTATGGTTTGCCCATCAACATTAAAAGCCCGTTTGCTAAAATTGCTCATCTCCGTTGGGCTATCCATAAAATATTGAAGATTTGGCGCACAATAGGTATTCCCGTTTAAAGGTTTTAACTGTGTGGCAACCTTCCAATTTAAATCTTCACGTGTATTAAATGTAACCTCAATACCATCATTTTCTAAACTAGGCACATAAATAAAAGTAGCTGGAATATTAAGGTGTGCATGGGTTTCATCAATTTGGGAATAGGTGCCATCACCTCTATTTGCAAACAATATATAACTCACTTTTATAGTGCCGTCGTGCCCTTTCACATGCCAAGAATAGGGGTCTGGTCTGGTAGCATCCAAGATATTTCCTTTGCTATCGGTTACTTTAACGCCATAAATATTTTTTATAAATTCATGCAACGCGTAACGCCCAGGCGATGTTCTACTCATTCTAAAAGTAATAGCATCAGCTTTTAAGTTTGAAAATGTAGCTTCAACAAAAGCTTCGTGGTGAACTGCGTTTTCAAATGAAATGGTATAAGTTGACGAAATTTGTGCAAAAAGTATAGAATTAACGGTTAAAAAAAACAAACAAAAAAGAAATCTATCCATGAGGTAAATTTTAAGCCACTAAGATAGTATTTTTGTCATATGAATGGTTTGCCACAAAAGTTAAAATCTAGACTTGAAGAGCGTGAAAACACAAATGCTCTAAGGCAACTTGGTAATCAAAATAAACTAATCGATTTTTCTTCAAACGATTATTTAGGGTTTTCAAAATCTGAAACCATTTTTAATGCGACCCACGAATTTTTAAAAGGACATAATATTACACAAAACGGTGCCACAGGTTCGCGATTGTTATCTGGGAATCATCACTTATTTAATATTTTAGAACCTATGTTGGCAGACTTTCATAATAGTGAATCTGCTTTACTATTCAATTCTGGTTACGACGCAAATATTGGTTTTTTCTCATGTATTCCGCAACGCGGAGATATTATTTTATACGATGAATATATTCATGCTTCCATTCGGGATGGTATAAAAATGAGCAACGCTAAAGCGTACAAGTATAGACATAATGATTTAGAAGCATTAGAAAAGCTAATGCTTCGTCATTCTGAACTTGTTTCAGAATCCCATCAAAATATTTATATCGTTACAGAATCTGTTTTCTCTATGGATGGCGATTCTCCAAATCTAGTCGAACTTTCAAACTTATCTAAAAAATATAATGCTTATTTAGTTATTGATGAAGCACACGCTGTTGGTGTTTTTGGCGAACGTGGCGTTGGACTTATACAAGATTTAAAACTTCAAAATGCTATTTTCGCCAGAATCATAACCTTTGGAAAAGCTTTGGGTTGCCACGGCGCAGCTATTTTAGGAAGTGAATGGCTAAAAGAATATCTGGTAAATTTTTCACGAAGTTTTATCTACACAACAGCATTACCACCACACAGTTTGGCAACTATTCATTCGGCATATCATGAAATGATTAATAGTAAAAGTAGAAATACCCTATATCAAAATATTCAGTTTTTTAAGTCTGAAATTAAACGATTAAACTTGAATATTTTCCCTTCCGGGGAAATGCCCAAAAGACAATGGGGATTTATTGAAAGCCATTCCGCCATACATTCCTGCATCATCTCTGGTAACGAAACAGTAAAATTAGTCGCAAAAAAACTGCAAGAAAATGGTTTTGATGTAAAGCCCATTTTACCACCAACGGTTCCTAAAAACGAAGAACGCTTACGTTTTTGCATTCATGCCTTCAATACAAAAGATGAAATTAAAAGCGCATTACAAATATTAAAAGAAAACTTAAATGAATTTCCCTTTCCCTAGGAGAGGGGTTAAGGGAGAGGATTATAATTCTAAAGCACAAATTACTGAACTGTTACAACGGTTAGCTACATTTGTAAATATATGAGCGACACCTTTAAAACTATAGCCCGATTTCAATATTCTACCGAAGCCCAAATTATAAAAGGGCGTTTAGAAGCGGAAGGTATTCAAGTCTTTTTATCTGATAATTTAACGATAGATACCGACCCATTGGTAAGCAATGCCATTGGTGGTGTTAAGTTAAAAGTTTTATCTACCGATGCATTAAAAGCGCAACATATTTTAGAAACCATAAAAAAATATTCTATTGATGATGAAGGCGATACTATTAACTGCCCAAATTGTGATAGTGAAAAAATAGACTTATTTTCAACCATAAAAGATGCCAAATCATTATTCTGGTTTATTTTTGGAGTCTTGTTTTCCTCACTTCCATTTTACACCAGGCATAAATATAAATGTGAAGATTGTAAAACCGAATTCGATTTAAAATGAGTATATATTTCATTACAGGGATTTCGACCGATGTTGGTAAAACAGTAGCTTCAGCAATTATTACTGAAGCTCTCGAAGCCGATTATTGGAAACCCATACAGGCAGGAGAATTAGATAATGGCGATACTAAAAAGGTTCAAAAATTAGTGTCAAACTCTAAATCTAAATTCCATCCAAACGCCTATGCACTCAAAAAACCCATGAGTCCTCATGCAGCTGCAGTAATTGATGGTGTTTCAATTGATCTAAATGAAATTAAAACACCTAAAACCAATAATCATTTAGTGATTGAAGGCGCTGGCGGGCTATTGGTGCCTTTAAATGATAAGGCCACTATTTTCGATTTAATCAAACCCGAATATAAAGTTATCGTGGTGTCAAGACATTATTTAGGCAGTATCAACCATACGCTTTTAACCGTTAATTTTTTAAAAGAAAAAGGGTTTGACGTGTCTATTATTTTTAGCGGAAACGAACACAAATCAACAGAAGCTATTATTAAAAAAATGACGAACGTTCCAGTTATTGGGCGCATAGATGAAGAACCTTATTTTGATAGAAATGTGGTTAGGGAATATGCTGATGAATTCCTGCGAAGGCAGGAATCTCACAATTTTTTTAAAAATTAAATCTGGGAGAATTTAAAATGAGATTCCTGCCCCAGCTAGCACGAGCGTCACGCTCGTGATATTTATTTAACGGCACAAGCAAGATGCTTGCGCTAGCGTGGAGAAAATTTAGATTTGGTTTTTGGTTTTCATTCCTATTAATGGAATGAAAAATTCCTCATTTCAATTTGATTTTTTGGTTCGTTTTGTATCAAGACAAAATGAACATATGAGAAAATAATTAAAAATAGATTCCTGCCTTGTCAGGAATAAAAAATATGAGCTTAAAAGAACGCGATAAAAAACATATTTGGCATCCGCTAACGCAACATAAATTGCACCCCAATACTTTTGCCATAACCAAAGCAAAAGGCTGTGTGTTAACCGACGAAGATGGCAACGAATATATTGACGCCATTGCCTCTTGGTACACCTGCATGTACGGGCATTGTAACGCATACATAACTAATCGTGTTACTGGTCAAATGCAAGTTTTAGATCAAGTTGTTTTTAGTGGCTTTACGCATGAACCTGCTGTAAAATTATCCGAAGAATTGATTAAAATACTCCCAAAAAATCAAAATAAAATATTCTTTAGCGATAACGGATCAACCGCTGTTGAAATTGGTATTAAAATGGCCTTACAATATCATTTTAATCAAAACGAAAAACGCAATACCCTAATCGCTTTTGAAGATGGATTTCATGGTGACACCTTTGGTGCTATGAGTGTTTCCGGACTTTCGGTTTACAATGGTCCGTTTGAAGAATTCTTTTTAAACGTTAAACGTATTCCTGTTCCAAATGGCGAAAATCATCATCAAATTTTAGAGCAACTTCAAGATATTATTTCCAGAAATAAGGTTGCAGGTTTTGTTTACGAACCTTTAGTGCAAGGTGCTGCGGCAATGAAAATGCACAACGCAGAGGGTTTAAACGCCATTTTAAAGTTCTGTGAAAATCATAATATCATCACAGTAGCCGACGAAGTGATGACGGGTTTTGGTAAAACAGGAAAATATTTTGCGTCACTTTACATCGATACCAAACCCGATATTATCTGCCTTAGTAAAGCCCTAACAGGGGGTTTGCTCCCCATGGCAATTACCTCTTGCACACAACAAATTTATGATGCTTTTTATAGTGACGATATGGGCAAAGGGCTATTTCACGCACACACCTATTCTGCAAATCCGTTGGCCTGCACAGCAGCATTAGCGAGTATTGATCTACTACAAACCGACGATATTCAAAACAATATAACCCGTATTATAAAGTCACATAAGGATTTTGGAAACCGTATAAAAACGCATCGAAAAGTAAAATCAATACGTCAAACTGGAATTATTTTCGCACTAGATTTAGATGTGGAAATGGAACGTTACGGAAATTTACGAGATAAACTTTTAAAGTTTTTTATGGATAATGGTGTATTTCTTCGCCCGTTGGGAAACACCATTTACATTCAGGCTCCGTATGTTATTACCGAAAAACAGTTGGAAAAAGTCTATCAAGTTATTAAAGATGTTTTAGAAATTATTTAGGGCGTTACCCAAAAGGGTCAGGCTATCCACTATATCTTTCTTGTGCTGAAGGTTTTTCAGTATCTCATCAAACTTATAGGTCTCATTTAATCTAAGTACCAAATCAAACTATTTAGTAAGCACAAAAAAGGATGCCGCTTCTATCCCTAACGCAGTAAAAAGAGACCTGTCAGGTTTTT
Organism: uncultured Flavobacteriaceae bacterium; assembly: GCA_963975495.1. GTDB lineage: Bacteria > Bacteroidota > Bacteroidia > Flavobacteriales > Flavobacteriaceae > CAXBID01. The sequence continues at coordinate 4,492 of CAXBID010000100.1, read as the reverse complement.
AAAACCTGACAGGTCTGAACAAAACAATATGGAAGTATGAAATTAACAACAGAACATGTATTTTTACCAAAAGTAAAAAACCTTTGCAAAAACCAATTTCAATAACAGCAATCTCTTCCATCTCCCCACTTGGGAAAACTTTAGATGAAGCTTGGGAAAACTACCAAAATAATTCACACCATATTATTGAAAAATCATTTAAAAACGGAAGTGCTTTGGTAGCTCAAATCCCAAAAGCATCAAAACAAGAGATTGAAATTTTAAGACAATCTGACAATAAATATAAATCACTTGACGACACTGTTTTATACGCCATTTTCGCATCAAGACAAGCCATAAAAAATGCTGGTTGGAATGGTTCAGACAACTTCGGAATTAATATCGGCTCATCACGAGGTGCAACACATCTTTTTGAAACCTATCACGAGGATTTTTTAAAAAACAACAAAGCAAAAACACTTAGTTCTCCAACTACTACTTTAGGTAATATTTCATCTTGGGTAGCGCACGATTTGCAAACGCAAGGTCCTGAAATAAGCCATTCCATAACCTGTTCAACAGCTTTACATGCGATGTTAAACGGCATTGCTTGGATAAATTCTGGCATGTGTGATAAATTTTTAGTTGGTGGTAGCGAAGCGCCTTTAACGCCTTTTACCATTGCGCAGATGCAAGCGTTGAAAATTTATGCAAAACCACAAAGTCACTTCAAGCATAGTCGAGAAGCCTCAATGGGTTTCGACTGCGCTCAACCTGACAATATTGAATCTTTCCCTTGTCGCGCACTAGACCTCAACAAAAACCAAAACACGATGGTTTTAGGCGAGGGCGCATCCATGATATGTTTAGAACAAGGTAAAAAAGAACATGCTTTAGCCACTGTAAAAGGTATTGGTTATGCCACCGAACTATTAAAACATAACATTTCAATATCTAGTGATGCGAAATGTTTTCAACGTTCCATGAAAATGGCTTTAGGTGATACAAACCCTAATGATATTGATGTTATTGTTATGCACGCACCAGGAACCATTAAAGGCGATATTTCAGAATTTAAAGCCATAGAAAAGCTTTTTCATAATAAAATACCGGCGTTGACTACCAACAAGTGGAAGATAGGTCACACCTTTGGAGCGTCTGGATCTTTGAGTATTGAGCTCGCAATTTTAATGCTTCAACACCGAAAATTTATTAGCGTTCCTTATTTAGAAAACCAAGAAACCCATAACAGAATAGAAAATATTTTAGTTAATGCCGTTGGGTTTGGAGGAAATGCTGTAACTATTTTATTAAGTAAAAACTAAGAAATTCACTATTTAATTAGTATTTTTGATATTGAAAATCGACCGATTTATGAGTAATACCAAACACAACTGGACTAAAGAAGAAATCCTAGCCATATACAACAAACCTTTTATGGAATTGCTTTACGAAGCAGCGACTGTGCATCGTGTAAATCACGATCCAAATACGGTTCAAGTATCCACTTTGCTATCTATAAAAACGGGTGGTTGTTCAGAAGATTGTGGGTATTGTCCGCAGGCGGCTCGTTATCATACGGATATTGAGGGCAATGATTTAATGAGCATAAAACAAGTTAAAGCCCAAGCCTTACGCGCAAAATCTACAGGTAGCTCTCGTGTTTGTATGGGTGCTGCATGGCGAAATGTAAAAGATGGTGAGGAGTTCGATCAGGTTTTAGAAATGGTGCGGACCATTAATAAACTAGACATGGAAGTGTGTTGTACACTTGGTATGGTTACCGAAAATCAAGCAAAACGTTTAGCCGAAGCTGGTTTATATGCCTACAATCATAATTTAGATTCATCCGAAGAATATTATAAAGAAGTTATTTCTACGCGTGGGTATCAAGATCGATTAGATACTATTGGTAATGTTAGAAAAACAAATGTGACCGTTTGTAGTGGTGGTATTATTGGTATGGGTGAAAATATAGAAGATAGAGCAGGTATGCTTGTCGCACTTTCTACATTAAATCCGCAACCAGAATCGGCTCCAATAAATGCTTTAGTGGCCGTTGAAGGTACACCGCTTGAAGACCAAAAACCTGTTTCAATTTGGGATATGGTGCGAATGGTGGCTACCACTAGAATTGTGATGCCAGATACCCAAGTGCGTTTAAGTGCTGGTAGAACACAAATGACAAGGGAAGGACAAGCCATGTGCTTTTTTGCTGGTGCTAATTCTATTTTTGCTGGTGATAAATTATTGACTACGCCAAACCCAGATGTAAATGAAGACATGGAAATGTTTAAACAACTAGGTTTAAATCCACAAAAACCATTTACTAAAAAAGTGCAACCACAAACGGTTGAAGCTGCCGATTCACAAATTGGTGCTTTGGGCGAAAAACCAAAATGGACCAGACCTGAGCATAAAATTGAACGTAATGAAGCCGCAAAGGCAAAAGCTAAAACGGTTAAGCAATAATGTCATTTCGACGATAGGAGAAATCCCATAATGGGAAACTTTAAATCATCAAATATTTTAATCTCTATGTGATGTCTCAATCGTTCCTGATTTCGACATGAATAAAAAGAGACTCTATTAGGGATTGCAGTGGAAATCCTTTTTTGTGCCTCCCTATATGTTTGAGTTTAACCTGTTGTAGAATATATAGAAATTATTTGATGAGATACTGAAATCGGAGATTCATGAATACTTTAATTTAAAATAGACATACATGAATAAAAGCCCTCCCGATAGTTATCGGGATTGGGGTAACGCCCAAAATACTATTTTAAGTTTCGTAACGTTTTCTTAACTTTGATTTACTAAACTAAACTACTTTGTCTTTAAATCTTCAAGATATTCCGCGTGTAAAAACGATTACAAAAGCGGATTTTTTAAAACACTATTTTAAACCGCAAAAGCCTGTGGTTATTGAGTGCTTTATTGACGACTGGCCCGCGTTTACCAAGTGGGATTTGGAGTATATGAAGACTATTGGTGGCGATTTGACTATTCCGCTTTATGATGACAGGCCTGTTAATTTTAAGGATGGTTTTAATGAGCCACATACGGAAATGAAGCTTGGTGAATACATTGATTTACTTAAAAGTGAGCCTACTAAATACCGTATTTTTTTATGGAATGCTTTAAAGGAAATTCCTGAATTGCAAAACGATTTTACATTCCCGGATTTTGGACTCAGACTCATGAAAGGTATCCCCATGTTGTTTTTTGGCGGACGCGATTCGCACACGTTTATGCATTATGATATTGATTTGGCTAATATTTTTCATTTTCATTTTGAGGGCACTAAACAGGTTATTTTGTTTGACCAAAAGCAGAATGACTATTTATACAAAATTCCGCACGCTTTAATTACACGAGAAGACATCGATTTTAATAACCCCGATTTTGAAAAATGGCCTATGCTTAAAAAAGCTAAAGGTTACAAAACCGAGTTAAAACATGGTGAAGTACTTTATATGCCCGAAGGCTATTGGCATTATATGCGTTACATAACACCTGGTTTTTCAATGAGTTTACGTGCTATTGCTCGAAACCCAAAAAACTTTAGTAAAGCGGTTTACAACTTACTGATTATGCGAAATTATGATACTTTGATGCGACGGCTTAAAGGGCAAAAATGGATTGATTGGAAAAATGAACAGGCTATAATTAAAACTCATAAAGCTTTGTAATAAAAGGTGTTTTGTATTGAAATTATAATATATTTGCGCTCTTTAAATTTAAATACATTATGAAAAAATTAATTTTTATTACAGCTATTTTTTGCGTGTCTTTAGTTAATTCGCAAGCTTTTATTGGAAAGAATGATAACAAGTTTCAGGTAGGTGCAAATTTTCAGGATAATGGCACCGGACTTAACATAAGTTACGATTATGGTATTGGTGAAAATATTTCTATTGGTTTATCATCTACTTATTTATTAGGTGTTGATGATGCTTTGAAAAACAATGCTATGGACGACTTAAATGCTACGTTTGATAACCGTTTTGATGTGAGAGCACGTTTTAATGCCAATTTAGGAAATGTACTAAACATAGACGAAAATTTTGATGTGTATCCAGGTTTAAGTCTTGGACTTAAAAACTTTGGTGGCCATTTAGGAGCACGTTACTTTTTTACACAAGGTTTTGGACTTTATACCGAATTAAATGTACCGTTTGCTAAATACAAAACAGGAGATTTAACGGCTGCTGAAACATTGCATAATCAATTTACAGTTAATTTTGGTGCTTCTTTTAATTTATAGGAAGCTAACCCATTGTACATTTTAAGGAAAATTTGTCAATTCGATTGAATTTTACGATTGAAAATGAGTGAAATTAGTATCTAGAATAAATTTCCATTTTAGTACTTGTTCTCGATACAATCCCGATAGGAAATTTAGGATTACGCGAACTGACATATAGTTTATAAAAAAGGCAAGCAAAAAATAATTTTTCCTGACTTGTCCGGATTAGTGCGGTAGCCCTATTTTGCCAATAATTTTTTTCAG
>CAXBID010000099.1:0-12655 GCA_963975495.1 uncultured Flavobacteriaceae bacterium | reverse complement strand
AAGTACCCTTTAAGAGAATTGAAAAGCCTCGTTTAAAAAATGAAGATTTTAGAAAGATAGCCACCCTCGATTTAAGAAATAATATTACGTTAGAAGTGTATAGAGATCTTTTTATGTTTCTCTGTTACACGGGATTAAGTTTTTGTGATGCTATCGATATAAGATATTCAGAGGTTGAATATGGACGTTTTGTTATACAGAGAAAAAAATCTAAAGTCTATACAAGACAGTTTTTAACTAAGCAAACTTTAGAGCTAATAGAAAAGTATAGAGGCAATATACCGGAGGATAGAATATTACCTAAGCGAAGCTTGGATAAGATGAATCTAAATTTAAAGGTAATAGCGGCAAAAGCGGATATAGAGTTCTCATTGAGTACTTATACAGCTCGACGGTTTTTTAGACAATCCATATTTGAGTCGGGAATTAGAGAAACTCTCGTTATAAAGAGCTTAATGGGGCATACGAATAAAAATGATATTGATAGTCATTATTTTAATGTCAGTGATGATATTTTAAAGGATGCTAAGAAGAAATTACAAAAACATTTTAAAAAATTGTTAAAATGAAATCACAACAAAAAGATACAATGGAAAATTTTAAGGAGCATAGAATTAAGACCATTGAAGCCAATAAGTACTTTAAAAGAGAATCATTTAGGAAAATGAATCTCATTAAAAATAAGTTTATCAAAAATCTAAATAGCTCTAGCTTAGACGAGAAAGGACAAATAGAACCCAAACGAAAAATATTTTTATTAATGAATCATTTTGCTGTATTGTCTTTATTCAAAAGAGAAGAGATATTACCATTAATGGAACGGTTGGGTATTGGAGAGTCTGTAACACCTTTTTTTGTTGAAGCAGAAGACATTTTTAATACACTCGATGAATTTCAAGAAAATTCTAGTTTTATAATTGATTATAAACAAATTACCCATTATTATTTAGATTATATCAACATTATTTAGATTATATCAACCCTTTTTTTATAAAACAATTAAGTGTTGAACTTGGAATGGAGAGTGATTTTAAAAAACATTTGATCAACCTCAGTAAGGACCAAAAGAAAGGGAGATTGAAGAAAATTTATAATGAACTATTTGACAACTACTTTATTAAGGCAAAAAAAATTGAGCAAGTAACTCAAGCTTTAAAATTACGGAGAGATCGAAATACAAGAGGTTGTACCATACAATCGTGCGATAATATTCAAGGAAATGGGCATATATCACAAAAAAAATGTTACTAAGCTATGTAAAACTTGCTGGACCAGATTTAATAACTTGGATAGAAACTAACGTATCATTTCCTAATAGTATGGTGGATAGAATTACACCAGCAACCTCGCCATAAGATATTTTAGATCTACGTGAAAGCTCTGGAATTGAAGATCAATGGCCAGTTGTTTGTGAGCCCTTTAAGCAATGGGTAATTGAAGATAATTTTATAGCAGGAAGACCCCAATGGGAGCTTATAGGAGCTCAATTTGTTAAAGATGTAGAGCCTTATGAAAAAATGAAATTGAGCTTGCTTAACGCTGGACATTCTGTATTAGGTATTCTAGGAGCGTTGATGGGATATGAAACCATCGATGAAGCTGTTAATAACCCATCCATTAATACTTTTTTAAGACACTTTATAGACTTGTGGCCCCATTTCCCTTTTTTGAGCGTATGCACCACGACAAGGTTGATGTCCCTAATAAACAAACCAAAAAAATGGCAAAGCCTTTAAAACATGGCCACCGTCAAAGACGGTGGTTTTTCAATTACAAATAAAATACTATTTAGTTATTACTTTTATAATAGTAATAAAGATGAGTTTTAAATCGAAAAAGAAGTTTCGTCTTTTTATATATTCTTTGTTGAATTTTAATTTATCGGGAATAATGGTGTTTATAAAAAAATCTTCAGGATTTTCAGCGGCTTTTAAAAGTTCAACCTCATTTCTATATTTTAATGAAGCAAGTCCTGTAATACCAGGTCTTACAGCAAAAATTCCCATATCGTCTTCATTATAGAAATTTACATAGTACCGTAGTTCTGGCCTAGGACCTACAAAACTCATATCGCCAATTAGAATATTAATAAGTTGAGGGAATTCATCAATTTTATAACGCCTTAAAAAATAGCCTGTTTTAGTTATTCTGGAATCATCATTTCCTAATGTTAATAATCCCTTTTTATGGGATTGCACGCGCATAGTTCTAAACTTAAAAATTTTGAAATCCTTATTGTTTTTACCTACACGCCCCTGAATAAAAAGCACAGGGCCTTTTGAATCTAATTTGATTATTATGGCTATGAGTATTAGTAAAGGTGCAAGTAGAACCAACCCAATAACAGAAAAAACTACATCAAATGCACGTTTAATCATATTATCTTTCTACTAATATGTTTAAAACAGTTGCAATACTGTCGCAGTTTTCAACAGTTAAGGTAATTTCGTTATTGTTATCTGATCCTTCAATAGCATATATGCCACAAGGGTCTTGCCTCGTATTGCTCTTGGAGAAGTTGATATCTCCTTTTTTTAACACATACTTAATCGTTGAGGAATCAATGGTTTTATTATCAATTAAAGATTCTACTAGACTGCTATAAACAATGCGTTTTGTGTTTATGTTTTTCAATACCCGAGATTCAGGACCATAACTACAAGATGTTTTTTTACCGTTTAAAAAAAATGCTAAAATTACTAATCCTATGGAAAAACCACCTAGGTAATAGCCAATACGTTGTATAAGTTTCATTTAAATATTTAGGGCCATTTGTTAATTTAAGATTATTGTTGTTCGATTAAAAATAATTCATTTAAAGAAAACCTTTGCGAACACAGGGTTTTCTAAGTTTATAAAAAAAAGGGCTTGTTTATTACGTCCCGATAGCTATCAGGAGAAAAATTTTATTTTTTACAATATTTTGAATTTAAAGTTCACTGTTTCTCAATTAGTTACAATCAAGTCTATGTTCTTCCCCGAAATTTCGGGGCTATTAGCGAAGCGGTATTGATTCTTTAATCAGACACTAATGATTTAAAAAACAAGTAAATTAATATCACTGTATTTTAAATCAAACCATTCACCTACAGATTTACTGGTTAAAATTCCGTGGTAAAAGTACAATCCATTTTTCAAACCTCTATCAAATCTAAGAGAATTTTCTATGCCACCATCCTCAGCAATTTTCAACAAATATGGTGTAAAGATATTACTGATAGAAACGGAAGCTGTTCGTGAATATCTTGCAGGAATATTTGGTACGCAATAATGAACCACATCATGCTTTATAAAAGTGGGCTGTTTGTGCGTAGTAACTTCGCTGGTTTCAAAGCAGCCACCCATATCGATACTGACATCAATAATTATAGCGCCTTTCTTCATGTGCTGAACCATGTCTTCCGATACTATAATAGGAGATCTGTTGTTCCCTCTTACAGCTCCAATGACAACATCGCAACGCTTTAAGGCCTTTGTTAGGTTTTTGGGTTGAATTGTAGAGGTGTAAAGTGGTTGTCCTAAATGGGTTTGAATCTGTCTTAGTTTAGTAATGGAATTATCAAATATTTTAACATTAGCGCCCAAACCTAAAGCGCTCCTTCCGGCAAATTCGCCAACAGTACCTGCCCCCAGTATAACAACTTCTATAGGCGGAACACCACTAATGTTTCCAAACATTAAACCATTACCGGATTTTGTGTCTGATAATAACTCGGAAGCTATTAAAACTGATGCAGTTCCAGCTATTTCACTTAACGACTTTACTGCAGGATAGGCACCGTCAGAATCTCTAATAAACTCGAAAGCAAGGGCGGTAATTCGTTTTGATGCGAGTGCCTCAAAGTACTTTTTTGTTTGGGTTTTAATCTGTAATGCAGATATTAAAATGGCTTGCGGGTTAAGTAGCTTAATTTGTTCCAAGCTTGGTGGCTCTACCTTTAAAATCATTGGGCAAGCAAATACCTTGGCCGTATCGTTACTTATTTTGGCACCTGCTTCACTGTAATCCTTATCACTAAAACGGGCGCCCTCGCCAGCTCCAGATTCAATAAGCACTTTATGGCCATTACTTACTAGTGCTGAAACAGCATCAGGTGTTAAGCAAACACGCTTTTCTTGATAAGCCGTTTCTTTTGGGATACCAATATAAAGTTCTCCTTTTTGTTTATAAACTTCTAGGGTTTCTTCTTGAGGTAAAAGTTGTTGCTTAGTAAACGGGGAAAGCGATTTAGACATTTGATGGTTAGTTTAATAAAAAACAAATTACAAATTAATTCTTTATTGGATATAATAATTACTGATATTTATTTTAATCTGTTTCTAATCTTGCAAAAAGTGAATAAATAAATATTAACATAAGAAAAATTCAAAAAATATAAGATTATTCCTAATTTTATTTTAAATTAATATTTTAAGTTTGCAACAGAACTTGACCTTTAATGAAATTAAAAATAATATTCTTTTTTTCAATCCTTATTCATTTGCCATGTGTATCCCAAAACATGGCTTTAACAGGAATTGTTAACGATTCAGATAATAGCCCCATTGCCTATGCCAATGTAACCTTAAGTCGTGTTGATGATGGTTCTTTTTTATACGGAACCTCAACAAATGAAGAAGGAAAATTTCTTATCGAGGATATTAAAAGCAATAGTTATTCCTTAAAAATCACCTATTTAGGGTTTAAGGATTATAAAAAAGTTTTAAATATTGATGAAAATTTAGATTTAGGAATTGTAAGACTTACTGAAAAAACCGAAGAACTCAATGGCGTAGTGGTAACCGCGAAAAGACCAACAGTAAAACGCTTAGTGGATAGATTGGTTTTTAATGTGGAAAACTCAACGCTTTCTGAAAACAATGTGCTTGATGTTTTAAAGCATACACCAGGTGTAATATTGAATAACGAAACGATTACCATTAAAAATAAAGTACCAGTAATTTATATTAATGATAGGAGGGTACACTTATCTGCGAATGAAGTACAACAACTTCTGGAGGGTACATCTGCTACAAACGTTAAATCTATAGAGGTCATTACAAATCCGCCAGCAAAGTATGAGGCAGAAGGCGGCGCAGTACTTAATATTATAACTAGTAAAAATGTAATTGCAGGATATAACGGTAATATTTTCGGGAATTATAAACAAGGTTTTCAGTTTCCAAAATATTCTGTTGGAACGAGTCATTTTTTCAAAACAAAAAAACTTAACACTTATATAAATTATAACATAAGCCCAAGAAAAGATTTTAGAAATAATGATGAATTTATAAACTTTATTGATAACGATGCTATAACATCAAGTTGGGAAACCGATTATAAAAGAACACGGGAAAATGCTAACCAAAATATAAACGCAAACATAGATTACGAATTAGATAAAAGCAATAGTATTGGGTTATCCACAAATATTTTAATATCTCCAAGAGCCAATACAGAAACTCATGTTAATTCTGAGACAAAAGTTTTTGGACCAACTAAAGTTTTAGATTCCCTATTTAATACCGAAAACAGATTAAGAGATGAAACATTTAATTTTGCTTTTACCTTAGATTATATTCATAAATTTGAAAAGGAAGGCGAAAAACTTTTGGCTAGTTTACATCATACAAACTACGATTTCTCTAGTTTTCAAAATGTTGATACAGAATATTTATTTCCAGATGAAACCTTAATTAGGAATAACCGTTTTCAGACATTTTCTGGTCAAAAAATAAAATTATACACCGGCCAAATTGATTATGAACTTCCCATTGATGATTCTGCTCAATTTGAAGCTGGAGCTAAGGTTTCAAATATTAATTCTGAAAGTATATTAGATCAGTTCATTTTTAATAATGGTATTAGGGAAGAGGATTTAGAAAATTCAGATATTTTTCTGTATGATGAAATTAATTACGCCTTGTATTCAAGTTTCTCAAAGGACTGGGATAAATGGAGTTTAAAATCTGGATTAAGAATTGAATATACCGATATTAAAGGGAACTCGCTATCTACAAATCAAGTAAGTGATAACGACTACATCAAGTTTTTTCCTTCCTTATATATTACAAATCGTATAAATAAGAATAATGAAATCTATTTTAATTATAACAAACGTATTTATAGGCCCCGATATTCTGAATTAAATCCGTTTAAATATTTTTTAAATGATAATGCTTATGTAACAGGCGACCCAAATTTAAGACCTCAAATAGATGATACGTTTACATTAGGATATACCTTTAATCAAGATTTTACTTTTGAGGTGTATTATAGATTTGAAAGCGATCCTACTATTCAAATAACATTTCAAGACAATATAGATAATCTAATTAAGTATATAAATACGAATATTGACCAGAGCTTTTCCTATGGTTTTGACTTTACTACTTATACTCCAATATCTAAAAACTGGAATTTATACGTATTATCTTCTATTTATTATTATGAAGAACAATTTTATGCCCTTGAAAGTAATAATGAGCTATTAGCAAATGAAAGATGGTCAACCTATCTACAAGTAGCAAATTATTTTACTTTTTTGGAAGATAAAAGTTTAATTGCTGATGTTTCATATACTTATATATCACCTTATATTTTGGGACCAGCTGACGTAAGCGCTAGTAGCGGTCTAGATATAAATTTTAGAAAAGTTTTTTTTAATAATAGGGCGTCACTAAGCCTAGGAGTGTTGGATATATTTAATTCTAGAAATATAGATACTGAAACAAAATATTTAAATCAAGATGTGTTTTTTAAATCTAGAATAGAAAACCGATTGTTTACAATAGGCTTTAATTATAAATTCGGTAACGTTGGATTAAATAGTAACAAAAAAGAAATAGATTTGGACGAAAGGGATAGACTTCAAAACAATTAAAAATATTGCTTCATCTTACCCCAGAAGTTTTTAGGCGAAATTTTAAACTCATCTTCTAATTCTTCTAAAGATTTATTGGCTGAATTTATTTTATTGAATATCTGTGCTCTAATTAGGTATATTGAGGGAATTATAATCGCCATTACTGGAATCATATAAACTAATTGAAATTCATCGATAAATTTACCATCGTCATTTAACATAACTACTATTTGAAAAACATACATAGCAATTGGTACTAAAAGTGCATGAAACCACCAATGCCTACATGTAAAAAACCATAAAAACAAAAGATATAAAGGGACTAATTTACCTATCAGAATCCAAGCTACATAATTAACATCTTCCCAATATTTACTATCATAAGTAAACAAAAAAGTGTTCCAAACTTTTGTTTTTGGAACACTTTCATATAAATAAAATAAATAAGGTGTAATTGATATTAAGGTAGCAATAATGCTACCCAGTATCAATCCTTTACTTATCTTTTTATCCTGCTGAAGGAATAGGCCTAAGCTTTTTCTCGATTTTTGCTGTTTGTTGCTCATCTAGGTTATATTGGTTAGCTGCACTAGCTAAAAACAACATACCTCCGAAAATTGCGATTGCAATTACATATTTTTTAGTTTTCATATTATAAGGGATTTAATTAATTAATTATCCCAAATGTAACTAAAGACTATCTTGAAGTTAAACAGTAAATGTTAAAAAAATGTTAAAAACAGTGTTTTTTAAAAATCCTGATGTGGGTTTCCCGTAAAACTTCAAAATTCGGAACTATTTTATGTTGTTTATTATGTTAATTACTGATTTTGTTATGGTTTTGTCTATTATCTAATTTTAAAATTCTTTGGTTTTCTGACTCTATTTTTAACTCAATCTGGTTAAAATCATCAATCAAAATGGATTCAATTATTTCTGGCCATTCAATTAAAATCCAATGATCTGAATATAAATAATCTTCTATCCCAAAATTATAAGCTTCTTCTAAATCTTTTATTCTATACAAATCAAAATGAAAAATTTTATCGTTTTCCAATTCATATTCATTCACAATTGAAAAAGTAGGGCTACTAACGTCATCATTACTACCTAAAGTTTTAACTATGGCTTTAATTAAAGTGGTTTTCCCCACACCCATAGCTCCATAACACAAAATCGTCTTGGACGTTAGGCTTTTAATTATTTGTTTAGCAACAAGTTCTACCTCGTTTAATTTATAATTAATTTCCAAGCATTGTAATTTTATATGCAATATTAATACAAATAAATTGAAAAACCTAGAAAAAAGTGTATTTCATCGATGTTTTTTGCTTTTTGTAGATTATTTTGGATTAAACACCACAAAAGGAATAATCATTTCTTCAAGGGAAACGCCACCATGTTGATAGGTGTTTCTGTAATAACTAACATAATGATTGTAATTGTTTGGATAAGCAAAAAACAGGTCGTTCTTTGCAAAAATATAAGAGCTGCTCATGGTTATTGATGGCAAGTGTAATTCCTTGGGGTTTTTAGCAAACAAAACATCTTTATTGTCATAGGTTAAACTTCTGCCAGTTTTATAACGAAGATTTAAACTGGTATCTTTATCACCAATAACTTTTGAAGGGTTTTTAACGTTTATAGTGCCATGATCTGTGGTTAGTATAAGCTTAAACCCAAGTGTTTGCGCTTGTTGAATCATTTCTAAAAGCGGCGAGTTTTTAAACCAACTTAGTGCTAGGGACCTGTAAGCTTTATCATTGGATGCTAATTCCTTAACCACTTCCATTTCAGTTTTAGAGTGCGAGAGCATATCTACAAAGTTATATACAATAACGCTTAAATCATTTTTTTTTAACGATTTGAAGTTTTCAACTAATTTTTTTCCAGCTTTTAAATTAGTGATTTTGTGATACCCACACTCTAAATGATTTAGGTTTAAACGTTTCATTTGGGATTCTAAAAACTCAGCTTCATAAAGGTTTTTACCACCTTCATCTGTATCGTTTTTCCAATATTTAGGAAAAAGCTTTTCCATATCACTAGGCATTAAACCCGAAAAAATGGCATTTCTTGCGTATTGTGTAGCCGTTGGCAAAATGCTATAGAAAGCTTCTTCGTTCTCTTTTTTGTAGTAATTATTAATTATGGGTTCGAATACTTTCCATTGGTCGTACCTTAAATTATCTAAAACTATTAATAAAGTAGGTTGTTCTTTGCTTAGTTCAGGCGCAATGCGGTTTTTAAAAAGGGTATGGGACATAACTGGTGCATCCGTGTGGGGTTTAAACCAATTGGCATAATTTTTATCAATAAATTTTCCAAATTGACTATTTGCCTCATTTTTTTGGGATTCTAAAATCTCGAACATACCAGCATCTTCAATATCTTCAAGTTGTATTTCCCAATAGATAAGCTTTTGGTAAAGGCTCACCCATGCGTCATAACTATTAACCATGGATAAATCCATAGCTATTTTCCTAAATTCCTGCTGATAATTTGAGGTTGTTTTCTCTGAAACCAAACGCGAGTGGTCCAAATTCTTTTTTAAACTTAAAAGTATTTGGTTGGGGTTAACCGGTTTTATAAGATAATCTGCTATTTTGTTTCCAATAGCTTCTTCCATAATGTACTCTTCCTCACTTTTGGTAATCATAACCACAGGAAGGGTGTCGTTTTTTTCCTTGATCTCATTAAGCGTTTCAAGTCCTGTAAGCCCGGGCATATTTTCGTCTAAAAATACAATATCAAACGTTTCATCTTCTAAAATATCAATAGCCTCTGTGCCACTTTTACAGGTAGTGACATTATAGTTTTTCTTTTCAAGAAATAGAATATGGGGTTTCAATAAATCAATTTCATCATCAACCCAAAGTATTTTTATTGTATTCATTTAAATGTATTTAAAATGTGAAGTTCAATTTTTTTTATAAATCTATTTTTTAGACTACATATAATTATATTTGCCCCACCCGGAATTGTAAAAAGACAATTCCGACCTCCCCCAAGGGGATGTAAATTCGGAAACCCAGAGGCAGAGCCATCGAGGAATTATTTAGATTAATAAACTATAACATATAAAGTTTGAACAAACTTAAAATATTAAACGACCCAATTTACGGATTTATTACGATTCCAAATTCCCAAATTTTCGATTTAATACAGCATAAGTATTTTCAAAGATTACGCCGAATTACCCAAATGGGAATGTCGTATTTGGTTTACCCCGGCGCGCATCATACCCGTTTTCATCATGCTATTGGTTGCGTGCACTTAATGCAACAAGCCGTTAATGTGCTTCGTTTCAAGGGGGTTACAATTTCTAATGAAGAAGAAGACGCACTTTATGTTGCCATTTTATTGCATGATATTGGGCATGGTCCGTTCTCTCACGCTATGGAACATAGTATAGTAAATAACGTGTCGCACGAGCAAATTTCACTCCGTTTTATGGAGCGATTGAATGAAGAATTTAACGGAAGTTTAACGCTTGCCATCCAAATTTTTAAAGGCGAATACCACAGAAAGTTTATGTGCCAGCTTATTTCTGGGCAATTGGACATGGATAGAGCCGACTATTTAAAGCGAGATAGTTTTTATACAGGAGTAGCTGAGGGCAACATAAATAGCGAGCGTTTAATTATTATGCTTAATGTGGTAGAAGATGAATTGGTAGTTGAAGAAAAAGGGATTTATAGCGTTGAAAAATTTATAATTGCAAGACGCCTAATGTATTGGCAAGTCTATTTACATAAAACAGGATTGGTTGCAGAACAACTATTAATTAGAGTGTTAAAACGCGCAAAGGAACTAACGCTTAAAGGTGAAATACTTAATGGTAGTAAAGCGCTGCAATATTTTTTAAATAACGAAATTTCAATAAATAATTTTAATGATGATACGCTTGATGTGTTTTCTGCGTTGGATGATTATGATATTATTTCGGCCATGAAAGAATGGCAAAACCATAAGGATTTTGTGTTGTGCAATTTATGCGAAATGATAATTAACAGGAATTTATTAAAAATTAAGGTTAAAAATAAAGCTATAAAAAAACAAAGCTTAGAGAAGCATATTGCGGCTTTAGTTGATACATATAAAATAACAAGGGAGGAAGCAGGATATTTTGTTTTTACTGGTAGTATTTCAAATCAGGCCTATAATTTAAAAAGACAAAGTATAAATATTTTGCATAAGTCAGGAAAAATTGAGGATATTGTAAAAGCATCCGATCAATTAAATCTTAAAGCCTTATCAAAAGCAGTAACTAAATATTATATATGCTACCCCAAGTAAAAACTTTAGTACATTTTTCCTATTTTTGCCAAAATCAAGTTAACTCAATCAATCTATAAGTTTGAAATTTACAGCACAACAAATAGCGGATATTTTAGAAGGTGATGTTGTGGGGAACTCAGAAATTGAAGTTTCTAAGCTATCTAAAATTGAAGAAGGCGAGGAGGGGTCTTTAACATTTCTTGCTAATCCTAAGTACACTTCATATATTTACAATACCAAAGCTTCAATAACTATTGTTAATAAAACGTTTATGCCTGAAAATCATTTAGACACAACTATTATTAAAGTTAACGATGCTTATGTGGCATTTTCAAAAATATTGGAATATTACAATTCAGTTAAATTGAATAAATCGGGCATTGAGCAACCCAGTTTTATATCGGAGTCTTCTAAACATGGAGATAATGTTTATGTTGGAGCGTTTTCATATATAGGTGAACATGTTGTTCTTGGAGATAATGTAAAGATTTTTCCAAATACTTATATTGGTGATAATGTTACCATTGGCGATAATTCAATATTATTTGCTGGATCTAAAATTTATTCAGAATGTATAATTGGAAAGAATTGCATTATAAATTCCGGAGCTATAATTGGAGCCGATGGCTTTGGTTTTGCACCAAGTGAAAACGGTAGCTACAGTAAAATCCCTCAAACAGGAAATGTTATTCTTGAAGATAATGTAGATGTTGGAGCTGCTACTACAATTGATAGAGCTACATTAGGGTCAACAATAATACGACAAGGTGTAAAGCTAGATAACCAAATTCAGATTGGCCATAATGTTGAAATTGGCAAAAACACAGTAATAGCAGCACAGTCGGGTATTGCAGGATCTTCTAAAGTTGGTGAAAACTGCCAAATAGGAGGGCAGGTTGGTATTGCTGGCCATATTACTATTGGTAATAATGTAAAAATTCAGGCGCAATCCGGAATAGCAAGAAACGTAAAAGATAATGAGGTGCTTCAAGGATCACCTGCATTAAATTTAAGTGATTATAACAAATCATACGTGCATTTTAAGAACTTGCCTACCATTGTAAAAGATATCAATAATTTAGAAAAAAAAGGGAATGGGAATAGTTAATACAGAAACAAAACAAAAAACCATCCAAAAAGAAATAACATTAACTGGTGTAGGATTACATACTGGTAAAAATGTTACATTGACTTTTAAACCTGCAACTGCAAATTCGGGTTTAGCTTTCAAGCGTGTGGATTTGGAAGGCGAACCTGTAATTGAAGCAGACGCCAATTATGTAACAAACACCCAAAGAGGGACGTGTTTAGAGAAAAACGGTGTTAGTATTCAAACTTCAGAACATGTTTTAGCGGCTCTTGTTGGTTTAGACGTTGACAATGCCATAATTGAATTAAATGAATCTGAACCTCCAATTATGGACGGGTCTTCAAAGTTTTTTGTTGAAGCAATTGAAAAAGCTGGAATAGTTGAATTGGATGCTTGTAGAGAGGAATTTGTGGTTACCGATATTGTTTCTTACACAGAT
>CAXBID010000098.1:0-12664 GCA_963975495.1 uncultured Flavobacteriaceae bacterium | reverse complement strand
TTGGTTTTAAAGACTTTTCCTTTTCTTTTTAGAAATAGCTTGCGGATTTAAGGATACAGTCTATTTACTAGCTTAATTTAACGCTAAGGCGTTTAATTGAAAGCTAGTTTCGTACTTATACCTTATATTTTTAGTCTTTAATTTTATAAAATAATTAAAAAATTGCTTCGTTCTAGGCAACGGCTTTATTCATCCAACAAATCAGGACGTCGTTCCTTGGTTCTTAAGTAAGCCTGCTCTTCACGCCATTTTTCAATTTCTGGAAAGTTTCCACTAAACAATAATTCAGGAACTTTCCAACCTTTATATACTCTGGGTTTGGTATAAATAGGAGGTGCCAATAAATCATCTTGGAACGAATCGGTTAGGGCAGAGGTTTCATTGCCCAAAACACCAGGTATTAATCGTATAACCGCATCGCAAAGTACGGCAGCACCCAACTCGCCACCCGAAAGGACATAATCGCCAATAGAAATTTCACGGGTTATAAAATGATCACGAACCCGTTGGTCAACCCCTTTGTAATGGCCGCATAAAATAATAATGTTTTCTTGTAATGATATTTGGTTGGCAATACCTTGTTTTAAAGTTTCGCCATCGGGTGTCATATAAATGACTTCATCGTAATCACGATCAGATTTTAATTTTGTAATGCATTTATCAATAGGCTCCACCATCATGACCATACCTGCGCCACCACCGAATTGGGTGTCATCAATAGATTTATAATTATCAGAAGTATAATCCCGTAGATTATGAAAATGAACTTCTACCAAACCAGCATCAATAGCACGTTTTAAAATAGAGGCTTCAAACGGACTTTTAAGTAATTCTGGTAAAACGGTAATAATATCAATGCGCATGACTGTAATTTATATGGACAAAGATAATTTAAATGTTGTTATTTGAAGCGTAGATTTTTTTGGATGTTCTTTTAACGTTTAAGAATAACTTGAATAGTGCAGTTTTGTATGTGAGGATTTTCCGAAGGAAAATCAGAAGCTAGCAAAAGCGCACCAACCTTTGATTAAGCACTAAACTACGCATTATTTTTACGGTTTTACCAAACGTTTTATTTTCCATAAGGGTGAGACCATTTGCATAATTATTGCGTTTGAGTGGTATGTCCGATGATTTTGAATTCTGTTTTTATTCAATATTCCCGCTTTCATTTTTCTGTTTTTTTTCCTTAAAATGAAGCTTTAATCCGTACAGGGCAAATGCTTCGCCAACTATTGAAAAAAAAATATTTACTTCAAAATTTTCATCCAAATATTCCACGAACCTATCCATTCACATTAATAAAATTCCGATAATAATGTAAACTTTTGATGATAGTTTTTTCCGATCGAATGTCCAATCTTTGGTAAAAGAGATAAGTTTATCGTCTAATTTGTATTGTAAATAAGTACCATATACCAATGCAATACCTCCGGTTAAAAAAGCAACCCAAGAAGGTATCAATTTTCCGGTATCATCTCCGAAACCCAATAGTATAATAAATAAACCGAAATAAATTAGAAGAGACGGGGTTTTCATAGGCAAATGTTTTGTAATGTTCTTTACGGATATAAAATGTATTGATATTGTTTATCCGACGTTAAACGAAGGTAGCGGATTTTTTTTTAACAAACCAAGCTAAACATGCTTCCAAAAAAACAAGGTTGAAAACTAAACACTTTAGTAATCAACCTTTTTTCAAACTAAGCTCGTTTATGAGTTTCTAAATAAAAGTAGTTTTTTCTGAGATGCTGAAACGAGTTCAGCATGACACTATATTTATTTACCTTTTTTCTGCTTGTTAATTTCGTCTTGTAATTGGCGTCTCACTTTCTGTTCTCGTTCTAAAGCTGTTTTTCTGTGTTCTTCAAATTCTTCCTCAATTTCAGCTAAAGCATGTTTTGCGTTTTTGGTAACAACATTGCTGTTCTTGAATTTATAAATAAAGAAAAGTAGTAAAGATAATAGGCCTGCAATAATGGTCCACATCAAAACATTGTAACTCGTTTTACTCATTTGGGCACCAAGTAATGACATGCTGTTCTTCTCTGAGTTTGTTGCATCAAGTGTAGATTGTGTGCTGCTTAAACTAGATTTTAAACCATCAATTTCTTTTAATTGGGCTTCAACCGTATTATTTAAGCTTCCTAATTTTTCCTGAATCGTTTTTAAAGAATCAATAGTATGCGCTTTTAAAGTAAGAAACATATTGCGTTTTACTGCCTCATACATTTGGCCGTTTGTTCCTCTAAAATCGCCCGATTTTTTGAGAACATATTCAAATTGATTATCAATTGTTCCCTCGTTTAATGAAAGATTATCATCATCATTTTGTGCAAATAACGTTGGTGATATAAAAAAAATAGACGCGAGAATAAAAAGGTATTTGACAGATTTCATTTAAGATTGGTTTAAAAGATGTTTTTGGTTTTACGAATTTATAAAATAATGTTTATTAAACTATCATATTTAAGAAAAAGCCTCACGTGGTGAGGCAAAATTATATACGGACAAAAAAATAATTTAGATTTTTACCCTATTAATAATATGTATAACGTCTTACTTTAGCAATATATTTTGCAAGTCTTATAACTTGATGACTATAGCCATATTCATTGTCGTACCAAATATAAAGAATTATATTTTTTCCGTCTTTTCTAACTATGGTAGCTTTGCTATCGTAAATTGAAGGTGCTGAACTGCCAACAATATCGCTAGACACCAATTCGTCACTTAATTCGTATTTTATTTGTTCCACTAAATCGCCTTCCAAAGCATATTTCTTTAAAATAGTATTTACGCCGATAAGCGTGGTTTTATTTTTTAGCTCTAAATTTAAAATAGCGAGCGAGCCATTAGGCACAGGAACACGGATAGCGTTTGATGTCAATTTACCTTCTAAACTAGGTAGAGCTTTTGCAACTGCATTTCCAGCTCCAGTTTCGGTAATAACCATATTTAAGGCGGCGGCACGACCACGTCGGTATTTAGTATGAAAATTATCTACTAAGTTTTGATCGTTTGTGTAGGCATGAATAGTTTCTAAATGGCCACTTTTAATGCCAAAAGAGTCTTCAACAGCTTTTAAAACCGGGGTAATGGCATTTGTTGTACACGATGCCGCTGAAAAAATATCAATTTTATCTGGGTCGTTTTCATGATGATTAACCCCGTAAACAATATTAGGAACTTCTTTTCCAGGGGCTGTAAGTAAAACTTTAGCAACACCTTTAGATTTTAAATGTCTGCTTAAAGCCGTTTTATCTCTAAATGCTCCAGTATTATCTATTACCAAAGCATTATTAATATGATATTTTGTATAATCAATATCTTCAGGGGCGTTTGCTGAAATAACATTTACAGTAGTACCATTTATAATGAGTGCTTTGTTTTTTTCATCTATTGAAACGGTGCCTGAAAAAACACCATGTACCGAATCATTTTGTAATAATGCAGCTCTTTTTTCAAGTGTTTTGGCATCAATTAATCCGCGGGTAACAATAGCTCTTAATCGTAACTGACTCCCTTTTCCTGTTCGTGCTACAAGTTCTCTAGCTACTAAACGACCAATTCTACCAAAACCATAAAGGACAACATCTTTAGGTTCTATATCGCCATTTTTATTGGCATCTTTTAATTTTGATACCATAAAGGCGGTAACGTTATTATGGGTGTTGTCCTCTAAATGGTATTCGTAAGTTAGTTTACCAATATCTAATTTTGCAGGTGGAACATCAAGTGTTTTAATGGCTTGAGCAAGCTCAACAGAATCAAAAATGGAAATAGGTTTTTGTACAAACTTACCAGCGTAATCGTGCAAATTTAAAATCTGACTCACATTTCGGTCAATAAGTTGGTTTCTGAAAAGCACCAATTCAATAGATTTATCATACCAAAGGTCGCTTACTATTTTAATAAATTCTACCGTGGCGCGCCTACGATCGGCTTGAAAAGCTAACTCCTTTTCGTAAGTTTGATTTAATGGCATTTTTTTGAGTTTAGTTGTTTTGATTTTAAACCAGTTCTTTGCAAAAATATCATATTTCAAACGTTTTCGTAGCGTATTCTTTAAGAAAAATTCCTTGACTTTTGAATCTGGGTTTCATCTAAAAATTGGCATTTCTGTACAGATAGGAATCTAAAAAATAAACCCTTCAAAATATTAATATTTTGAAGGGTTTATTAGGGCCTGTTAACACTAAACGGAAATCATGGATTTTTTGATGATTTTTTCGGATTTTGAGGCGGATTTTGTAAAACATAGTGGGCTACGTTGTCAAAAACCGACGAAGAAATAGGAAAAAAGAGCGAAAAAGCCAATTTTAGGCTTAGTGTTAACAGGACCTAGTTATTTATAAGCTAACTTTTACTTGAAAAGGACTTCTTTTTTATCTCCTCTGCGATTAATATATTCTAATTTTTTAATATCATCCATCATATCATCACCATATTTATCCTTTAACTTGGTTATATCTTGAATGGATTCAATTTTAGTATCATTAATT
Source organism: uncultured Flavobacteriaceae bacterium (assembly GCA_963975495.1). GTDB lineage: Bacteria > Bacteroidota > Bacteroidia > Flavobacteriales > Flavobacteriaceae > CAXBID01. The sequence continues at coordinate 8,159 of CAXBID010000098.1, read as the reverse complement.
CCAGTGATGATATAGTCTTTAGTAATTCCTAAATTTGAATACAACCATTTGTTTTGGGTATCTTTAACCACAACGCCGTAATCAGTACCATACGCTTCTTTATGAGCTTCAGATAAATCTTGAAGTTCCATTTTCATAAAATTAACGGAGAATACCTCTGGGTTTGTTAAAGTTACACGCATAGTTTGTATTTCGCCATCTCTTAGTAACTCTACAGCAACAACATCATTAGGGCGTTTCGTTTTAATATAACCACTTAAGTCTTCAAACTTGGAAATTTCAATATTATCAAGTTTTTTAATGATGTCATTTTCTTTTATGTTCGCCTTTTCAGCTCCAGAGTTCTTGACAACCTCTGCAACAATGACGCCTTCAGAATAGGTAACACCCATTTCTTTAGCTACTTCACTATTAAAAGTGCCTCCTTTAATTCCTAAAACGCCGTTTTGTACATTGCCATATTCCATAATATCTTCAACTACTTTGCGCGCTATATTACTTGGTACCGCAAAGGAATAACCAATATAAGAACCTGTTTGAGAAGTAATAGCGGTATTAATACCAATCAACTCACCGTTTGTATTCACTAAGGCACCACCGGAATTGCCAGGGTTTACCGCAGCATCAGTTTGTATAAATGAATGATTGTCATGTCCAGGAGCAATATTTCTCGATTTAGCACTAATAATACCAGCTGTTACGGTAGAAGTTAAATTAAATGGATTGCCAACGGCTAAAACCCATTCGCCAATTTTTACAGTATCTGAATCTCCAAAAGTAGCATAAGGGAGTTCTTCGTCTGGCTCAATTTTTAAAAGGGCTATATCTGTTTTTGGGTCGCTACCTATTATTGTAGCCTCATAAGTTTTGTTGTTATTAAGTGTAACTGATAATTTGTCGGAATTTCTTATCACATGATTATTTGTAATAATATAACCATCAGAGTTTATAATAACACCCGAACCCGTCCCTAGTTGAGAGCGTTGTGATGGCTTTCCAGAAAATAAATCTTGCAAGGTGTATTGCCCTGTACTCAGTGTTACATTTTTAACGTGTACTACAGCGTTTACAGTGTTTTCTGCGGCCATTGTAAAATCCGGGTTTTCAGCCGTTTTAAATAAGTTACTAATATTATTTGTAGGCAAAAAAGCGGGGTTATTTAAGTTGGATTCAACAACTACAGGGTTTTCTTTTTCTAAAAAGAGTTTATAGCTTCCTAAAGTTAATATCCCGCCTAAGGCAGAAACGAATATTAATGTTAAAATCTTTTTCATTTTGTTCTAAATTATTTTTAATTAATAGATAACTAACGATTAAAATTAACCAATTATTGAGCCGAAAAACTGTTTTAACGGTTTTTTAACTTCAATTTTAACGACTATTTAACAATCCAAAAAAACAGTTTTTAAAGCCCTTTCTTCAACATTTTGTTAAAGTTCCCTTTGAAATTGTCATTCTCGCAAAATCAAAGATTCACGAATTCCAATTTAAAATATGAATCAATGAGTAAAGCGGGAATCTAAGTAAAGGGATATTGACTAAAATATTCCTTTACTATTTATATATTTGTGCTTTATTATGAAGCAGGCTTTTTATAAATATCAAGGAACAGGAAACGATTTTGTGATGATAGATAATCGTCAACAAAATTTCCCCAAAAATGATACCAAACGTATTAAGCATTTATGCGACCGACGTTTTGGCATAGGAGCAGACGGCCTTATTTTATTGGAAAATCACATAGATCTAGATTTTAAAATGGTGTATTATAATGCCGATGGAAACGAAAGCTCTATGTGCGGAAATGGTGGGCGCTGTTTGGTTGCCTTTGCAAAACATTTAGGCGTTATAAAAGATAGGGCTGTTTTTGAAGCTATTGACGGATTACATCACGCCACTATTGAAAATGATATGATAAAGCTTCAAATGCTAGATGTTGATATTATTGAAAAACATAAAAATCATACTTTTTTAAATACCGGTTCGCCACACCATGTGCAGTTTGAACAAAATATTAATGATTTTGACATTAAAACCATTGGCGCTAAAATACGATATGGTAAGCCTTATAATGAAGCGGGTAGTAATGTTAATTTTGTAAAGAAATTATCAGATTCTAGTTTTAGAGTTAGGACTTACGAACGCGGTGTTGAAGATGAAACTTTGTCATGTGGCACTGGGGTTACAGCGGTTGCCATAGCAATGCATGCCATCGGAGAAACAAATAAAAACCGTATTGATTTGGAAGTTGAAGGTGGTAAATTACAGGTTTGTTTTGATGTAGAAAACGCTGTTTATAAAAATGTGTGGCTTATTGGTCCTGCAAAATTTGTTTTTAAAGGTGCTATATGATAACTCTAAAAGGAAAACATATTTACTTGCGTGCTTTAGAGCCAGAAGATTTAGAGTTTATCCATGCTGTTGAAAATGATGAGACTATTTGGGAAATTAGCAATACCCAAACACCGTATTCTAAATATGTAATTAAACAATATCTAGAGCATGCCCATAAAGATATTTTTGAGGTTAAACAATTAAGGTTGCTAATTTCCAGTTATAAAAATAATGCTTTAGGACTAATAGATATTTTTGATTTCGATTTTAAAAATAGTAGGGCAGGTATAGGTGTTTTAGTAAAAGAACCCGATGATAGGGCAAAAGGATACGGTGAAGAAGCTTTAAGTTTATTGGTTAATTATTGCTTTACGCATTTGGGCTTGCATCAGTTATATTGCAATATCTCTGAGGAAAATGAAGCGAGTGTCAAGTTATTTACTAAACAAGGGTTCAAAAAAATAGGACTTAAAAAAGATTGGAACTATGTAAATGGTTCTTATAAAAATGAATATTTATTTCAGCTTATAAAAAATTAAATGTACATAAAAAAGATACTTTTAGCCATTTTGGTTATCGGACTTATTGTAGCGGCCTTTTTTGCAAACTTTGTTTATAAAGCCATGTTGAAACCAAATACGGCTTTTAATAATGAAGAAGCTTATGTTTACATTCCAACTAATGCCAGTTATGAAGAAGTTCGAAATCAATTAGAACCTTTATTGGATGATATGGATTCATTTGATGATTTGGCGAAACAAAAGAAATATACCACCAACATTAAGGCAGGAAGATATGCGATTAAAAAAGGGATGAGTAATAATGATATTATCAACTCTATCCGTAGTAATAATTTGCCCATAAAACTCTCTTTTAATAATCAAATTTCATTAGAAAAATTGGCAGGTCGAGTTTCTGAAGTCATAGAGGCAGATAGTATCTCTCTTTTAAAAGCTATGAATGATCAGGCGTTTTTATCTGAAAATAATTTTAATGAAGCCACAGCTTTAGGCATGTATTTGCCTAATAGTTATGAGTTTTTATGGAACACTTCAGCAGAAAATTTTAGAGACAGGATGTTAAAAGAGTATCAACGTTTTTGGAATGAAACCAGGACTAAAAAGGCAGAAGCTATTGGTTTATCTCCAAATCAAGTTATTGCTTTAGCGTCTATTGTGCATGAAGAATCTAAGCAGGCTAGTGAGCAACCAAGAATAGCTGGGGTTTATATGAATAGATTGCGAATTGGAATGCCTTTGCAGGCGGATCCTACTTTAAAATTTGCAGCATATAAACTGCCTGAATATCAAAATACCGTTATTAAGCGTGTATTAAATGTGCATAAAGACATTGATTCACCTTACAATACCTACAAAAATTTAGGATTACCACCAGGGTTGATCGCCATGCCAGACATTTCGGCTATTGAAGCGGTATTGAATTATGAAAAGCACAAGTATCTTTATTTTGCTGCTGATGCACAACGGTTAGGATTCCATAAATTCGCAAAAACACTATCTCAGCATAATGTAAATGCTAGAGCATACCAACGCTATCTTTCATCTCAAGGTATTAATAGATAGTGCGGTTTCTAAAACTAAAATATCTGATACTCTGTATTTTAGTTTCTTCATTTTCTTATTCGCAAGAAAACCTAAATAGCTTTCTAAAGCCAAGTGATACCCTAAATAAACCTAGGCGAAATGCTGTAATTATTTCAGAGGCATCAGTTGCTGGACTTACTCTAATTGGATTAAATCAACTTTGGTATGCCGATTTTGAGCGTTCTAAATTCCATACAGTGAATGATAATAGGGAATGGCTCCAAATGGATAAAGTTGGGCATGTTTTTTCATCCTATCAAATGGGACGTTTTGGTGCAGAATTATTTAATTGGAGTGGTGTGAGTGAAAAAGACCAACTTATTTATGGGGCTACATTAGGCTTTGGTTTTTTAACCGCCGTTGAGGTGTTGGATGGTTACTCTGAAGAATGGGGGTTTTCATGGGGTGATATTTTAGCAAATGCATCGGGTACTGGACTGTATGTTGGGCAAGAATTGTTGTGGAATGAGCAGCGAATTGCCTTAAAGTTCTCTTTTCACAAAACTAAGTATGCTAATTTGAACCCAGAAAAGCTTGGTAAAAGAACATTAGAGCAGATGCTTAAAGATTATAATGGGCAAACGTATTGGCTTAGTTTCAATTTGCATTCTTTTTTTAAGGAAAGTAAAATTCCTAAATGGCTAAATGTAGCTATAGGTTATAGTGGGGAAGGGATGGTGTCAGCTTCAAAAGATATTGACAATCAAGTGTTAACAAGTAATTCGAGGTATCGGCAGTACTATTTAAGTTTTGATGTAAATTTGAATAATATTAAAACAAACTCAAGGTTTTTAAACTCGTTTTTTAGTGTTTTCAATATGATAAAAATACCTTTTCCAGCCTTAGAATTTAATAAAAATAGAGCTGTTTTTCATCTATTCTACAACTAAAAGAAGTAGTTAAACGAGTAATTTTGATGTTATAAAAAAAAAATGTAATTTTGCACGCTCAAATTTTCAAGTATAGTATTTAATAATTCATACCGAAGAAATTTAGAAATTATGATTAAAAATATTGCAAGTTACTCAACCCTCGCACTTACAATATGTATCCTGTTAGGAGTTTCATTTTCATCAAATGAAACCATAGATTTGAGTAAATACTCAACAAAAGGTTTAGAGTTGAACTACACTGTAAACCTTGACCAAAATATCAAAGATGATATTTTAGCGTCAAATGACCTGAACGAGACATTTTCTCCTTATTTAGGAAAGTCTTTCGTAGGATTTAAAGAAGCATTGGCATTTAAAGAATCCCGTGGCGATTATTCTTCTGTTAATACTTTCGGTTACTTAGGAAAATATCAATTCGGTGAAGAAACTTTAAAAATGATTGGTATTTATAATCCAGCCCAGTTTTTAAAGAACCCTGTACTGCAAGAAAAAGCATTCATCGCCAATGCAGCACGTAATAAATGGATTTTACGTCGTGATATCAAAAATTTTGTTGGAAAACGAATTAATGGTGTCTTAGTTACTGAATCTGGTATTTTAGCAGCAGCCCACTTAGCTGGTCCCGGTAGTGTAAAAGAATATTTGAGAAGCTACGGATTGGATAATTTTGCTGATGGCTACGGTACTACAGTTGAATATTATATGAAGCGTTTTTCTGGTTATGACACGTCTTTTGTTAAACCAAATAAATTAGCAAAGGCTATTTAATTTGAAAATAAACTCTTCAATTTATTGAAGAAACACATGTAACTGTCATTCTCGCGAATGCGGGAAACTTTTAGCTTTTATGAATAATAAATATGGTAGGTCTCTTATGGAGGTCTACCTTATTTTTTTTCCATGCATTTGCAGTTTGTGTTTTTATAAATTCAGTAGATAGTGTGATATCGCAAGCAACACAAACATCCGTATTGTTTTCCAATACAGATGATAAATCTTCTATCATTTTATTATTTCGGTAGGGTGTTTCTATAAAAATTTGGGATTGATTTTGCTCAAAAGATAACCGCTCTAAGCGTTTTATCTCTGCTTTTCTTTTACCTTTATCAATGGGTAGGTAGCCGTTAAAGGCAAAACGTTGTCCGTTCATGCCCGAACTCATTATGGCCATTAATATAGATGAAGGTCCAACTAAAGGGACGACTTTTATGTTTTTTTCGTGAGCAATTTTTACAACATCAGCTCCTGGGTCTGCAACACCCGGGCATCCCGCTTCAGAAAGTAAACCAATATTTATTCCATGCAAACACGGGTTTAAAAAATCGGGAAGCTCACTGGCTTCAGTAAATTTATTTAAAGGAAATAGTTGTAATGATGGCTGTGATTTTTCAGGACAAATTCTTTTTATGAACCGTCTCGCTGTTTTTTCGTTTTCAACAATAAAAGTGCTGGTGTCTTCAATAACTTTTTTTACTAATGCGGGCAACACATCCAAAGGTTCATTATCGCCAAGAGTGGTGGGGATTAAGTATAGTTTTCCTTTAGAATTCATTTCATTAAGTCTTCAGCAATCTTATCACAAGCTTCATCTAGCATTTTATATACATTTTCAAAACCGTTGTCTCCGCCGTAGTAAGGATCCGGAACATCGTAATTTTGATTTGGGTACACTTCGTTTAGGACCATTTTTACTTTGCTGATGTCTTTGTCATTCCTTGCTAGTTTAGCGACATTTTTGAAATTTGATTCATCCATCACATATATTAAATCAAACGTATTAAAATCCGAAACGCTAAATTGTCTCCCTTTTAAGTTTGAAATGTCTAAGCCATATTTTCTGGCAACAGCAATAGATCGTTTGTCTGGAGAATTTCCAACATGATAATTGGCGGTTCCAGCGGAATCAACTGTAAATGAATCGGAAAGTTTTGATTTTAAAATACCTTCGGCGAGCGGAGAACGACAAATGTTACCCAAACATACCATTAGGATTTTAGTCATTGTGGGTAAATTTTAAACAGAAAGTTTTTTAGTAATGTCTTCAACATATTTTCTGAACTGCTTATCCGTTGAAGATAAATTATCTACGGTTTTACAAGCGTGTAAAACTGTGGCATGGTCTCGTTTTCCTATTTGGGAACCAATACTTGCTAATGAGGCTTTTGTTAATTTTTTAGCAAAAAACATGGCCAATTGTCTAGCTTGTACTATATGACGTTTTCTTGTTTTGGATTGAAGCGTATCAACATCCATTTGAAAATAATCAGAAACTACTTTCTGGATATAATCAATGGAAACTTCACGTTTAGTATTCTTAACGAATTTCTCAACTATTATTCTAGCTAAATCAATAGTGATTTCCTTTTTATTGAACGATGACTGTGCGATTAAGGAAATAATAGCACCTTCAAGCTCACGAACATTAGTTTTAATGTTTTTTGCTACGTATTCAATAATATCATCTGGCATTTCAACACCATCACGATACAATTTATTTTTTAAAATAGAAACTCTAGTTTCAAAATCAGGATGTTGCAATTCAGCTGATAATCCCCATTTAAAACGAGATAATAAGCGTTGCTCAATATCTTGCATATCAACAGGCGCTTTGTCACTTGTTAAAATAACCTGCTTACCGTTTTGGTGTAAATGATTGAATATATGGAAGAATACATCTTGCGTTCCTGTTTTTCCTGAAAGAAATTGTACATCATCAATAATTAAAACGTCAATGATTTGATAGAAGTGAATAAAATCGTTTCTATTATTTTTCTTTACAGAATCAATGTATTGTTGCGTAAATTTTTCAGCAGAAATATATAAAACTGTTTTCTCTGGATATTTATCTTTAATATCAACACCAATAGCATGAGCTAAATGTGTTTTTCCTAAACCTACACCTCCAAAAATCAACAGTGGATTAAAAGACGTGCCACCTGGTTTAGCCGCCACGGCTAATCCTGCGCTTCTAGCTAAACGGTTGGAGTCGCCTTCTAAAAAGTTTTCAAAACTATAATTGGGATTAAGCTGGGATTCAATCTTTACATTTCTAATGCCAGGAATAACAAACGGATTTCTTAATTCCGGACTCTTGTTATTAAATGGAACATCAACATCTTGTGATTTTAAATTAGCGCGATTCGAACTCGGTATTCTTTCAGTAAAAGGCTGTTTGTTACCATAGGTGTTTTCCATTTTTATAATATAAACAAGTTTGGCATGTTCACCTAATTCCTTAGTTAGTGATACTTTAAGAATTTTTACATAATGTTCTTCAAGCCATTCGTAAAAGAATTTACTGGGTACTTGAATGCTTAATGCGTTATCT
>CAXBID010000097.1:0-12713 GCA_963975495.1 uncultured Flavobacteriaceae bacterium | reverse complement strand
CAAGGACAGGATAATTACATCTACGTTGCAAATAATAAAGGGTTATTGGAGTATAATGGTTCAGAATGGGGAACTTATACCTCGCCAAATAATACTATAATTAGAGCGGTAAATGTTATTGGAAGTAGAATATATACTGGCTGTTATGCTGAGTTTGGATATTGGTTAAAAAATGATTTTGGAACGCTTGAATATGTTTCTTTAACTTCTAAACTTGATAAAAAATCACTTGAAGACGAACAAATTTGGAATATTATAGATTATAACGAATGGGTTATATTTCAGTCTAGTGACAATATTTATTTTTACAATTCAGAAACTGATGCCTTCAAGACTATTTCTGCTAGCGATATTATTTATAAAATATTCAAAGCTAATAATCGTATTTATTATCATGTTGCAAACCAAGGAATATATGTGGTCGAAGACGGGAAGCCTTTACTGTTAATTAGTAATGCCATTACCAAGTTAGAACGAGTTATCAATGTATTCCAAAACAACGAAGATTTAGTTCTGCTTACTCGGAATTCCGGATTTTATTCATATCAAAATAACATATTATCACCTTGGAGAATTACAGCAGATAATATCTTAAAAAAAACAAATATCTTCAGCAGCATTAAACTTCTGGATGGTAGTTATATTCTTGGAACTATTTCTGATGGTATGGTACATATCTCTAAAAACGGAGAATTTGATTATCAAATTACCCAAAAAAAAGGATTAAGTAATAATACGGTTTTATCAGTATTTGAAGATAAAGAAAATAACGTTTGGGCAGGTTTAGACAATGGTATTAATTGTATTAATGTGAAATCTCCAATACGAACATTTTTTGATTATGAAGGTGTTTTAGGAACGGTGTATACTACGCAAGTTTTTAATAATGTGCTTTATATAGGTTCTAATCAGGGTTTGTTTTATAGAAAATTGAACGCAGTAAATGATACTTTTAATTTTATAGAAGGTACCGCAGGACAGGTTTGGAGTTTATTTAATTATAAAAATGAGACACTTTTTTGTGGGCATCATTTAGGAACTTTTACTATTAATAAAAATAAGGCTACGAAAATAAGTAATGAATTAGGTGCTTGGACATTTAAACCTGTTCCTAATCAAAATGATGTAGTGCTTCAAGGGAACTATAATGGGGTATTTGTTCTGAAAAGAAATAATGGAATTTGGTCTCTAAGAAATAAAATTGAAGGCTTTAAAAATTCTTCAAGATATCTTGAAATCAATGATAATTATCGAGTGTGGGTAAGTCATGAGCAAAAGGGCGTTTTTAAATTAAAATTGAATGATAGTTTAACACGCATAGAAAAACTTCAAGTTGAATCGAGTATTACGTTGGGTAAAAATTCAAGTTTAATTAAGTATAAAAATACTATCCTTTATGCTTCTGATGATGGTATCTTTAGATACGATAATAAGAGCAGTAATTTTGTAAAAGATTCTATTTTAAGTACATCTATAAAGAGCGGTGAATATATTTCTGGTAAATTAGTAGTTGATAAAGATGAAAAACTCTGGACGTTTTCAAAAGAAAATATTAGTTACATAGAGAATGATGATATAACAAATAAACCCGTAGTTAAAAATATCCCAATTCCATCTAAATTAAGAAAAGGTGTTTTAGGGTTTGAAAACATATCATCTATCAATAATAACAGCTATGTTTTAGGAACTGCTAATGGTTATATTACCATAGATGCCACAAGGATAAATGATAAAAAAGACTACTTTGTTTATCTAAATTCTGTTGGTTTACAAAATATCGATGATCTAACAACTAGTTATCCTATTGCAGTTGGAAGTGAGTTTGAACATAAAGCGGGTATTTTAATATTCAAATATTCAGTTCCTGAATACAATAAGTATTTAGATGTAAAATATCAATACAAGCTTGATGGCCATAACAATAAATGGAACAAATGGTCTGGCAATTCTCAAGTCTCTTTTGAGAATCTTTCGTTTGGAGATTATAACTTTCAGGTAAGAGCGAAAGTTGGCAACCAATTGTCGCAAAATACAATTTCTTATAGTTTTAGAGTGCATAGGCCGTGGTATGTTTCAAATACAGTATTAATTTTATATGCTTTGTTGCTCCTTTTAATTCTATATGTCACCCATAAAGTTTATAAGCGTCATTATATTAAAAAGTTTAAGCGGGAACAAATGGAGAGTGGGCAGGCTATAATGCAAATTAAAAACGAAAAACTAAATCAGGATGTTGAGAATAAAAATCGAGAATTAGCAATCTCAACTATGAGTATCATTAAGAAGAATAGAGTTTTAAATAAAATTAAAAAGGAATTAAAAAGAAATAAGAATAACGATAATATTGCAGCAATAAAACTTATTGATAGTAATTTAAATGATGCAAAAGATTGGTCCTTTTTTGAACAAGCTTTTAACAATGCAGATAAAGATTTTTTAGATAAAATAAAGCAGATTCATCCAGATTTAACACCAAACGATTTACGTTTCTGTGCTTACCTACGCCTTAATCTATCTTCTAAAGAAATAGCGCCTTTACTAAACATTTCAGCTAAAAGTGTTGAAACTAAACGTTACAGATTAAGGAAAAAACTTGGTTTAGAACACGATAGTGGACTTGTTAACTACATCTTAAAGTTTTAGTAACACGACAAGGTTCAATTTTACCACGACATTACCACGACAAGTGTTATTTTTTCAATGTTTTCATGAGTTATAATGATAAATTTACAAAACTTCAATATCACAGTATTTATTGGTGTCTTGGCGGTAAATAGTAATATTTATTTCATTATAAATTATGATGTTCGTTTTTTATCGGCATAAAAATTATTGTTTTATCAGTATTTGAAACTAATTTTATGAATAGTTAACTTTAAATGTTTTCTAAGCATTTATTGAAACTATAATTTTGAAACTAAACTAAAAACTACAATTTTATGAAACTAAAACTCTTTAATCAAAAAATCAAAGTTCTGTTTTTGTCTTTGTTTTTGTTCGCTTCTCTTGGAGCAACACTACAAGCACAACAAACAGTTACTGGAACTGTCTTTTCAGCGGCAGATAATATGCCACTACCAGGCGCAACTGTTCTTGTAAAAGGAACCTCCAATGGAACATCAACAGATTTTGATGGTAATTTTTCAATATCAGTAAATGATAGTGGAACTACGTTGGTTATATCTTATATAGGATATGTAACAAAAGAAATGGCAAGCACATCAACAGCAATGACTATATTGTTGCAAGCTGATGAGAATGTGCTAGACGAAGTTGTAGTTGTTGGATATGGTACGCAAAAGAAAAGTGATATCGTTAATGCCGTTGCTACTACCAATATGGAGCAAGCAATATTAACACCAACCTCAGATGTTAATGAAATGTTGAGAGGTAGAATTGCAGGACTACAAGTAGATGTAGGAGGAGGTACATTAAGACCAGGTGGAACATCTAATATTATTTTTAGAGGTAGAGCATCTATTGAAGGTAATGTAAGTGCTATTTATGTGGTAGATGGTATTATTAGAGATGGAGGTATTGAAGATATTGACGCTAATGATATTGAATCTATTGAGTTTTTAAAAGATGCTTCTGCACAAGCCATTTATGGATCTCGTGGTGCTAATGGTGTGGTTTTAGTGACTACAAAAAGAGGTAAAGCTGGCAAGGTTAGTGTTAATTATCACGGTTATTTTACAACAAGTTCCATCGAAAGAAATTTTGATGTGTATAGTGGTCAGGAATTTGCACAATTACGTCGTGAGGCATTTAGATCCACTGATGCTAATGACGAATATGCTAATGAAGATGAGGTCTTTTCTCCAGCTCAATTAGAATCCATTGCAAATAATCAATTTATAGATTGGGAAGACGAGTTAGTAAAAAAAGGTCTAGTTAATAGTCAAACTATAAGTGTAAGCGGTGGTTCAGAATCTACTAAAGTTTTTGGTAGTGTTAATTACTTTCAACAAGATGGTATCATACCAACATCCAAATATGTTAGGAAAACATTACGTTTAAACATAGACCAAAAGGTAAGTGATAAAATATCAGTTAACTTTGATTTAAACTTACTAAATGATGATACAGATCGTGCTGCAAATGTCAATTTAATAACAACGTCTCCATTAGGAAGAGCTTATAATGACGATGGAAGCCTTACACAATTCCCTAGTGGGGAAGACGGAAGCACAACGAGTCCTTTATGGAATTTACGAGAACAAAATAGTGATGAAAGAGGTAATGATTATGTTATTAACGTAACACCTATCTGGCAAATAACAGATAATCTTAAATATCAATTAAAAACAAACTTTACTAGACGTACTACAGAAAGTGGACAATACTTATCATCTTTAAGTTCTGCTGGTGATGACGTAAGAGGTATTGCGCGTATCCAAAACCAATTAAGAGAGTCTTATTTAGTTGAAAACATATTAACTTACAACAAAGCAATTAATGAGAATAATAAATTAGATCTTACGGCTGTACAATCTATTCAGGAAAATACATTTAGTAGAACGTTTACACAAGCTGAGGGCTTTACAAATGAAAGTTTAGGATATAATGGTATTACTGATGCCATAGGTAATGTAACTGTAGAGCGCGATAAAAACCAACAACGATTGTCTTCATTTTTAGGTAGAGCAAGGTATAATTTAATGGACAAGTATCTGTTTGAAGTTACAGGAAGAGCCGATGGTGCGTCAGTTAACTCAGAAGGTAATAAATGGAGTTTCAATCCGGCAGCGTCTTTCGCTTGGCAATTACATAGAGAAAGCTTTTTAGAGGATGTTGATCAAATACAATCTTTAAAGTTACGAGCTAGTTACGGTTCTTTAGTTAATGATTTGGGTCGTGCATATACCTCGCTTTTTACAGCTCAAGGAGAAAATTATATTTTTGATGGCGAATCTGCTTCAGGGTATTCACCTTCTGTAATTTTACCAAATCCAGACTTAACATTTGAAACTGTTACAACTGCTAACATTGGTTTAGATTTTAGGCTTTTTAAAAATATATTAGTAGGTGATATTAACTGGTATGATTCTAGAACTACTGATCTTTTATTAAGACGTCCTGTACCTCCAACAACTGGATTTCAATACACGTTTTTTAACGCTGGGGAATTGCAAAACACAGGTATTGAAATAAATTTAACAGCTAATATTATTAACACAGATGATTTTAAATGGTCAGTCTCAACAAATTGGTCTAATAACCGTAACGAGTTAGTAGAGCTTTATAATGATGGAGATGGGAATCCAATTTTAAGAGATGATGTTTATAGATATTATGTCGGTCAACCAATTGGTGTAATTTATCAATATGAATTTGATGGTATTTGGCAAGAAGGCGACGATTTTGCAAACGCACCTCAGGTCAATCCAGATTCAGCACTTACACAAGACAACCTTAGACCTGGTGATATTAGAATTAGAGATACTAATGGTGTTGATGAAGAAGGTAATGAAACAGGAATTCCAGATGGTAAAATAACTCAAGAAGATCGTGTATTTACAGACCCAAATCCAGATTGGTTTGGATCATTATCTACAACTATTGCTTATAAAGGCTTCGATTTATTTGTAGATTTTTACGCAGTAGAAGGAGCAACAAAAGTAAATCCATTTTTATCATCATCCTTTGATAATGGAGGTACTTTACAAGGACGATCAAACGCTGTTAGAGTGGATTATTATACACCGGAAAATCCATCAACGACTTTTCCTAGACCGAATTTTGATTCTCCACCTGATTATATAAATGCTTTAGCCGTAAAAGACGCGTCTTATATTCGATTAAGAACCGTTAGTTTAGGTTATACATTTCCTGAGTCTTTAACATCAAAATTAAAAATGGAGCAGTTAAGGTTATACGTAACTGGATCAAACTTATTTACAGATACAGATTATATTGGTTATAGCCCAGAGGTAAATATTAGAAACGTTGGTTCTAATGCAGATACAGGTTACCCAGATGCAACGTCTTTTACGTTTGGAGTTAGAGTTAATTTTTAAAAAAAACATTATGAAAGCGAACATTTTTTATTCAAAATTTAAAGGTAGTTTGTTACTATTTTTAGCATTAATACTGGTTGTTTTTTCTTGTGAAGACTTCCTTAACGAACAACCATCAACACTAATTGATTCAGATTATATATACACCACAGAAGAAGGTTTAAAATCGGGTGTGGTCAGTTTATATAGATTTAATAGAGATCGTTATGATACGCGAGTTGAGGATTATATGGGTGCCGTTATAATGTCCACTAAAAGTGATTTAGCCTTTAGTAGATCAGGGTATACTGGTAGAATGGGTAGATATACAAGAGGGATTTCTCCACTTGATTTAGGGGCTAGATTTACCTCAACATTGTTTTGGAAACATTTTTATAACATAACTAATAAAGCTACAGCGATTATTAACGCTGCTGAGGTCATTGATGGTGTTGATGAAGATGCAAGAAAAAAAGTGCTTGCTGAAGCTCGATTTTTTAGAGCAAACTCTTATTTTTATTTATACCGTACTTACAACAATATTTATGTGACTACAGAAACAGTAACGGTTGATAATGCTTTTGATGTTGTTAATGATAGATCTACAGATGAAGAAATATTTGCATTAATAAATAGCGATTTAACTTATGCGATTAACAATTTAGAATGGACGGATGACTTTGGACGTGTCACAAAAGGAACCGCTAAACATGTTAAAGCAAAAGTTGCCATGTGGCAAGGCGATTGGACTGAAGCTAAAAATCAAGCAATATCTGTAATAGAAGATCCAGAAAGCCCACACGCGTTAGTAGAATCAACTGCAGATGTATTTAATAGTGATAAAAACCATTCTGAATCTTTATTTGTAGTACAATCTCAAAATGACTTATTAGGTGGTGGTAATGCTAACTTTATAAATGCTAATTACGTCACTCAATATTTCCAAATTCCTGGTGGAGTTGCTCAACCTAGTACCGAACTAGGAGGAAGAGGATTCTCTCGTGTATTGCCGAATCTGTACTTATTAAATCTTTTAGCTGAAGACCCAAATGACACTAGAGATGATGACACCTATTTTAGACTTAAATATTACTTTAACTCAGGACCTAGAACTGGTCAGGAGATTGATGACTACGAGCCTATTACAGATTTAAATAATCCTAGCAGTACTTATGTAAATTATTATAGATTTATACATCCTTCATGTATGAAATTTTTTCAAACAGATAATACTTTAGATTCTTACTTTCAAAGAAACAACATCATGGTTTATAGATTAGCAGAAACTTATTTAATTGCTGCTGAGGCTATTATGAGATCTACAGGAGACCCATTACCATATATTAATGCAATAAGAAATAGAGCTAATGCAGCACCATTAACATCTGTTGATCAGCAAGCAATATTAGATGAGCGCGCTAGAGAATTGGCTTTTGAAGGACAACGTTGGTTTACCATAAAAAGAATGGGACAAGATGTAATGGATTTTCAAATGACAAATTATGCCGGCGATGGTGAGTTTTACCCAAGAAATTTAGGTGCAAATGACCCTAGAACTAATTGGCAATCGCATTATATCAATTGGCCAATTGCGCAAATAGACCTTGATTTATTAGGTCCAAATTATCCACAAAATGAAGGATACAACGAGTAATAAAAACAACTAAGAAATATCATAATTAATAGCATAGTTTAGTTTAGTTTTAACTTAGGGGCAAGTAATTGCCCTTAAGTTTTTTTAAAAATCCACTAATTTTAGGAGATAGTAATTTTCAATCTTTAAAAAATGATATCATTTATGGGAAATTATAAGCGTTATATATTTTTATTATTGATAGTTATTAGTTTGACTTCATGTGATTCAAAGAAACAAGAAAAATTTGTTTTTGCAGATAACGTGGTTATTGCTCACCGTGGTGCTTGGAAACAAAAAAACCTTCCAGAAAATTCCATAGCATCTTTAAAACAGGCTATCGCATTAAACTGCGTAGGTTCAGAATTTGATGTGAGAATAACTTCAGATAGTATTTTAATTGTAACACATGATGCCGATTATCATGGTTTAATTGTAGAAGAATCTACTTATAATAAGTTATCAAAATTTAAACTCCCAAATGGCGAAAATCTACCAACTTTAAGAGATTATATCAATGCAGGATTAAAAAACAATAGCTCTACAGGTCTTGTCTGCGAAATTAAACCTTCAAAAAATAAAGAAACGAATCTTTTAATGGCTGAGAAAGTTGTGGAATTGGTTAAAGAACTCAATGCAGAAAACCATATTCTAACATATATCAGTTTTAGTTATACTATTTTAAAAAAAATAAAAACTTTAGACTCTAGTGCTAAAATACAATACCTTGATGGTTCAAAAACTCCTGAAAGATTAAAAGAAGATGGTATTTCGGGTCTAGATTATTTAGTTTACAAATATAAAATACATCCTGAATGGATTTCTAATGCTAAAAAATTAGGTTTAACCTTAAACACTTGGGTAGGAAATAAAACCGAAGACATCGATTGGTTATTAGCAAATGAGTTCGATTATATTACTACAGACGAGCCAGAACTTGTTTTTGAAAGGCTAAAAGAAAGCCCAATAGAAAAAGGCTACGAGTTAGTCTGGAGTGACGAATTTAATTATAAAGGCAAACCAGACCTTACTAAATGGACTTATGATTATGGATTTTTAAGCAATCGAGAAGAACAATATTACACAGATAGTTTAAAAAATGCCCGAGTAGAAAACGGCAATTTAATTATTGAGACTCACAAAGAAAAAGCAGCTAATAAAGATTATAAAAACGAGGACTTTAAAAAGAAAAGTTGGGTAAAATATATTGCCGAAATTGATACAGCAAAATACACTTCAGCAAGATTAAAAACTATGGGTCTCGCTTCCTGGAAATATGGACGGATAGAAGTGAAAGCTAAACTCCCAAAAGGGGTAGGTTTATGGCCTGCTATTTGGATGCTTGGAAATAACAGAAAAGAAGTAGGCTGGCCAGAATGTGGTGAGATAGACATCATGGAGCATGTTGGGTTCAACCCCGATTCTATTTTTGGAACGATTCATACAAAAGCCTATAACCACACGAAAGGTACTGAAAAAGGTAAAAAGATTTTTATTAATAAGCCTTACGATGATTTTCATGTTTTTGCTGTCGAATGGACTCCCGAAAAGATGGATTTTATTTTAGATGATACCGTTTATAATCATATAGAAAACGAACATAAAACAAAAGCAGAATGGCCGTTTGATCAAGAGTTTTATTTAATATTGAATGTGTCTGTTGGCGGTATGCTTGGTGGACAAAAAGGGATTGATGATTCGATCTTTCCACAACAAATGCTAATCGATTATGTTCGGATTTTTCAAAAAAAAAATAACTAAAATGAAGTGTTATTCTATTGCAGTATTGGTTTTGATTATGAGTTTTGCAAGTTGTAAAAAGGAAAGTAAAACTACGAGTGAAGGAGGAAACGAAAGTCAAAGCCTTAGTGTGATGACTTATAATATCCGATTGGATGTAGCATCAGATGGCGAAAATGCATGGGCAAATAGAAAAGATTTTTTAAGCGCTCAAGTACAATTTTATAGTCCCGATATTATGGGAGTTCAAGAGGCAAGACCAAATCAAATGGAAGATTTAAAATCTTTTCTTATAGATTACAAAACCATTGGAATTGGACGAGATGGTGAAAATAAAGGTGAGTTTTCGGCGATTTTTTACAATTCAAAAAAAATAAAAGTTGAAAACGAAAATACCTTTTGGTTGTCTGAAACTCCAAGTAAAATATCCAAGGGTTGGGATGCTGCTTATCCAAGAATTTGCACTTATGGATTGTTTACAATTTTAGAAAGTAATCAAAAAGTATGGGTATTTAATACACATCTTGACCATGTTGGAGCTGAGGCACAATTACAAGGCATGCAATTAATTCTCAAGAGAATAGCATCTTTAAATACAGAGAACTATCCAGTAATTGTTATGGGCGATTTTAATGTAGAGCCAGATAGTCAATTAATCACAAATCTTAAACAACAGATGAGCGACTCAAAAGAACGCTCAAAAATCACATTTGGTTCAAACGGTACTTTCAATGGCTTTAAATTTCATGAACTTATTACAAGAAGAATTGATTACATCATGCTTTCTAAACATCCAAATTTAGAAGTTGCTAAATACGGTGTTTTATCCAGTTCTATAGATTTCAAATATCCGTCAGACCATTTTCCAGTATATGTTGAATTAAACTTTAATTGATTTTATGATAAAACAAGTATCCGCCATAGTTTTAACATATGTTTTACTTTCTCTTGTGATTTTTTTTGGTTGTAAATATAACACCAATGAGTATTCTGAGAACAGTAAATCAAATTTGAATAAAAACATTGAAACTAAAGTTGACTCTGTTCTGAGATTAATGCACCTTAATGAAAAAATAGGTCAATTGGTGCAGTATAGCGGTAAATGGAACGCCACAGGGCCTTCTTCTTCTGAAAACGATCAGCATAAATTAAATAAGCTTAGAAAAGGAGAAGTTGGTTCTATGCTTAATGTAACATCAGTAGCTTCCATTCGCGAAACTCAAAAAATCGTTATGGAGCATTCCCGTATAAAGATTCCTCTAATTTTTGGGTATGATGTGATTCATGGCTATAAAACTATTTTTCCTATTCCATTAGGAGAAACTGCAAGTTGGGATTTAGACATTATCCAAAAATCGGCAGAAATTGCAGCTAAAGAAGCTGCAGCTTCGGGTATAAATTGGACCTTTGCACCAATGGTAGATGTATCTAGAGATGCCCGCTGGGGAAGGATTATGGAGGGTGCTGGCGAAGACCCATACCTCAATTCAGTTGTAGGTGTAACACGTATAAAAGGCTTTCAAGGAGATGATTTATCACAAACGAATACTATAGCTGCTTGTGCAAAACATTTTGCTGGTTATGGTTTTGCTGAAGCAGGTAGAGATTATAATACAGTAAACATTGGCGAGAATGAGTTGCATAACACCATTTTACCACCATTTAAAGCAGCCGCCGAAGCTGGAGTAGCCACGTTTATGAATTCGTTTAATGATATTGATGGTATTCCTGCAACAGGACATAAAGTATTGCAAAGAGATATATTGAAAGGAGAATGGAGTTGGAACGGATTCGTTGTTTCAGATTGGGGTTCCATTAGCGAAATGGTTGCTCATGGTTATGCAGAAGATAAAAAACATGCAGCTGAAATTGCCATGAATGCAGGTAGCGATATGGATATGGAATCGTATGCTTATGAAGCGCATTTAGAAAAATTACTTAATGAAAATAAAATTGATATTTCCCAAATAGATGAAGCTGTTAAGCGTATTCTAAGAATTAAATTTCAATTGGGATTATTTGATGACCCATTTAAATATTGTAATGAACAACGTGAAATTGATAATGTTTACACGAAAGAACACTTAGCTATTTCTCGTAATATAGCAAAGAAATCAATTGTATTGCTTAAAAACGAGAACAAGTTATTGCCTATATCTAAAAATGTTAAAAGTATTGCGGTTATTGGCCCTTTAGCAGATGACAAGGATTCTCCATTGGGAAACTGGAGAGGGAAAGCGGCATATAATTCAGCAGTATCATTGTTAGAAGGTGTTAGAAATGCTATTGGAGAAAAAACCAAAGTGCATTATGGAAAGGGCGTGGATTTAACAGTACCAACACTAGAACCAGGAAAAAATCAATTTTTATATCCTTTAAAATTTAATAATACTGACAAATCTGGAATTGCAAAAGCAGTTGCCATTGCAAAAAAATCAGAGATTGTTTTATTAGCCATAGGTGAAAATGCATATCAAACTGGCGAGGGGCGGAGTCAAACTAATATTGGGTTTTTGGGACTTCAAAATGAATTATTAGAAGCTGTTTATAAAGTAAATAAAAACATTGTGATAGTGTTGATGAACGGGAGACCATTGGATTTGAGCCATGTTTCAGAAATTGCACCTAGTATTTTAGAATGTTGGCATTTAGGCTCCGAATCTGGAAATGCCATAGCAGATGTACTTTTTGGAGATTATAATCCCTCTGGCAAGCTCCCTGTATCGTTTCCGCATCGTGTTGGTCAAGAACCTTTGTATTATAATCAAAAAAGCACAGGACGACCTTATAGTAACAGACATGTTACTTTTTCTGGATATAGAGATTCTCCTAAATCAGCATTATATCCTTTTGGATTTGGCTTAAGCTATACTACATTTAGCTATGGGAATTTAATATTAGATAAAACAGAAATTACTACTAGTGGCGAGTTAAAAGTATCTGTGGATGTCAAAAACACAGGGAATAGAGTTGGAGAGGAAGTGGTACAACTTTATATTCGTGATTTAGTAGGTAGTTTAGTAAGACCTATAAAAGAATTAAAAGGTTTTGAAAAAGTGATGTTAAAAGCAGGAGAGGTTAAAACAGTTTCATTTATTGTCAATTCGAAAACATTACAATTCTACACTGCCAGTAAAAAATGGGAGGTCGAATCTGGTAAGTTTAATATTTGGGTAGGCGGCAATTCTAATGCGCCTCTAAAGGAAACCTTTATAGTAATTGATGATTAATTCTATTAATTTTAATACACCAGACTTTCATGTGCTTAGGCTTTAGCGTCTTGGAAATTCGAGTCTCCCCGCCCGCACTGTAAAGGAAAAGCCGACTTATATGAGTTGGCT
>CAXBID010000096.1:0-12821 GCA_963975495.1 uncultured Flavobacteriaceae bacterium | reverse complement strand
AGAAACCATTGATAATGAAACACTTGGTGGTGCCACGACACATTGCGAAATTTCAGGTGTTACCGATTATAAAGCTAAAGATGATAAGGATGCACTTGATACCATAAAAAATATTATTGATAAAATAGGCGATTTTGATAAGGCTGGCTTTAACCGAGCAGAAAGCAAAAAACCTATTGATAATCCTGAAGATATTTATGGAATAATCCCGAAAAGTCGTGCAGACCAATATGATATGTATGAAATCATAAAGCGATTAGTTGATAACTCAGAATTTGATGAATACAAAGCAGGTTATGGACAAACCATCATTACCGCTTATGCTCGTATAGATGGTTGGGCAGTTGGTATTGTTGCTAATCAGCGAAAATTGGTAAAAACCAAAAAAGGCGAAATGCAGTTTGGTGGCGTAATATATAATGATAGTGCTGATAAAGCGACACGTTTTATTGCTAATTGTAATCAGAAAAAAATTCCATTGGTGTTCTTACAGGATGTTACTGGCTTTATGGTGGGCAGTAAAAGTGAACATGGTGGCATTATAAAAGATGGTGCTAAAATGGTAAATGCGGTTAGTAATTCTGTAGTTCCAAAATTTACTGTGATTTTAGGAAACAGCTACGGAGCTGGTAATTATGCTATGTGTGGAAAAGCTTATGACCCCAGATTAATTTTCGCATGGCCAAGTGCAGAACTTGCAGTTATGAGTGGTAATTCGGCAGCTAAAGTCTTATTGCAAATAGAAAAAGCTTCGCTTGAAAAAAAGGGCGAGAAAATAACCCCTGAAAAAGAAGCTGAACTTTTTAATAAAATTAAAGATAGATACGACAACCAAGTCTCTCCTTATTATGCGGCTGCCAGGATTTGGACAGATGCCGTTATAAACCCATTGGATACCAGAACTTGGATTAGTATGGGTATTGAAGCGGCTAACCATGCGCCTATTGAGAAAAAGTTTAATTTAGGGGTTTTGCAGGTTTAAAAAAAAATCTTTCTAAAAAATAACTTTACCAACTTCAATTTCATCATCTTCTTTATCCAATCTTAAAACCTTAACTTTTTTCGTTTCATTTTTACTTCCATAAAAACCAACTACACTAATTTAAAACCTATAATGGGTAAAGTGTACTTTTGGTTTATTTAACTAATCCTTTAACAACTTTAAAGTATTTTTGCGATGTATTTTACCAGAAAGTGTTTCTGAAAATTTAGGCACATAATAAATGACTTTGGGAATCTCATACTTATCTAAACCTTCAAAAACCGATTTATTAATTGAGTTTTCCTCGCCTTCAACTATTAAAATTAATTTGTCGCCTAGGGTTTCATCGTCTTCAGAGGCTATAAAAAATTCATTTTCCATTTTTTCTTGAAGTTTAGATTCTATTTCTTCAGGATACAATTTAATGCCCCCAGAATTAACAACATTATCAAAACGTCCTAACCATTCAAATGTATTTTCTGAATGTATTTTTACAATATCATTTGTAACAATTTTACCCTCATAAAGCTTAGGAGCCTCAATAACCAAGCAGTCTCTATCATCTTGAGATATTTTTACTCCTGGTAAAGTTTTAAAATAATTATTTGAGTGAGATTCTGATTCGAAATTATTAAGTTTTTTAATAGCAATATGCGTAACCGTTTCTGTCATACCATAAGTTTCATAAACATGACATGTAATATCTTTAACGGCATTTATTAATGTTTTTGGAACTCGAGATCCTCCAATAATTATGGTTTTAAAATGATCTACATGATTTAAAAAGTTACTGAGTTGCATAGGTGTCATAGCACAAAAATCATAGTGTTTCCTATAATCAATTATTGGATTAGACGATGGTTCAACCATATCAAGCTCTAAACCTAAAATTAATGCCCTAACTATCATCATTTTACCGGCAATGAAGTTTGATGGTAAGCAGTATAACATCTTATCTCCTGGTTCTACTTTAAAAAAGTCTCCTGTCATGATTGCTGAATTCACCATAGCCTGCTTTTTTATTTTAAGCTTCTTTGGTTTTCCTGTAGACCCAGAGGTTTTAGCTACAACATAATCTTCCTTATCTAACCAATCTAATAGAAATCCTCCTAATTCTTGCTGGTATGGCTCACCCTCTTTTACAAAACTATATGCCACTTCCATAAGGTCCTCAAATGAATAGTGATGGTTATTTAATTTAAATTTGAGGTGTACGTTTTTATAATTTGGAATCATGTTCTCCTATGGTATCAATTATTTTATAATTTTCTTTTAATGGCTCAATCACTTTTCCAAATAATTTATCTTTCCAGTTAGACCATTTGTATTTCTTAGCCAAAATAAAAAGTAATATTGGGAATATCACAAAAACCGGAACAAAAATTTCTCCCAAAGCCATAGTTTCTGGATCACTCATATCCTTTAAAATAGAATGTGTTTGAAATGCGGTCCAATCTGCAGTTACTAAAAGTGCCGTAAACAAGTTATTTGCTGCATGAAAACCTAAAGCCAACTCCATGCCTTCATCCATAAGCGTTAGTATTCCTAAAAATAAGCCTGTCCCTATATAATACACCATAATTACAGGACCTAACTTATCAACTTCTGGGTTTGCAATATGTAATAATCCGAATACTAACGATGTTATAACTAAAGGTGTTGAATTTCTTTTTAAAATTCGATATATAATTTCATAAGAAGATGTTTCAAGAAGTTGGTCAGTTAATTTTAAGTTAACTATTAAAATTAAAATTCCAACTAGAAGAATCAATACTCCAAGACTAGTAAAAAATCCAAAAGAATAAATACTATTTAAATAGATGTATAAAAGTATAGCTACAATGGTATAAATAAAAACTATTGGGAACTTTTTATGAATTGAGGAAACACCTATCCCCTGCATTAAATAGCCTCTAAACAAATACTCTTCAAAACTGGTTTGTAACGGCACCATTACAATGGCAATTACGCAAAGAATAATAAAAGGCACTAGTTTAAAATTAAGGACATAATCATCAGGTGCAATAAAGAAATAATCAACTAATACTAAACCACTTGACAAAATACCCCATAAGAGAAACACAAACCAAAAGCGTTTCCAATCTATTTTTTTTCTGGAGGTTGTTAAGTGTTTTATGGATTGTTTATGAATAAATTTAACCGCTATTAATAATGCAATTAAACCTCCCACAAAAGGAAGTAACACAAAAACCAAATTTATATTTGGCTCAAATAAAGACATGATGTAATTGGTATCATTCATCCTTGAAGCATCAATATTGCCTTTAAATGTTTCAATACCAATTGCAATTGCATGTGGCACTGAAAAAATAAAAACACCAGCAACGGCTATAATTACGCCTACTAAATAGCGCCACCAATCGTGCAACACATTAAATGCTTGAGCTATATACATATCTTATAAATTAAATTCCGAATCAAGTTCAGAATGATAGTTAATAATTTGAAACAACATTTCAATATTGAATCTTTTCTAAATTCCAATTCATATTATTATTATATTGCAAAGTACCATTTTTTACCTGTAATGGCGAATCAAAATTATTGGTAAATAAACCTCCAGTTCCTAACCCTTGTGGTAAGTTACTTTGGGTTTTGTAAGTGTATTGCGCTATGGCATTTAAGCCAATATTACTCTCTAATGCACTTGTTATCCACCAACCTATTTGATTTTGTTCTGCACTAGCAATCCACTCATCACTTCCTTTAAAACCGCCTATTAAGCTCGGTTTTAAAATAATGTATCGTGGATTTATAGTTTGTATCAATTCTTGCTTTTTTGTTACCGAAAAAACACCAATTAATTCTTCATCTAAGGCAATTGGCAAGGGTGTTTCTTCACAAAGTAAAGCCATTTCATCAATTTGCCCTTGTTTTATGGGTTGTTCAATAGAATGTATATCTAAATCCGATAATATCTTCAATTTTTCTAAGGCTTCCGCGGAAGAAAATGCACCGTTTGCATCTACTCGTAATTCAATATCTTTCGACGTAAATTGATTTCTTATGGATTTTAAAAGATTGATTTCCTGCTGAAAATCAATGGCTCCAATTTTCATTTTAATACAACTAAAACCAGCTTCAATTTTATCTTGAATTTGTTGTTTCATAAACCCTTCAGAACCCATCCAAATTAATCCATTAATTGGAATAGAATCTTCACCTTGTGTAAACTTTGACGGAAATAACTTAAAACCATCTTGACTTTCTAAAGATTTAAAAGCCATTTCTAACCCGAATTGAATACTTGGAAATTCAGTTAAATCATCCAATAAGTGCTCTAAACCAAGATTAATATTAGTGCAAACCCATTTTAGCTTATCTTCATAATCCGGTCTATCATCAATTGAAAGCCCTCTAAACAAACCACATTCCCCAATACCTTCTTTTTCATTTAAATCTAATATGAGAAAATAGGTTTCTTTGGTTTTTAAGATGCCACGAGATGTTCCGCTGGCTTGTTTGAAGTTTAAAATATACTTTTTATAGCTTGCTTTCATGGTACTCAAAAATCGTGATGAAAGCTTAATTGTAGTTGCCCTTTGCCCCAATTCACTGTTTTTTGATTCATCCATCCCAATTGTACCTTTGCTCCCTTTTTTATGACATAACCAAAACCTAAATATGTTCTATTTCTATCAAATAGCTCTACTTCCCTATTATCACCTATATCCGTCTGCCCGTTTATAAACAACTCATTATATAAAGCAGCGTAAAAGGTGTTTTTTGTTATGGATGAATTATTCAAAGGAATATTTAAAAACAAATTATAACGGTAGCGTGTTCTAAAATCCTGACTTTCAACAAAGCGTTGTTCATAACGAAAACGATGCGCCAAATACACTCTATTTCCTAATTTTTGAGGAAAAAGAGCTTCTTGATACATTCTACTTTCTGAGGTTGTTGCATTGCTATCTCCAAATT
This sequence comes from uncultured Flavobacteriaceae bacterium, assembly GCA_963975495.1. Taxonomy (GTDB): domain Bacteria; phylum Bacteroidota; class Bacteroidia; order Flavobacteriales; family Flavobacteriaceae; genus CAXBID01. Next base: position 7,894 of record CAXBID010000096.1, on the reverse strand, counting down.
GCCCGGTTGTAATGTTTCCGTAACCCAAAGTGAATAAAATATCTGCTTTTTTGGGTGTAAATGTTAATCCAGATCGGATTAAAAGCTGCTCTAAATCTCCGATGGTATTCCAATTTCTGTATTGCAAATCGCCTTGAACACCAAATTGACTGTTTTTAAATTGATGTTTGAAAAAGTACATATACCACGCCCCTGTTTTTGATTGTTCGGGTTGTGCATAAGCAGAAAACAGTATTAAAAAAGTAAACGTTGATAAAATATATTTGCGCATAATGCTTAGTTGATTTTGAAATTAGCTTATAATTCTATGGATTCACCAATTTCTAGAAGCATTAAATCTTTGTCTTTTTCAAAAAATTTCCTTTTGGCCACTTCATGGTCAATTTCTATATAACCGAAAGTATCGTAGTGATAGCCTAAAATTTTATCACATTCAATAAAATCACTAGCTAAAATAGCATCATCAATACCCATTGTAAAATTATCGCCAATTGGTAAAATAGCTAAATCCAATTTGGTTTGAAGCGGAATTAATTTCATATCAAAAGTTAGCGCTGTATCGCCAGCAATATAAATATTTTTACGTTCTCCTTCTATTACAAAACCTCCCGGTTGCCCGCCATAACTGCCATCAGGAAAAGAGGACGTATGAATAGCATTTACATATTTTACAGAACCAAATTCAAAATCCCAAGTGCCTCCATGATTCATTGGGTGTCCATCCAAACCCTTTTTTTCGTAATGTGAAATAATTTCAAAATTAGAAATAATGATTGCTCCAGTTTGTTTAGCAATAGCCTCAACATCTAAAATATGATCTTGATGTGCATGTGTAACAAGAATATAATCTGCTTTAAGTTCATCAATATTGATATCCGAAGCTTTTGGATTTCCAGTAATAAAAGGATCTACAAGAATATTAACATCGCCTATTTGAATACCTAAGGAAGCATGACCGTAAAATGTGATTTTCATTTTATTTCAATATTAAATTAAATAAGAAAAATACAAAAAAACTATAACAAATGCCCTACCCCCATTAAAATAGCTAACCCAACAGTGGTTAATGCCAATTTCTTCAACTCGGGGTCTAACAATCTAGGTTCTTTGGTTTTATTAACTTTTATTAAATGGATTAGTAGCGGTATATAAGCGATAACAAAAATTAAATTATAAGGTGATGTGTAATAAAGAAGGCCAAATAGTGCGGATAACAAAATGGCCAGTAAAACAAGTATATTGTGATAGATTATTGCATTTTTACTGCCTAATTTTACTGCTAAGGTTTGTTTTTTTGATTTGGTATCGGAAGCTATATCACGCATGTTATTAAGATTTAGCACTGCTGTACTTAACAAGCCCATTGTTATGGCCGGTAAAAAAACAACATGGTCTATTTTTTTTGCATACAAAACATAACAGCCTATAACACTTACCAAGCCAAAAAATATAAAGACAAAAACATCGCCTAACGCTCTGTAGCCATAAGCATTACTACCAACGGTATAGCGAATAGCTGCAACGACTGATAAAATTCCTAGTAAAAAAAACGTGATTGTTAAGCCCAAATACTTGACTCCAAAAGCACTATGAATTAATGCTGTTGATAAAACAATTGAAATAAGAACATTAATTTTAATAGCATTAAACATCTCATCTGGAGAAATTCTACCGCTTTGAATAGCACGTTCAGGACCAATTCTATCGTCATTATCTGTTCCTTTTAGACCGTCACCGTAATCGTTAGCAAGATTAGAAAGTATTTGAAAACTTAATGTTGTTAAAACGGCAAGAACAAAAATTCTTAAATTAAAAAAACCATTGTAAGTAGCAAAAGATGTCGCAAGTATGATACCTGAAAGTGATAATGGTAATGTACGTAACCGAAATGAAGACATCCAAATTGAAAGTTTTTTCATTATGGAATCCATTTTTTTTCAAAGTTAGGTTTACGCTTTTCAAGAAACGCATTTCTGCCTTCAACAGCCTCTTCTGTCATGTATGCTAAGCGGGTAGCTTCACCTGCAAATACTTGCTGACCAACCATACCATCATCAGTTAAATTCATGGCAAATTTTAACATTTTTATAGATGTTGGCGATTTTGCTAAAATTTCTTGTGCCCATTGATAAGCTGTGTTTTCCAATTCATCATGGGGAACCACTGCATTAACCATTCCCATGTCATAAGCTTCCTGAGCAGAATAATTTCGACCTAGGAAAAAGATTTCACGTGCTTTTTTCTGTCCAACCATTTTAGCTAAATAAGCCGAACCATAACCACCATCAAAACTTGTAACATCAGCATCTGTTTGTTTAAAAACAGCCTGCTCTTTACTCGCTAATGTTAAATCGCAAACCACATGCAAACTATGGCCTCCACCAACTGCCCAACCTGGCACAACGGCAATTACAGCCTTTGGCATAAAACGTATTAAGCGCTGAACTTCTAAAATATTTAAACGATGATACCCATCTTCACCAACATAACCTTGTTTACCTCTTGCTTTTTGATCGCCGCCACTACAAAATGAATAGACACCATCTTTGGTTGAAGGCCCTTCTGCAGATAACAATACAACACCAATGTTTACATCTTCATTTGCATTATAAAGCGCATCATACAGTTCACTGGTTGTTTTGGGTCTAAATGCATTGCGCACATTAGGTCGGTTAAACGCTATTCGTGCTACACCGTCACATTTTTTATAAGTGATGTCTTCATATTCTTTAGCTATAACCCAATTTACTTGGTCCATTTGATAAATTTTGATTCAAAAATAAATTTTATTTAATTAAAACGCCTGTTTCTTCGGTAAAAATAACCCGATAAAATTTCTTATGTTAACATATGTTAATTATTCACAATTTATTTCTTAAAATTTTAAGAGTATTGTAAAAAAATATATGTGAATTTATACATTTCATATAAATATAAAATAAGTATAAGTACGTATTTTTTTGTAGTACTTTATTTATTAATTTTGTATATAAAAATAAATATTAAATGAAAAAATTGCTTTTAATCGTTTTTTTTTTATATTTTAGCGAATATTAATCCCCATTACCTATGCTATTAACAATTACTATTTCCATTTCTATTCTTGTGTTTATTAATTTATTGCTTCTGAAATTTAGTTGTAATAAAACAGTTGAAAAATCCAAAGCAGAAAAACAAGCCACTGTATTAAAACCTTATTTTACCATAGAACAGGAGTCTGAGACTCTTGCTCCAACAGGAAGTTAGTTTTACTAAAGTGCTTATTATCAAACCAATACCCTCTATTGGCACTTAATGGAGAAGGATGTCCGCTGGTTAAAATATGGTGCTTTGCATTATCTATAATTTTTGCCTTTTGTTTAGCGAAACCACCCCAGAGTAAGAAAACCACATTCTTTTTTTTATCACTTATTATTTTTATAACTGCATCTGTAAATTGTTCCCAACCCTTTTTTTGATGACTGCCTGCTTGATTTGCTCTTACCGTCAGTGTCGCATTTAATAATAACACACCTTGGTTGGCCCAACGCATTAAATTGCCACTTTTAGGATAAGGAATTCCTAAATCTGTTTCTATTTCCTTAAAAATATTAATTAATGATGGTGGGTGCGATATAGTATCATTTACCGAAAAACACAAACCATTGGCTTGCCCTAATCCATGATAAGGATCTTGACCAATGATAACAACTTTCACATCTTCAAATGAACACTGGTTAAAAGCGTTGAAAACCTGATTTCCAGGTGGAAAACACCTCTGCGTTTTATATTCAGATTTAACAAAATGCGCTAAATCTTTAAAATAAGGTTTACTGAATTCTTTTTCCAAGTGGGGCTTCCAACTCTCATGTATTTTCACATCCATAAACCAATAATAAAATTTAAGATAAAACCTTAACCAATAATTCTTTTAATAAATCACCTTGTGGAACAGCATTCGATCCTACCCCTTTGCTTCTTACATCAAAATCCCTGAGAATAGAAACCACTGCACTCACTTTTCGCATTGGATAATTTCTTGCAGCTGTAATATATTCGTTCACGAAATAAGGATTTACTTTTAAAGCAGAGGCTACGCTACGTGGGGATTTATCCTTTAATCCATGAAAATGAAGCAACTGGGAAAAGAAATTAAATAATAAAGATACGGTTACAACCATGGGATTATCCTTTGGATTATCCGCAAAATAATTAACTATTTGATGTGCTTTTATAGCATTTTTGTTACCGATGGCTTTACGTAATTCAAAATTATTAAAGTCCTTACTAATACCAATATTTTCCTCGATAATCTCAGGTGTTATTTGACTGCCTTTTGGCAATATAATTTGAAGTTTTTCTAACTCATTGTTTATTTTACTTAAATCAGTTCCTAAAAACTCCACGAGCATTTGAGCTGCTTTAGGTGAAATGGTATAATCTTTAGGCGATAAAACTCTGCGAATCCAATCAGCTACTTGGTTTTCATAAAGCTTCTTACTTTCATAAACAACACCCACTTTTTTAATAGCTTTATAAAGTGCCTTTCGTTTATCTAACTTTTTATATTTATAGTTTAATACTAGAATAGTTGTAGGTTGCGGATTTTCAGCATAAGAAACCAATTTTTCAATGGTACGCGATAAATCCTGGGCTTCTTTTACTATCACCACTTGATATTCAGCCATCATAGGATAACGTTTGGCATTACCTACAATGTCTTCAATGGTTACATCCCTACCATATAAAACCATCTGGTTAAATCCGCGTTCTTCTTCAGCTAAAACATGGTCTTCAATAAAATCTGAAATTTTATCAATATAATAAGGCTCTTCACCCATTAAAAAATAAATAGGCTTTAAGTGTCCTTGTTTTATATCGGTAGCTAACTGTTTTACTTCGTCCAAAATTTTATCAAAATTTTCAAATTACAAGTACTAAATTCCAAATAAAAAAAGACGATTTCAGGATTTAGTATTTTGAAATTGGTATTTATACTTATGTGGTTTAACTTTGAAAAAATAATCAAGAAAAATTGCAAGAGCTAAACTTTCCAAAGTTTTCATTCCGATTCAAAAATAGCGAAAATAAAGTTTCTATTTTCGATCCCATACGCAAAAAGTTTGTGGTTTTACAATCCGAAGAATGGGTACGCCAGCATTGTCTTCAGTTTTTAATTCAAGAAAAAAAATATCCAGAATCCTTAATTAATGTTGAAAAAGAGCTGAAAATTAATCAATTAAAAAAAAGATACGATATTGTAGTTTATAATACCGATGGAAGCATCTGTTTAATTGTAGAATGTAAAGCACCAAAAATTAAAATTAAACAAGCTGCTTTTGACCAAATTGCACGCTATAATTTAGAGCTAAACGCCAGCTATTTAATGGTTACTAACGGAATAAATCATTATTATTGTCAAATGGATTTTGAGAATGAAAAATATCGGTTTTTGAAGGATATTCCAGAGTATCAGTGAACAGTTTGCAGTGTTCAGTCGCAGTGTTCAGTCGCAGTGTTCAGTCGCAGTGAACAGTCGCAGTGTTCAGTCGCAGTCGCAGTCGCAGTCGCAGTCGCAGTCGCAGTCGCATAAAGTTGTGAAAAACAAATAGTAGAAAATTAACTTTTACACTAGTTTAAACTTGAAAATAGCAGTAGTTATATTAAATTGGAACGGAAAAAAATTGTTACAACAGTTTTTGCCATCAGTTATTAAACATTCAGAAGACGCTGAAATTTATATAGCGGATAACGCCTCTACTGACGATTCTGTTTCTTTTGTAAAAAACACATTCCCATCAGTCAAAATTATTCAAAATAAAGAAAACGGAGGCTATTCAAAAGGCTATAATGACGCTTTGAAACACATAAAAGCTGATGTTTTTTGTTTATTAAATAGTGATGTTGAAGTGACTGAAAATTGGCTAAGCCCAATTATTGAAGCTTTTAAAAATGATGAGCAAACGGCTATAATTCAACCCAAACTACTCGATTACAACAATAGAGATTATTTTGAATATGCAGGAGCAGCAGGCGGTTTTATAGATAAATATGGCTACCCCTATTGCAGAGGGCGGATTTTTAATACCATTGAAAAAGACGAAGGACAATATGATGATACTTCCGAGATATTTTGGGCATCAGGCGCTTGCCTATTTATCAGAAGCACTGTGTTTGAAGAACTAAACGGGCTGGATGAAACGTTTTTTGCGCATATGGAAGAAATAGATTTATGTTGGCGCGCTAAAAATTTGGGTTACAAAGTAAACTACGTAGGTCAATCTGAAGTTTACCACGTGGGTGGCGCTACTTTAAGTAACCAAAATCCTAAAAAAACATTTTTAAACTTCAGAAATAGCCTATTTACTTTAACAAAAAATGCAAAAGGGCCTTTATTCTCAATCATTTTAGTTCGGTTAATTCTTGACGGTGTAGCAGCAATAAACTTCTTGTTAGAAATTAAGCCCAAACATACACTAGCTATTTTAAAAGCGCACTTCAGTTTTTACTATCATTTTAACCACATGCTAAAACAAAGAAAATTAGTAAAAAACAGAATAAATTATTATTACAGAACATCCATAGTTATTGATTCTTTCGTAAATAAGAAGAATAAATATGAAAGTTTATAAATAGTTGCAAAAAATTTGTTAACAACGCACGAATCAACCTTTTTTTGCATACTTTTGTTTAAACAAATTTGAAAATTAATCCTTTAAATAATTATGAAAAAAATTTTATTACTTGGTGCAACAGCTATGTTAGTATTAAGTTCATGTGTATCAAAAAAACAATTCACAGATTTACAAGCAAAACAAAAAGAAACTCAAGATTTGCTTAACTCTGCAACCGTAAAATTAAATTCTTGTTTAGAAGATAGAGCTTCAGCTACAGCTAAAGTTACACTTTTAGAGGGTCAAGTAACCGATTTGAAAAAGTATAACGATAATTTGCAAATCTTATCTTCAAAAGGTGCTAGCAACGTAGAAAAAACGTTAGAGAGTATCAAAGAAAAAGATTTAAAAATTACACGTTTACAAGACGCTATTACTAAAAAGGACAGTGTAACATTGGCTTTAGTAACTAGTTTGAAGCGTGAAGTGGGAATCAACGATCCAGACATCGAGATTAATGTTGAAAAAGGTGTTGTATTTATTTCCATTGCTGATAGACTATTATTCCAAAGTGGCAGCTACATCGTAACTTCTGAGGCTAAAAATGTTTTGGCTAAAGTTGCAAAGGTTGTAAATAGCAAACCAAACTTTGAGGCTATGGTTGAAGGACATACTGATAGTGTGCCTTACAACAAACCACCTTTAATAGACAACTGGGATTTAAGTGTTAAACGTTCTACATCCATCATTAGAGTATTACAAGAGCTTGGTGTAAACCCTGGTCAATTAATCGCTGCAGGACGTAGTTCTTACGTGCCTTTAGTAGATAATGATACTGCTGAAAATAGAGCAAAAAACAGACGTACACGTGTTGTTATTCTTCCTAAAATCGATCAGTTTTATGATATGATTGAAAAGGAAATGAAAAACTTAGAAGCTGGTGGTAACTAATCCGTTTTAAAATATATTTAAAAAGCTCAACTGAAAAGTTGGGCTTTTTTTGTGCTAATCTTTATTTGGGCGTTACCCTATCGGGTCAGGCTATCCGCTATATCTTTCCTGTGCTTAACTTGTTTATTCATAAATATCTATTTTGAATTAAAGTATTCATGAATCTTTGATTTCAGTATCGCATCAAGTTCGATTTTACATATTTTAAATACGATTCAAATCAAAATTATCAGTAAAGCACAAAAAAGGATGCCGCTTCTATCCTTAACGCGGGCTTCTTCGTTAATATAATATCATTAAGACAAAAAATAAATATCATTTAACTAAAATAAAAGTAAAGGGATGATTTC
>CAXBID010000095.1:0-12825 GCA_963975495.1 uncultured Flavobacteriaceae bacterium | reverse complement strand
CCCTTACTGGATTTGACTTAGTTTTTAATCAGTAAACTTGCGGATTTAAGGTAATATGCATACTATAAATTAGCACTATTAATTGTACGTTCTTTAAAGTTGGTTAAAAAATCTAAATAGTTTATAAAATTGAAAGATTTTTTAGACTAAAAAAAGGGTTTAGAATTACTGTTTAGCTAGATATCGATAATGTGTTTTTTAGCGATAAAGACATATTAGTAATACTAAAGGTTGAATAATAAAATTAGAAACTCAAGAAAAACGGTAAGGCTTTTAGCTTTGCCGTTTTTTGTTTTCATAAAAAATATTTATAATGAATGCTCTAACAAATAATGCTTTTGAGATACTAAAAGATCGCTATCTTTTAAGAAATGATAGAGGAATTCTGGTTGAAACGCCAGATCAATTATTTAAGCGTGTCGCAAAATTTGTGGCAAGTGTAGAAACCAAAGACAATATTATTTGGCAAAGACGTTTTTATGAGTTGATGAGTACATTCACTTTTTTGCCTAATTCTCCAACGTTAATGAATGCAGGAATCCCCAACGGACAATTAAGTGCTTGCTTTGTGTTGCCTGTTGATGATAGTTTAGAAGCTATTTTCACTACCTTAAAAAATGCAGCACTTATTCACCAAAGTGGTGGCGGTACAGGATTTAATTTTTCAAGGCTCAGACCAAAAAATGATGTAGTCATATCTTCTGGAGGCACATCATCTGGACCTGTTGCTTTTATGAAAATTTATGATGCAGCTACAGAACATGTAAAACAAGGTGGAAAACGGAGAGGTGCCAATATGGGCATTTTAAATATTAATCATCCTGATATTGAAACCTTTATTACATCAAAATCCACTAAAAATGAGCTGCAGAACTTTAATATTTCTGTGGGAATTACAGATGATTTTATGAATGCTGTTAAACATAACCAAAGTTGGAATCTTATAAACCCAAGAACATATCGAATAGAAAAACAAGTAAAAGCAAACGAATTATGGCAACGCATTATTGAAGAAGCATGGAAAACCGGTGATCCCGGACTTGTGTTTTTAGATACGATAAATAAAAACAACCCTACCCCGAATTTGGGACGCATTGAAAGTACAAACCCTTGTGGGGAAGTCCCGTTATTGGATTATGAGAGCTGTAATTTGGGTTCAGTAAATCTAGCACTTATGGTGTTGGAAAATGGTAACAAGCCCAAAATTGATTGGGACAAATTAGCTATAACTACCCAAACAGCCGTTCGTTTTTTAGATAATATTATAAGCGTCAATCAGTATATATTACCAGAAACGAGAGAAATAACACTTAAGAATAGAAAAATTGGCTTAGGGGTTATGGGTTGGGCAGAAATGCTGGTTAAATTGAGTATTCCTTATGCTTCGATGGAAGCTGTGGAATTAGGCGAAAAACTTATGAAATTCATTAAAGATACAAGCTATGAAGCATCAACTGAATTGGCCATGGAAAAAGGGGCATTCCCAGAATGGAAACATAGTAAACACAACTACAATAAACCACTTCGTAATGCCACCTGTAACAGTATTGCTCCTACGGGAACCATATCGGTCATTGCAAATACATCATATTCCATCGAACCTTTATTTGCATTGGCGTATAAACGGGCGGGGATTCTTGGAGGCAAGGAACAAATAGAAATAAACAAGCTTTTTAAGTCAAAAACCAAGGTTCTTGGTTTTTGGAATAAAGCCATTAAAAAACAACTTTTTGAAACTGGTGGCATCAGCGGTATTGCTACTATTCCCGATAGAATTAAAAAAAGATTTGAAACCAGTTTAGAGATACCATGGCAGTATCACTTATTGCATCAAAAGGCATTTCAAAAATATACTGATAATGCAGTATCAAAAACAATAAACTTAGCCCAAAACACTTCGGTTAAAACCATATCTGAAATATATTGGACAGCTTGGGAGTATAAATTAAAAGGCATTACAATTTACCGTTATGGAAGCAGGGAAAATCAAGTGCTTAGAAAATGCGGTTTTAACAATACTGAAGCTTGTGAAATTTAATTTTCGAAGGTATAGTGATTTTTGGTATTAACCCTATTTAAGAGTCTAATGACTTCTTTATCATATACTTGTTTAAATTCTTGATAAAATTGCCCAACTGCCTGAAAAAAAGAGGGCGTTTCTAAACAAACAACCTTTTTCACGTAAGGCAAACCCTCTATTTTTTTAATAACTGAAGGTGGTCCAACTGGTAAAGCCACAATAATTTGAGATGGCTGTTGCTGTTCAATAAGTTTTATACAGGACATTAATGTATTTCCGGTAGCAACACCATCATCAACAATAATAACCGTTTTGTTTTTTAAATCAAGCGGCGTTTTGTTTTTATAATACAAATCCTCTCGCTGTTTTAAAACAGCTCTAATTCGCTTTGCTTCGGCTTTAATATATTCATTTGAAACGTTATTTACATTATTATTTAAAATGATATCATTTAAGGTAACGGCACCAATTGCAAATTCTTGATGATGTGGATGCCCGATTTTCTTGGAAAGTACAATATCTAAAGGTACATTTAATTGTTTGGCTATAACATAGCCTATAGGAACACCACCTCTGGGGATAGACACAATTACGGTATTTTCATTATCCTTATAACCTTTTAGTGCAATAGCTAGTAAGTTGCCCGCTTCTTCTCTATTTCTAAACATGACAATACGTTTTATTCGTTTAAATATGTGTCAAACCAATCGCTGGTCTGTTTTACTATAATATCAAGTTTTCAGCATATCTTTAATCCCGTTTTTAGCTGCATGCAATCTATATAGGTTTCAGTTGTATTCATGGTTTTTTAAAACATAACATTATGGTACACCATAGATTTAAGTTCCTTGGGAAGTTCTGTTCTTATATCTTCTAATTCTCCTAAAGAAATGTATTTGCGTAGTTGTATAAACGTTGTGAAAATATAGTTTTCTGCCACGTCATCAGATTCAAAATCGTACACAGAAGTTACACCATCATATTTTCTGACCAAATCAATAAATTCGGACATACTTTTAATTTTTTCCTTTTTGTGGGTGGTCCATCCATTAACATAAACAGCTTTTAAAAACATGGGGAACTGAGCAATTAAATTTAAAGATTCCTCAATAGAGATCACATCCCTAAGCCCATGTAAAATAGATGAAAGTATACGTCCAGCCTTTTCAGTATCCTTAAGATTTAATTTTTTAGTGTAAGCTTTTAAAAAGGTATTGGCTTCTACTGCAAATTTATTAAAATTGAGTGCCATAATTATTGTGTTTTAATAACAATTAAAAATGACAATTAAAAACATATTATAAAATGATATATATCAATAGCAGTTGAAAATCTGTGATTTTAATAAAAGATTGTCAGAAAAAATAAATTTCAAATTACTTTCTAAAACTGATGCACGTCATAGTTTTTTTAATATGCCTACTATAAATTAGCACTATTAGTTAATTGTACGTTCTTTAAAGTTGGTTAAAAAATCTAAATAGTTTATAAAATTGAAAGATTTTGTAAACTAAAAAAAAGGTTTAGAATTACTGTTTAGCTGGATATCGACAATGTGTTTTTTAGAGATAAAGACATATTAGTAATACTAAAGGTTGAACAATAAAATTAAACCACTTCTCTATTAAAAAACAGATTTTGCTGCCGTAAGAAAGCAAAATCTAAATAGAGTGACTGAAATTGTTATTTTGTTTAAAAACAGTATTGTACTTTTTTAGGAATAAAGATTTGCGGTATTAATTTAAGACACAATAATAAAATTGGAAACTCAAGAAAAACGGTAAGGCTTTTAGCTTTGCCGTTTTTTGTTTTTTATGGTATTTATCCAAATAAAACAGACTCTAAATACCATCTGACGAATATCATTGTTTCTCCTTATTAGACTTGCTACTTTTAAGTAATTCGCTAATAACATTATAGTCATGAGAAGAATATTGATTCCAACAGATTTTTCAGAAAATGCAACAAACGCAATTAACTATGCAGTGGAGCTTTTTAAATATGAAATTAGCGTCATTTATTTTATGCATGCCTACCAAGACGATATTTATATTAATGAAGCTTTATTAACACGCGAAACACTAGAAGGCGTTACTAAAATTATTAGTGGTCAATCTAAAAAGCAATTGGAAGAGACCCTAAAGAAAGTAAGGGCAAAACACCCAAACCCCAGATTTAGTTACCGCATCATATCTTCAAATAATGTACTCGTCGATGAAGCCGATAAGATTGTTGATGAAGAAAATATAGATATCATAGTTATGGGTACACAAGGAAAAACCAATGATAAAAAACTAACTTTTGGAAGCCACACATTACAAGTATTAAAATACGTAGAATGCCCAGTTTTAGCTATTCCTAGTAACTATAAATATACCCAACCAAAACATGTATTGTTTCCAACAAATTATTTAATCCCTTATAAAAGAAGAGAGTTAAAATTATTGTGTGAGATGTTGGCTCCGTTTAGGGCAAAGATTGATATGCTGTATGTATCGAAAAGCAATAAGCTATCATTACGGCAAGAGGATAACAAAGCTTTTATTGAGGAAACCTTATGCAACAATGATACTGATTTTTTCATTGTAAATAAGAAACATATTACTGAGTCTATTAATACTTATATCGATGAGAAAAATATAGATATGCTTGTTATGGTCAATACAAGGCATTCGCATTTAGAAAACATATTGTTTCAATCGGCCATAGATAAAATAAGTTTAAATATAAGCATCCCATTTTTGGCATTGCAGAATATTAAACGCGATAATTTTTAGAATAATTTAAAAGCTCAAATCATGAAAAAAATACTGCTCCCCACCGATTTTTCAAACAACTCTTGGAATGCCATTACATACGCATTGCAACTATTTAAAGATGAGATTTGTACATTTTATTTACTTAATACATACACCCCGGGAGTTTACCATGTGGAATATGTTTTAGTCAATCCAGCTCAATTTGGTTTAGCTGATGCTGTTAGGGAAACGTCAATTAAAAACGTTAACGAGATTTATGAAAAAATCCAGAAAGGGTTTAAAAACCCCAATCACCAATTTGAACAAATATCCGTTTTTAACACCTTACTTTCAGAAGTAAAGGATCAAGTAAACAAAAAACCAATAGACCTTATAGTTATGGGTACAAAAGGCGCAACTGGAGCCAAGGAAGTGCTTTTCGGATCCAATACCGTACATGTTTTAAACCAAGTTAAATGCCCAGTTTTGGCTATTCCAGACGATTTTAATTATGAAAACCCGCATGAACTATTATTCCCAACAGATTACGAAATTAAATTTGAAAGCAAACATCTAAATCTTATTCTTGAACTTGCTAAAAAACAAACCGCTAGAGTAAATGTGCTTCATGTTTCCTATGGTTATGACTTGTCTGAATTTCAAGAGCGTAACAAAAATATATTGGAAGAAAAATTAAAAGAAGTATCAAACATATTTCATGATATAAGCAATCAAAATATAGAAGACGCCATTAGCAATTTTCAGATAAAAAACAAGATTAATATGTTGATTATGATAAATAATAAACACTCGTTTTTTGAAAATTTATTCTTTAAAAAGTTAATTAATCACATCGGGTTTCATTTAAGCATTCCCTTTTTAGTGATTCCATCTAAAATATCAAAAAGCGATGAAACCAATTAGAACGAACATTTTATTGCCTACTGATTTTTCAGATAATTCATGGAATGCCATTGTTTATGCATTGAAGCTTTATACCGAAGAAACATGCAGGTTTTATCTTTTAAGCTCTACCAACATAAAAGCGTCTTCCATGTCTGATTTTTCCAATAAGATAACAAAAGCAATGCGGGCAAATGCTATTAAAGATCTATTGGAATTTAAGCAGCTGGCAGAAACAGCCAATGCAAATGCAAACCATGAATTTGAAATTGTTGTAAGCCAAAAAGAGTTAAAAAAAGCCGTTGAGGACACGGTAAAAAAGCATCAAATAACCATGGTTATTATGGGCACCAAAGGAGCAACTGGAGCTAAGGAAATTTTCTTTGGAAGTAACACTATAAACATTATAAAGAATATGAGCCTTTGCCCTGTTTTAATAATTCCGGAAGATTATGATTTTAAAGTACCAAAGCAAATTGCTTTTCCTACCGATTTTAATCGCTTTTATAATCATATTGAATTGCAGCCTTTAAAAGATTTGGCAACACTTCACAATTCAAAAATAAGAATAGTTCATATTAATGTTGAAACTAAATTAAATGATATTCAAGAGTATAATATAGAAGCTTTACGAAATTATTTGGAGAATTTTGAACATAGTTTTCATTGGATGCCAGATTACTCAAAAAAGGTATTGGCAATCAATGATTTTATCGAAGAATTGAATATTGATATTCTCGCTATGGTTAATTACAAACACAGTTTTATTGAAAATATTATAAACGAACCCGTAATAAAAAAGATTGGCTTTCATCCAAAAATACCCTTTCTGGTAATACCTGATTAATATCATTTTAACCAGTTTTATTGGAAAACCATATAAAACCATATAAAAACCCACATTATGAAGCGAAATATATTATTGCCCACAGATTTCTCAAAAAATGCATGGCATGCCATTACTTATGCACTGGAATTGTATAAGAATGACTCTTGTGATTTTTATGTTCTAAATGTTTTTTCAGCGACTTCAAATATTATAGATAGCCTTATTAATATGGAACCTGGTAGCGGATTATATGAAACAGCAAAGGCCAATTCTGAAAATGGTTTAGCCAAAGTGTTGGATATGATTACCTTTAGGGACAATAAAAGCACCAAGCATCATTTTATTCCTATTACAGCATTTAATAGTCCATTGGAAGCCATTAAAATTATAGTTGAGGAAAAAGATATAGAAATGATAGTTATGGGAACCAGAGGAGAAACAAACTCTCGAAAAGTGGTTTACGGAAGCACCGCTTTAAGTGTTATGGAAAAAGTACGGAATTGTCCTGTAATTGTTGTGCCATTAAAGGCAAAACATAATTTGCCAAAAGAAATCGTGTTTCCCACTAGTTATAAAACACATTTTAAAAGACGGGAATTAAAACATTTGGTTGATGTTGCAGAAAATTGTAATGCCGCTATCAGGATATTACATATTTCCAAAGAAAATAAGTTGGATAAAAAACAGCTTAATAATAAGAAATTATTGGAAGGCGCTTTTGAGGGTGTTGATTATTCATTTCACACTTTAAGCCACATGGAAATACCAACAGCAATTAATTGTTTTGTACAGAGCAGAGATAGCGATATGGTGGCTTTTATTAATAAAAAACATGCCTTTTTTGGTAGTATGTTTTCGCACCCATTAGTAAAGGATATTGCATATCATTCTATAGTTCCCGTATTGGTTATGCATGATTTAAGAAATTAAGTCCCCACCAAACCTCCACAAAGAAGAGGAGTTTTGATTAAAAATAAAATTATAACGTATAAATAAAAAATAATCCCATAATAGTTCCCTCTCCTAAGGAGAGGGTTAGGGAGAAAAAAAATGAAAGCAGGTGTTTGGTTAGATAAAGAAAAAGCTATTGTTGTAACACTCTATAATGGTAAAGTGGGTATTAATACTATACTGTCCAATATAGAGCATTTTCATGTTCACGGTGGTTCGGGCACTCGATTAAAAGGAGGTCCCCAAGATGTTGTGCAAGACAGCAAATATTTAGAACGCGAGAAGCATCAAATAAAAAAATACTTTAATAATATTATTTCAGGAATTAAAGAGGCTAACGCCATTGTACTTTTTGGTCCAGCAGGGACTTGTGAAAAATTATATAAAGAAATAAGGCAAAAGCACACCCATTTAGAACCTAAAATCAAGGACGTTGTAAAAGCCGATAGTATGACCAAAAGGCAAGTAAAAGCTTGGGTTAAAGCTTTTTTTAAAACTAGTAGATTGTAGCTCTAATCATTAACCACAGGATCTCGTAATATTATATATTTATGGAAACAGGTACTATCAGCATCATTAAATCATCAGGGAAAAAAGCTGAATTTTCATTAGAGAAACTTCGCAATTCTTTGAAGCATACCGGTGCAGAAGATACGGTTATCCAAAAAATATTGGACGCAGTAGTAGGGGAGTTATATCAAGGTATTACTACCAAAGAAATTTATAATAGAGCTTTCGCTTTGCTTAAAAAGAAGAAGCCTTATTTAGCTTCAAAATATAAACTCAAAAAAGCTATTTACGAATTGGGACCCACAGGTTTTCCGTTTGAACGTTTTGTTGGAGCCGTTTTAAAGTATTCAGGTTATCTGGTTGAGATTGATAAAATTATCCAGGGCAAATGCGTTACACACGAAATAGATGTTACAGCTACCAAAAATAATGAAACTTATGTTGTAGAATGCAAGTTTCATAATGAGCAAGGTTTAAATTGTAATGTAAAAATCCCTTTATACATCAACTCTAGATATAGAGACGTTAAGGAAAATTGGAACCCAGACCAAAAAGATACCAATGGCCTTACCCAGGGTTGGGTCGTTACAAATACGCGTTTTACTGAGGATGCTATGCTTTATGGAAACTGTGTGGGATTGTATTTATTAAGCTGGGATTACCCTAAAAATAATGGTTTAAAAGATAGAATTGATAGGTTAGGGCTCTATCCAATTACAGTATCTACTTTATTAACCAATAGAGAAAAACAATTTTTATTAAGCAGGGATATTGTACTCTGTCGCGAATTAATTGGCGATGTTTTTTATCTAGACCATTTGGGTGTTTCGGACACACGAAAAGAAAAGATACTTAACGAAATAAAACAGCTTTGTAAGCATTAAAAATAAGCTGCCCCAAAATTAAATGATGTTGAGACACTAATTGTATAACAGATAAAACTAAAATAATCATGGAAAGAATAGGCGAATTTAAAAGTTTTTATAGAGATAAAACAATGGAAGAATTGGATGATGACACTAAAAAGTGGAAAGCGCAAATTGAGTTTTTACAATATGATTTCGACTTTTTGAAAAGCTTGTTGGATTCAGATATTTACAATGCTGGTATCATTAATTTATTTGAGACTTTACAACTATACAAAGCACAAGTTGAAGACACCAACAAAGAAGCTTTAAAATTATCAAACAAACTAATGTCCCATCAGGAACATATCAAAACATATTTAGAGTGTGATGATATAAATTGTGATTATTTTTTTATGGAAATACACGCTAAAATGGAATATGACGTTGCTGTTTTTTTACAAGAATCAAATACTATGAAACTGCAATTATTCGAATATATTAAAAGTGTTATTAAAAAATAAAAATGATACAAAACTCTTTATCAAACTGATGGATATCATTTTATAAAACATTTTATATCACTAGGTTGGTGTTAATAAATATAAGTTTAATTTTTAAATAATATACCTATGACACTTATTAGATTTAACAACAGAAACAGATTATTCCCTTGGAATAATGGCTTAAAAAGTTTTTTAAGCAACGACGAATTTTTTACCGATGATTTTTTTGATGATGATGGCTTAATGCCTGCCATGAACGTGAAAGAGCATGACGATGATTTTGAAATTGAGTTTGCTGCTCCTGGATTTAACAAAAAAGATTTTGATGTTACAATTGAAAACGACATGTTGAATGTTTGTGGGGAAAAAAGCCATGAAGAAGAAGAAAAAGAAGAAGATTATACTCGTAAGGAGTTTAATTACAATTCATTTAAAAGATCATTAAAACTACCCACTTCAGTAAATCCAAATAAAGAAGTGAAAGCTGTTTATAAAAACGGTGTTCTAAAGTTAAAATTACTGAAAAAGGAAGAAGCAAAACAACTGCCTAAAAAGGTAATTGAAATTGCTTAAACTGAAAGCAGAAAACAAATTTTGCTAGAAGTTTGTTTTTCTGCTTTTATTATTATCTAGAGATTAAACCAGTTCATTAAGAATAACAATTAAAATTTTTAATCATCATGAAAACAAAACAAAAAAAACCTAAATATGTTGAGTGGCTTAATGCCGATGTTATGCATGAGGCATCTCGAAATTGGTTATCAGAATTACGTTTTATTAAAGACGAACAGCATTTCTTTCAAAATCTTATAAAAACATATACGCTACAATTAATAGATTCTGAACATTTTTCAAAAAGTAAAGAAATAGTTGAAACATTAAATACACTACAAAAGAAAAATAAAACATATATTGAAACGGTTAAAACCCACGAAAATGAGCTTATAATAATGGTAGATGGCGTTAATCAATTAAAAGAAGAAAAAGCCTATAAAAATAAACATAGAAAACTTATAACTGATATTAATAAATATTTTAAGACCTATAGAACCCTTAAAAAACGTTTATTTGAAACGATTGAAGATATAATGGCACACGAAAAACAAAAACGATTACTTCAATAACCAATAGTCTATACAAAATGAAATATTTAGCCAGTGGATCTTTACTTTTTTTGTTATTCAGTTGTTCATCTGTGGATCTTATTGAAAACTGGAAAAATCCTGATATTGATTTTTTTGAATCTAACAAAGTTTTAATTGTTGGAATGACGCCAAATTTTGAAGTTAGGCATCAATTTGAAAAACAGCTAAAAGATGAATATGAGGCGAGAGGTATTGAGGCCGTTATGAGTTTGGATATTTTTGAACCTGATTTTACCATTGAGAAACAATCAGGGAAAGATATAAATCGAATAGAAAATATATTAATTGCTAATAATTTTGACGCAGTATTGTTTACAAAAGTTATAGGTGTTGAAGACAAAATTGCATACAAGGAAAATTATGATGACTATGACGAAACGCACATAAAATTTAAAGAAGATTATTTAAAATATCAGGATATTTATTACAACCCTGACTATTATAATGAATATACTGTTTATCACACAGAAACTTCACTATACTGTATTTGTCCAACAAAAGATAGGGAATTAATTTGGAAGGGTTATATAGATATTACAGACCCTCAATCTGTTGATGAAACTGTAAATGATTATGTTAGATTAGTTATTGTTGTTTTAGAAGAGCAAAATCTTATTATTCCAAAAATATTCCATGAAGAAGTTATAAAAAAAGAGGCAATTGAATAATTAATTTTGGTACCTTATGGGCAGGCTTGGGTCCTTATTGTTAATAGTAATACTTTCAAGTTGTTCAACAACTAGGTTAACCAAAAGTTGGAAAAACCCAGAGCACTATACATTTAGACCTAAAAACGTGTTAGTAATTGGTGTAACTCCAGATTTTGAATCACGTTCTGTTTTCGAATTTCAACTTAAAAATGAGCTAAACGCTCGAAAAATCAATGCCCTACAAAGTGTAGTGGTATTTGAAAAATCATTTCAAGATGCTCAACAAACAGAAGCAGAAATAGAAAATCAAGTAGATATATTGCTTTCAAAAGGGTACGATTCCATTTTGGTTTCTTTAGTTAAAGGTGTAGATGATAATCAGTCTTACAGTAGTGAATCCCCAAAAACCGATTATCATTTACGACGTTTTATCCCGTATTATTTATTGTATCAGGAGGCCTATTTTAATCAAGATTATTATAAAAAATATAGAGTATTTCATATAGAAGCATCAATGTACAATTTAAAAAATACCTCAGAAAAATCTTTAGTATGGTCTGGAACTTATGATATTATTGAACCAAATGATGTTACAAAAACCATTGGTAATTATGTTAAGGCAGTAATCAAATCATTAGAAAAAGAAAAGCTAATTCCTAGAAAAAATTAACTTGACCTAACCTCTTAATTCTGTAAAGTATGCTATCAAGATACCTGCCTATTTTTATTATACTTTCATTGATAGCAGAAGTGTTAGGAACTATAGGCGGTTTTGGTTCTTCAGTATTTTTTGTTCCAATAGCCAATTTCTTTTTCGATTTTCAATCTGTATTAGGAATTACAGCATTATATCATTTATCAAGTAATGTGTCTAAAATAGCTTTTTTTAAAAAAGGGATTGATAAGAAAATTATTTTCTCATTGGGGTTGCCAGCTATCCTATTTGTAACCATTGGCGCTTATTTAAGCCAATATTTTAACCCTAGAATATTAACGTATGTTCTCGGTTTCTTCTTGATAGTTTTAAGTTTACTATTTCTAATTTTTAAACAATTAAAGGTTGCGCCTAAAACAAAAAATGCCATTATTGGAGGTTCTTTATCTGGACTAAGTGCGGGTCTTTTGGGAACTGGCGGTGCTATAAGAGGCATAACATTGGCAGCCTTTAAAATGAATAAAGATAAATTTATAGCTACATCAGCTGTTATTGATTTAGGGGTAGATTTTAGTAGAACCATTATATATTATTTAAATGGTTATATGCACAAACACGATTTATATTTAGTCCCCATTTTAATTGTGGTTAGTATTTTAGGAACATGGATGGGTAAAAAAATATTAGATAAAGTCTCTCAAGAGCAGTTTAGAAATTTTGTATTGATACTTATTCTTGTAATTGGGGTGGTTACTGTGGTTTCAATTTCATAATTTTTTTGTTTTAAAGAAACCTGTTTACTGTTTTTATTTATAATTGCAAAACCACCGTCCTTGACGGTGGCCATGTTTTAAAGGCCTTGCCATTTTTAGGTTTGTTTATCATGGTATTGACATGTCCTGCAAGGTTTCAAAAACCTTGTAGATTTTTGGCTTGCTTTTTTAAACCTACAAGGTTCCGAAAACCTTGCAGGTTGGCAAAGACACTTTTAAAGTATATAGCATCAGTATTTAACTTCATGGTAATAATCGAACCAAGGTTATAAAAGTCAATGTGATGCCCTTTGGGGCTAA
>CAXBID010000094.1:0-12912 GCA_963975495.1 uncultured Flavobacteriaceae bacterium | reverse complement strand
TAAAAAGAAGGATAACCCAATAAATTATCCTTTAAACCTTCTTGCGGATTTAAGGAAATAGATAAAAATAGCCATTAAAGTGAATAATGTCCATGCCTTTGAAGATGACATCGTATCCATATTCATTTGCCTAAAAAACCCTGAAAAAAAGACACCTAAAAGCAACAATAGTGCCATTTGAAAAACTGTAATATAAACTATGGCAATATTATTTGCCTTTTGTTTATACTTTGGTTTGTAATGTGAAAAGATGTTGTAGAAAAGGGTATCGAATAGGTTCATTTTAGGGTTTTTAACTCATATTGTTACTTGGTTTTTTCTAAAAATAGGTGTTTACAGCAAACTCAAACTGAGTTATAAAAATGTCTTTAAAGTTTGAAATATTGTTTTGTTCATAAAATAGCAACATTGCTTTTTTATAGTCTATCGAGCCCACAGTTCGAAATGATAAAGGACAATGGTTTTCGCTCATTAATAACGCATTGCTGACTATTCTTGCCGTTCTTTTATTTCCATCCATAAAAGGTTGGATATATGAAATTAAGACTAGCGTCAATAATGCTTTTTCGAAAACATTTTCCTTCTTATTTATAAGATCGCACGTATTTTTTAAAGCCTCTAATATTTGAAATTCGTTGTCTAGTGGTCTATAATTTGTTCCTGAAATACCAACACGCCTTTTTCTTAAATTTTTTTCAACAGCTAATTCCTTAATCAAAATACTATGAATATCTTCAATTTTAGAAACAGAAAGTGGATTCAGGTAATTAGTATGCTCAATTATAAAATCTAAAGCATCCTTATGATTTAAAAGCATAACAGCCTCTTCCTTTGTTTTACCAGACGCCGTTTCTTTTTCTTTTAATAAGCGTTCTGTTTCTAACAATGAATAGGTGTTTCCTTCAATTTGAGATGATTTCCAACTTAAATCTATCGCTAATCGTTCCAGTTCCATTTTATATTCATTATCTGAAAGCTGAGCGATATTTGATTTATAATTATTTTGAAGTGTTTCAAGTGTTTCCAATTCGCTTTTAGAGAACACATTATGGTAACTTAAAACTTCTGTAATGATCTTGAAATTAAAACTTTCTTTTATTTCTCTTTCGTCAATCTCCTTTTCATAATATTTTTCAACATTCATTGGTTGAACTAATTCAAAAACTGGAGAAATAAAATACTTCGTGCCTTTTCCTTTGCCTTGGGTTTTAATGTAATTTTGAGAAACCAATTTCGCTAAATCACGTTTTAAAGTTGCATAGCTAGAATTTGAAGATATATTATCATATGCTTCTTTGGAAGAAATATTCCCATGGTTTTTTATGTATTCAACTATTTCTAATTCTCTTTCGGTAAGCATTATAATTATTTTAAGCTCACTAATTTAGTATTTTTAGCTCAATATTTGTAGTTTTTGAGCTTTATTTTGATTATAAATGAGCTATAATGTATCTTGTGAGGTAATAATGTTAAGTTTTTGAAGGAAAAATCGCTTGAGACATAAATAAAGCTCATGGGTTGGATGACTACATGATAACCATATTCATATAACTTTATATTTTTATAAACTTCAATTTGGGTAAAACAACCTTATATTCTTTATCATCTTTTGAGTCATACCAATAGACTAAATATTCAACACTTCCGTCGGATAGCTTATAGCCATCCTTAACAAAGACGTCGTATTTTTTAGTCATAAAATCTCTTGAAAATAGAAGGACATTTCCACCATCTTTTTTAGCCAATCCAATTGCTATATTATCAGTAAATTGTACAGAATCGTTTTTTAGAGTATCTCCTGATTTTAGAGTTTTAATTCTATGTAATGTGTTTCTATATTTTTGAGATCCTAAATTAATGTCTTTGTGCCCAAGTATTAATTCAAAATAATCAGGCTGTTTTGTCTGACCTTCAAATTTAATTATGGCTAACTTATCAGTATTGAAATTGTCAAAGAATGAAGCGTTGCAATGTATCTGTAAACTCAACTTTGCCCTAGAGCAACCGACATATAATACTCGTTTTGACTCAGTATTTTTGAAGTCATAATCTTCTAAAAGCAGATATACATGATCAAATTCCTTCCCTTTTGACTTATGCATTGTCGCAATTATTATCGCATTGGAATCAGCATTTATAGCATCTTCCATTTTTATTTCACCAATATATTCGTACCAATCAATTAATTGTTTTTGATTATCATAATTCAGTTCAAACTTTTTAATGATCTCTTGGCAAATATCAAAGTGGATACTAGAATGATGTTCTGATTTAAACTTATTTTTTGCTTCAATCCATACATTATTAAAAATTAAACCAGCGTCATTTTTTTTAAGTTTTAGATAATTCGTGAAAGTTCTTAGTTCAAATAAATGATTGAGACTAAAGCCTTCAAGACCTGTAATAAGTTTAGTTTTCTGACCTAATTCATTTAAGAATGTACTTAGCATTAGAGCCTGTTTGTTGGTTCTGACCAGTATAGCTCTTGTTCCATTGTAATTATCTTGAATTACTTTTTCGGCTAATGATTTTTCCAAGTATGAGGTGTTGTATCTCACTAATCTAATTTTAGATGTCGCATGTTTATCAATAGGTTCTAAGGCATGAGTTTTTAACCGATTAGGAATTCTAAGAAGTAATTCATTATTGAATTCAACAATAGTTGCACTACTTCTATAGTTTTTAATTAGAGAATACTGTGTGGCATTATATTTCTCTTTGAACTCTATCATGTTTTTATTGGAAGACCCTCTAAAGCCATAAATGTTTTGATCATCATCACCAACAGCAATTACTCTTATATTTCCAGCTTTATTAATTATGGTTTGTATAAGTTCCCATTCAATAGTATTTACATCCTGAAACTCATCTAAGAGTAAAACGCTCTTATTAATAATTGAGGAAATATCAATGTCTTCATTGTTAATCGCAGTAATACATTTTTGAATTACGTTTTCAGATTTCTTTAAATCTCCCAACTGTCCCATTAATTGAAAACAGAAGCCATGAAAAGTGGTTATTTTAATAAGTCCCGAATACTCTGGAACAAGTTTTCTGGCTCTAGCTCTAAATTCTAAAGACGCTGCTTTTGAAAATGTAAGCATTAAAAATTGTTCTGGTTTAATATCTTCTAGCAATAAAAGGCTGGCAATTTTATGAACAAGGACTTTGGTTTTACCACTTCCAGGTCCTGCTAAAACTAATATGTTATCTGATTTGTTGTCGTCAACGATACGTCTTTGGTCAATATCCAATTCTCCTGCAATTTTTTTAAACCGTTCAGGTGTAAGTGGCCGACTAATTTCTTTTTTACGTCTCGGAAAATATTTAGCTAAAAACTCTTCGTAGGGTTGACTAAAATAGTCATTAACGTATGCCAATGCAGACTCATAATTTTGAAGTCTTCTTTTAGCATATTCGCCAACAATATGAATCTGTTCTGTCTTATGGTGATAATGTTGGTCCATTTTATTGAAGTTCTCTTTCGTAAATTTTGGAATTGAGCTGTCAATGTCTTCAATATTTAACCTATTATATGTTACCATAAAACCACCTTCAAGTTTTATTGATTTTATCTGGTTTAGAAATAGTAGGGTTTTTTCATATCGTTTAATGTCTTCCTCTTTAATTTGCCCGAATAGTTGGTTGGAGTTTTTAAGCTCTAACATTGAAAAGCTAACAGGCAAGTCTTTTTTATCTTGATCATCTTGTTTTTCCTTTTGCTCAATGTAAAATTTTTCTAAAAGTTCATAAACATCTAATGTCAATTCATGTCTCCATTGAATATCTTGCTTTAAAGCATCATATTGTTTTACTTTTATTTGGTATAAATCATGACCTCTGTCAATACGTTGATTTGTAATAAAATTTCTTTTTCCCCAATAGTTAAGAATATTTTTCAATTCATAAATCTCTGATTCGACATCCATATCATTTATGTTTTGATTGAGTTGGCGCATTGAAATTTTAATATCTTTTTTAAAAAATTGTAGCATTGCAATTTCAATTTTCAGGTATCGATCAAGTATCTTTTTTGAGCTATTTTTTGACTGCGTTAAATTGATAAATGCAGTGAGGTCTTTTGCATCTCCTAAAATTTTAAGATTTCTAAGTATATCAATGACATCTCTAATTTCATTTAGTTTTAATCCAGTTCTATCCGCTAAGTAATCAATTCTGCACTCGTCATCTTTTATAATACGCTGCAGAACTCTTGAACAATTTTGAACTTGAGCTTCTGTAATGCTTTTGCTTTGGTGTATTATCTTTAGAGCTTTGGATATGTTTGGGACCATTAAACTATCTGCGAAAATACTTGGTGAGTTTTGTTTGCGTTTTAAGAAGCTCTGATCTTCTAAAGCTGCTATAGACGTCTTAACTCTGGTTTCTAATTCTTGAATTTCGGTATCCCAGCCCGCTTTTTTGGCTATTTCTAAAGCCGAGTTACTTATTTTGTTGTTTTTTCTATATTTAGACAAATACTTAAGTGCTTGCCATATTTGTTGAATCTCCTTTTGATTTATTTTGGTCTGTTGCAACAGACTAAAGTGTTTGTTTAAATCTTGTTCGTTGTACAAAATATAACATTTGGCTTGTATGCGTTCATCTCTTCCAGCCCTTCCTGCTTCCTGAACATAGTTTTCTAAAGAATCGGATATATTGTAGTGGATGACAGATTTTACATCATCTTTATCTACTCCCATTCCAAATGCGGATGTTGCTACAATAATGTCTTTTTCATTATCCATAAATGAATCCATGAAATCTTTCTTTACGTCTTTATTCAATTTTCCGTGAAAATAGGTAGAATTAAAACCCGCTTTTTCTATTAAACCGTGTATTCCTTCAACCCTTTTTGTTCTGGAGGCATATATTATTACAGGTTTTTCACAGCGTTCCAACAAGGGTAGTAGTGCGTTTATTTTTCGATCAGGATCTTTAATCGCTATGACCTCATATTTTAGATTGGTTCTACTGGCTCTTGTTACATATTCGTCTAACTCAATATTGAGTTTTGTTTTAAAATACGTTTTGATGTCTTCAACAACTTGTGGTTTTGCAGTAGCTGTAAAACAAGACACAGGTATTTTACCAGACATTCTCTCCTCTTCAAGACTTTTTATGAAATCTGCAATGTATAAGTAGTCTACTCTGAAATCTTGTCCCCAAGACGAAAAGCAATGCGCTTCGTCTATGACAAACCTAGCTATAGAACGCTGTTTTAAAATTCTTAATATCGTTGGTGATCGCAAAGACTCAGGAGATAGATATAAGAGTTGAACATCCCCTTTTAAGACACGTTCGATGGCATCTTGTCTTTCTAGTGGAGATAATAATCCATTTATAGCTACGGCTTTTGTAATGTCAAAACGCTTTTCAAGATTTTCAACTTGATCTTTCATTAATGATACTAAGGGAGATATTACTACGGTTAGTTGACGGGACAAGGAACCTTTCATTAGAGCTGGTAATTGAAAAGTAAGTGATTTGCCTCCCCCTGTTGGAAAAACAGCCACAAATGAACTTGAACCTAATCCAGCTCTAACAGTTTTTTCTTGTAGGCTTATGTCCTCATCTTGGTCAAAGCTTCTAAAGTCTTCGTATCCAAAATAGCTTAATAAAGCTTTTTTAGGATTTAGATTTGAATTACAATAAGTACAAGTCTGTTTACCACAGAACTTAAATCTGACGTCATCTAATATTTTTTGTGTCTTGGGAAGCGTTTTACTAACCCAATAGGCTAATATCGATTTGTCTTCCTTAGTGTTAATAAGTGAAACAGCATAGGCTAGTTCAATAGGGTTATCCTTTACCAATTGAAATATGTTGGAGCTATCACAGATTTTATTTTTACATAAATCTTCTATTTTAGTAACAGTATCAATGTTGTTTGTTTGATAATTAATCAATTCTAAAAATCCTGAATATGCATCAGAATCGGATAATAAACTCGCATAGACCTGCTTAATGTTTGTATCTAATTCATTGAATCTATTCAGTTCGTGAATTAATAATTGCTTGGTTAATTTGCAATCTGATAAAGGGTTGTTGTAATCACTATGATTAACTATTTTGTAACCTTTGACAAGCTTATGATATGGATTGTCACTAAACAAGAGG
Source organism: uncultured Flavobacteriaceae bacterium (assembly GCA_963975495.1). Lineage (GTDB taxonomy): Bacteria > Bacteroidota > Bacteroidia > Flavobacteriales > Flavobacteriaceae > CAXBID01. The sequence goes on along the minus strand of CAXBID010000094.1, from coordinate 6,792 downwards.
GGAGACCATAATAATGTATCAACGATCTTCTTATTTTTGAAAATTTTATTTCCCAATACCCTTTCCAATAACGGAATATCGTGTGCTACTAAATTGTGACCACAAATATATTCTGCTTGATTTATCCAGTTTTCAAGCTTGGTAAGTTGACTTTCATGCAATTCTTGTCCATTAAAAAGCGCACCAACATCTTTTATTTTTCCTTGTTTGGTGGTTTCAATATCTATGCATAGAATTTTATTTATCATATTATTGAGCGGTGGCAAAAAATAGCTTTTTTAGTTTTTTTTAGGGTTTGCTTGTGCATAGGTAAAAATCAAATGTATTATTTGCATAGTTGGATCGTTTTCTATGTAAAAACTCGCCTCTTACAGAATAAAAGTAATTATTATCGACAATTTTATGAAGAGAATATGGATTTTCATTCCTATTCTTAGATTAAACACTATGGCACATAATCAACACTAATTTCATCCAATTCATAAATCCCATCAAAAGTATCTATACCGCCACCTGTGTATTTAAATGCAATATGCATGGTACCATTAGCACAGGATAAATTTACGTTTCCAGAATTAAACCACTGTACAAACGAATCAGAATCTTTAACCACATAAGCCGCAGATAAAACGCCCCAAGTTGCCGAAGTTATATTGGCTTCCGTTCCATCCCAATCTAAAGCATACAACACCTCCATAAAACTGCTATCAGCCAAACTGTTAGAGGTTTTAAAACGTAGTGTTACATCATTATACGTATCCAAATCAATGGCAGGTGTAATGAGCCAGGTGATATTGCTTAAATCTCCCGAACTTGCAGGTTGTACTCTTGCAGAACGCCCTAAAGATGCATTTGAAGATGTTGAAGAATAGCCTTCCCAACCTTCGGTACCTGCTTCTATATAATTAGTCCAACCCACAATTTCTATAGATCTATTATTTCTTTGTGCCTCAAAATCTTCATAAAATAAATTTTCAGTTCCTACAGTTTCTGCTAAACCGCAATCCAATTCCATCGGGTCGCAACGTTCGGTATTGGTAAAATCAACATCAACGGCACTATTCGGAATTATAACATTAAAATCATCTCCAAAATCTCTACTAAAAACACCTGTAATATCGCCTTGACCTTGTGGTACATTAAGCGATTTAAAATCGGAAAACGTGCTGGTTTGCATAATAATAGACACCCCAGAATCGCAACTTTCTAAAGTGCGCAAGCCATCAAATTGATCGATAGATTCGCTGGCAAATGTTGCGCCCAATTCAAACCTGTTTAATTGCATATTTACAAGTTTAACAAGTGTATTTCTATCGGCTTCGGTTAAATTAACCAATGTTGTGCTTTTCGGAATAATGGTAGCCACTTCATCAGTTCTAATAACCACATCGCGATACTCAAACTCTTGTATTTGCTCTAAACGTTGTCCTTCTCCTTTCGCAATCGTTATAATACCATTGGATTTTCCTATCGTTAATCCGCTTAATTTTATATATACTTTTCTACCAAACTCGTAAGTATCAGATAAGCTACTGACATTAATATCGATTTTAACACCAAGTCTTGGGTCGTTATCAGGGTTGCTGTCATCTGTTTTATTTTGAAGAATGAGCTCTTCAAAAAAGTTGCCAGCGGCATCACTGGAAACGACGTAACCTTTAAGATATATATCTTCATCCGCATCAATGGTAGCAATTAAATTACCATTATTAATAGCCTGCTCATACCTTTGGTGTATCGCTCTAAACGTTGTGATTTTGTTAGCAGGAATCATTATGATTTCAGGATCACCCGGACTCGGAATACCATAATCATCATCATTTACGCAGGACCATGTAACAAGTAGCATCAAAACGAAACTAAATGCTATTTTATTAATTTTATTCATCATTCATATATGTTTTAGTTTCCCCCTTCGAGGGAATGACAGTTTCATTTAAAGAGTACTATGTTCAAATTTTGTCACATTGAGCGCAGTCGAAATGTTTTTAAAAACCCAAATCCTAAGTTTTTCGACTGCGCTCAAAATGACACTTGTACTCTATTTTAGACATCCTAATTATTCTTAAATTAAAATTTTACATACAGATTTAAGAAATAGGTTGCTCCCCTTCCGTACCAATATTTAGAACCAAAAACAGGTCTATCTAAAGCCTTATCATCTCTTAATTGTCTGTAATTAGCATTTCTACCTTGTTCAAAACCACCTGTTTTGTATTCGGCATCTAACAGGTTATTAATACTCGCAAAAAAACCGATATAGTATTGATCGATTTTCCATGATTTCCCACCAATTAAATTCACGGACATATAATCGTCAAATCGTTCTTGTTTTAAGAGTTCTCTGGCCAGATTTTCATCATAATCACTAAAGGTAAAGCCATCAATATCCTTAAAGAAATTATCGGTTCGGGTTAACGGACTTATATCGATATAGGTATTTCTGAAAAAATTAGCCGTAGCGCCAAACCACCAAAAATCAGGATCACGATAATCAAACCCTACAGAAAAAGCTTGATGTGGGCCTGCGGCAACCTTATAGTTTTTTAGTTTTGAAGTACCTAAATAGACATTTTCAAATCTATCGGAAGACAAATACAAATCGGGGTTATTCGCATAAATAAATTGCCCCACCGAAGCTACACCTTTCAATTTTATAGTTGATGTTACTTGCGCTTCAACACCTAATTCTACTCCTAAATGTTCCTTATCAATTCCTGTAAGTATTTCTTGAATAAACTCGGTGTCATCATTCCCAGATTGTTGCGTGCCTGAACCTGCAATAACATTACCAATACCATCTGCGAAGAAAAACGAGATTTCATTGGCATCTTTTAAACTGGTGTAATATCCCGTAAGTTTTGCATTAATAATTGAGGTTCTAAAAATATAACTGGCATCAACAGTCATGATTTTCTCCTCTGTAATATTGGGAACAATATTTTGATTTGACCTTGAATTAGTGTAACTATTTCTTATGGATGGCGCTTTGGTGATATAACCCGCATTGACATCAAATAAGTGCGCGCCTGTTAATTTATAGGTTAATCCACCTTTAAAACCTAAACCCGTAAAGGCTAGTTTTTCGCCTTTTCCAAAGGAATTATTTTCAAAGTTTTCATTTTGAAACAAACCTTCTCTTTGGTATTGCGTATTTGTTAAGCTGGCAGATGTATAAAAATCAATCTTTTTATATTTAAATGTGGCTTGGGCAAAACCAGAAATAACATTGGCAAACACATTATAATTGTAACTATATTTATCGCCTTCTTGTAAAACCTGATTAGGATTTCTTAAATCGAATTGAATACCATCAAAAGCATCCACATTTAAAAAGCCTGTTCCTCCTAATAAATCTTGAACTTGCCCAAAATTTTCAGACTTTAAGTTCTTGTAATTTAAGGCAGCATTAAATAATATATTATCGTTTATTTCACTGGTTAAAATAGTATTTGCAGTAAATTGAGAATCATCAACCACATCTTCATAAATCATATAAGTAGAGTTTTTACCTTGTGACGCGTTTATTAAATTCGCTTGGTACAAACTTTCCCAATTAAGTTGCCCATTCTTTAAAAAGGCTTGTTGCGCACCGTAAGCAAATTCTAAATCGTCAGGAAAATTACGTTCTAAATAACTTGGTAGTTTTTGATAATAAGTCGGGCTTGGGTTTCGTCCCCCACCTTCAAAAGTTTCCTGTCCGTCAACGGTCACCACTCTATTTGTTCCCGTAAATGCAATACGGCTATTTCCAGTTTCACCGAACTGATATCCTAAATTGGTATTTAATTTTGTTTTGCTATTAATATCCCAAAAGTGGTTTAGCATAAATATAGGTTCTTCAACTTCTTTTATTCGCGAGTTACGCTTTTCACCATCCTGAAATCCCCAATATTCATTATATTTTATCCCTTTTAAATCAAATACTTCTTGGGTATTTGGTGATGATTTTCCTCGTCGGTTTGGAGCATAAATACCTGTAAAATTTAAACTGTGTCTATCATTTATCTTTTTTTCTGCGGAAACAAAAAGCGAATTAGATTCGTATAACGTGGCATCTTGATAACCCTCATTTCCCCAACGTCTTCCTAAAGATAAAGTGTAAGCCCAATTATTTTTCAACAACCCAGAAGCATAGGAAACCATAAGGCGATTTGTGTAACTTCTATTGGACGAAGAATAGGTTAATCGACCACCTTCCTTCATTTCTGAAGCTCGTGTATTTATATTGGTAGTTCCTAAAATTCCTCCAAAACTGACGTTTGATGGTGTTAATCCAGCAGATAATTCCTGACTCCGCATCACATCATTCAATCCGCCCCAATTGCTCCATTGTGGCCTACCGTTATAGAGTTTATTCATTTCAATTCCATTAATTAAAATGGTTCCGTTATCAGAATCCAAACCTCGTAATCTGTAAAAAGATGAGCTAAACTCAAACGCTGCTGTGCGTTGAAACAAATCTAGTGATGATGACAAAAGTCCTGAAATATTATCTGAACCTAAAAAATCATTATCCAATTCATCATCAGAAAGTGCGATTGTGAATAAATCTTGACTTTTAGAACTGTCTCTTTCTAAAGTCATATCTGAAATGTTTACGGTTTCATTTTCGTTTACAACAATAGGATAGCGTTTTGTAATAAAACCTATTTTTGAAATTTTTAAAACCTGTTCGCCTAAAGGCACTTTTTCAGAAAAAATAAATTCACCTAAAGCATCTGTTGTAGTCGTTTGATTTGTTTCTTCAATAGTTACGGTAACACCTGAAATTAACTGAAAAGACACGCCATCCCTAACGCTACCTTTAATAACTGTATCTTGGGCGAGGGATGTGAAAATAGATAAAATTGTAATTAAAAATACTAATAAGTAATTACTCATTTCTTAATTTAGAATTACCTTCAAAAACTTAAATTTAATTCATTTATATTAAATATCTACTTTTGGCTTAAGTTTTGTATTGAAAACAGTAATCATAGTTAGTTATTAATGAGACATATTACCCTTTTTCTGTTATCCTTTTTCTTTTGTTTTTTGCTTAACGGACAGGAGAAAAAAACATATAAAATCCATACGGTTGCCTTTTATAATCTTGAAAACTTATTTGATACGATTAACGACCCGACGAAATTTGATGAGGCTAGCCCCATGATGGAACTTAAAACAAATCGTGAGTCTAGTTATAAAAAGAAAGTTAGAAATATGGCTCATGTTATTTCAGAAATTGGTTTAGATGTCACTAATAATTCTCCAGCTATAATTGGGGTTTCCGAAGTTGAGAATAGAGCTGTTCTTGAAGATTTAGTTAATGATTCATTATTGATAAAAAAAAATTACGGCATTGTTCACTATTCATCTCCTGATGTGCGCGGAATTGACGTAGCTCTATTATACCAAAAAGAACTATTTACCCCTATTTCTTCAAGTAGTCATGAATTAAAACTGTATGATGATGCTACTCAAAAACGAGTTTATACCAGAGATCAGCTGCTAGTTAGTGGAAATTTAGATGGTGAACTTATTTACCTGATTGTAAATCATTGGCCATCTAGAAGTGGCGGGCAAGCAAGAAGCAACCCAAAACGTGTTGCTGCTGCAAAACTAACCAAACGTTTGGTTGATTCTGTTCAAAGTATAGACCCTTATGCTAAAATGTTTATCATGGGCGATTTAAACGATAACCCCACCAATACTAGTGTTAAAACAGTTTTGAAAACGCAAAAGAACAAAAAGCGGGTTGGATTAAAGGGTATTTATAACCCTTATGAAAGTGTCTTTAAAAACGGAATAGGCACAACGGCATATCGAGACAATTGGAGCTTGTTTGACCAAATATTACTTACTAAACCTTTACTGGAAAAAGATTATTCGTCTTTTCGTTTTTATAAAGCAGGCATTTTTAATAAGCAATATCTAATAACTAAAACAGGAGCTTACAAAGGCTATCCGTTTAGAAGTTGGGGTTATGGCGGCTTTAGTGGTGGCTTTAGTGATCACTTTCCTGTTTATGTGTATGTTATTAAGGAAAGCCCCTCTGTCCTATCGGACATCTCCCCGAAGGGGAGAAACTAAACGTTATGGTTTTCGTTTAATAATACTATTTGTTAGATAAAACGAAACCTCACAGTCCCGACGCTTCGGGACTGTGAGGTCTGAGTGTATATATTAATACTTTGTTGCTTATTTATATTATGCTAACCAAGTACTCCAGGGAATTCTTGATAAGATTAACACTAAAGCAATCGTATAAAAAATAGCTATTTTTTTTAGTTTTGCACCAGATGTTAGTTTCTTTTTATGTTTGGAATACCCTATTGTTATTAAAGCTACTGCTAAAATGTTAATAGTTGGATGCTCAACTAAATATAATCTGTTTACAGCATCTTTCATGACACCACCCATACCTAGTTCACTCCATGATTGTAATCTTGGAGATACAAAATAAAGTAGTAATCCTATTAGTAACTGAATGTGCGATACTATTAACGTGAACAATGCTATTCTAAAATCCTTGGCACTATATTCCTTACCTAAAAAGAATTTGAATACCGCATTCCCAGTAGCTAGTATTAATATTAATAGCACTAAATAGGCCCAGTATGAGTGAAGTATTAGAATAGTTTCGTACATGATAATATCTTAAATTTTGTTTTAACAAATGTAATGATAAAATTTTATTCAACATTTTATCTAGATTCCCAATTTTTTAGGAATGACCACATTTATAAGGAACTCGAATTAAAATTTGAGAACTATTTTGAATTAAAAACATAAGAAAACCGCTTCTCC
>CAXBID010000093.1:0-13011 GCA_963975495.1 uncultured Flavobacteriaceae bacterium | reverse complement strand
GCATTCATGTTGGGTCGTACCGACCACACGAATGCTTAGTTATTGTAAGCAGTTAGTTAAATCGATTAATATTCTTTTTAAAATAATTTTCAATATTCGGTTTCTGGTCAGTTTGTCTAAATTTGAATATTTTATTTTCAGTTGTTTTTTTGTTAGTCCTGAATTCCATTTCACTTTTTATTACAAAACTTGAGTCCGATTTTATAGTTCCGTTTAATTCATATAAATACGCTGAATTGAAAGAATCTTTTGTTGGATTTTGCATCTCAATGCTATAGAATTGAATTTTAATATTATTATTTTCAATTTCGGCTAAACCTTTATCACCAATATCTTTAGGACTAAATCCACAAATACGTTTAGTTCTTTTTTCAGATGAATTTTGGGATTTTAGCATTAATTCAATTGTTTTGTGTGCGCTCTCATATGTGTTTTCATAAGTGTTTTTTTCTGCACAATAAAAATGTGAAAGTCCGTTAATTCCTCCAACTTTAATTATAAAACCATCTTCGTAAATAAAAAATACCGATAAATATTTTATTTTTTTTATTCCTGTTTTTCTTATGTAATCGTCAATAAAAGGTGGTGAATTTTCTCCAAATTCAAATTCAGTATAATAATATCCATTTAACTTTAGTGATTGATTATTGATTGAGTTGTTTTCAAAATCAATTAGTTTATCCTTATGATGCGTTTTAAAAATTCCGCAAGAATAGAAAGTCAAAACTGTTATAATTGTCAGTAATATTCTATTTCTCAAGATTTTTTCGTTTAATTGCTTACAACTCTTTATATATGGAATAAAAATACACATTATCCCTCAATTATTTTTAATATAATAGGAATTTTGTTCCTCCTTTAGTACTAATTCTTATTAGTTAGAAATCATTTCGCGTTAGGGATTGTAATGGAAATCCTTTTTTGTGCGGATCTATCATATAGTTTTACAGACTGTTCTTAATATTTAGAAAACTTTGATTTGATACTGAAACAAGTTCAGCACAAGAAAGATTGTAGTGTAAAGCCCGACCCTTTTGGGTAACGCCCAGAAAAAATATTGCTTCACGTTGACGTTTTTCGCCACTTCCTTAATTTGTTCAATTCTTCAAGGGCTTCCAATTCTTTTTGAGGAATTACTTTTAAAAAAGAAGGGTGTTGCTCGATGGCGTATTCAATTCTTTTTACAATTTCTTCATTGGTTTCATTATCGTAATCAATATCTAAAGGTTCTTTTATTTCAAAAGATTGTAAGATATTTTTCTTTTTAATACGCAAGCCTTTTTTATCAAAAGAACGTCTGAAACCATCAATAACAATAGGCACAACAATAGGTTTGTAGCGTTTAATGATATGAGCAGTTCCTTTTCTAATAGGTTTAAACGGTGTGGTGGTGCCTTGCGGAAAGGTGATGACCCAACCATCATCTAAAGCTTTTCCTATACTGGAAATATCGCTCATTTTTACCTGACGGTTCACATCTTGCCCTTCGGCTCTCCAGGTACGCTCTATACTTATAGAACCCATGTAAGCCAATATTTTTGGCAATAAACCTGCTCTCATGGTTTCTTTAGCCGCCACATAATAGATGTTTAGCTTTGGATTCCAGATGTAACCTATATTTTTTATAGAATCATCACGTCCGCTTAAACTAGCGTTAAATACGTGGAACATCGATACGACATCGGCAAAATAGGTTTGATGATTTGAAATGAATAGCACGTTGGTATCTGGCAGGTTTTTGATAATCTCGGAACCTTCAATTTGTAATTCGTTAAACCCACGGAAACGCCTATGGGTAAGTAACCCAAAGATTCTTATGAGCCATTTTTTTACAAAAAGTATATGCCCGAATGGATTTTTCTTAAATAATCCCATAAATCACGCGTCAAAATTGGTTAGTTAAAATACTCAATATAAATAAATTTCAAAATTTTTAGCTTCCTATTTTCTTTTTTAACTACGTTGAAATTTTCAACTGTAATAATACTATACTTGAAAATTTCGCCTTGCTAAAAACAAAAATAGTTTGCTAAACTCTTATTAAACTCATTCATATTGAGTATGCAAATGTAATAAAACTATCATTCTACCTAAGTTGTTTTAACAGGTCTTTAATTTCACTTAGCATCATAGCCGTTGCCCCCCATACTATATGTCCGCTTAATTTAAACGCAGGCACCTCAACATCAATACTGTAAGATGTACTCACTATTTTCTTTCTAACTATTTTTTCATCTAAAAGATGGTTTAGTGGTACTTCAATAATAGCCTCAACCTCATCATCTTGCTTAATAAATTGTGGTGTTTTTTTGGTTACCCCTAAAAATGGTTGCACATAAAAATGACTTGGTGGAATGTAAACATACGATAATGTTTTAATAATTTCAATAGTATTTATGGGCACACCAACTTCTTCAAAAGTTTCTCGTATAGCGGCTTCTTTTAATGACGCATCACCAGTTTCTAACTTACCGCCAGGAAAGCCAACTTGCGCTGAATGCACGCCTTTGTAGGTTTTTCTTAAAATAAGGACCAACGTTGTTTCGTGGTTAATATTAGGGTAAAACAAGGCTAAAACACCTGCTTGTTTAGCCTCTTTAATATCGTTTTTACGACTTTGCAACAATTCTTTTCGAAACGGTGGTGCCATTTTAAACTGAGAGTCTTCGGCTGGTAGCTGTATATTTTTTATTTTTGATAACGATTTTAAAAATTCATCAAAATTCATTTACATGCGTATTGTATTGCTTTTATGTATTCCTTTTTTATTTCTGAATTGTGAAGATAAACAATCTAAGGATAAAAAAAAGACCGAACCTGAGGTTACAAAAACAAGTAAAAAAGATAAAGAGACACCTGAAAAAGAGGAAACATTCAAAAAACTAGATTCTAAAAGTGCTATGTTCTTTTTTCAGGATTATGACAAAAAACATAAAGAGAACAAAGTACGAATTACCACAGATTTTGGAACGATTGATATTTTGTTATTCAACGAAACAAAGTATCACCGCTCTAACTTTATATTTTTGACCAAACAAAAGTATTTTAACAACACACAGTTTTACAGGGTTATTGACAACTTTATTATACAAGGGGGAAATAGCGATGATAGAAAAACAGCTAGAAAACGCAGCAGAATTGGAAAATATTTGTTGCCAACCGATACCAAACATGGTTTTAAACATGATAGAGGTGTTATATCTATGCCTAGTGGTGAAATTGATAACCCTTATAAATTAGCGTCTCCTTATGAGTTTTTTATTGTGACGCAAAAAGGTGGCGCGCACTTTTTAGATGGCGATTATACCATTTTTGGAAAAGTGATTGATGGTATGGATGTGGTTGATGAAATTGCTGCTGTTGATACCGATGAAGTTGATTGGCCGCTTAAAAATATTTATATTAAAAAAGTTGAGATTATTGAGTAGTTGTTGGTTTTTAGAAACATAAAAATCACTTCTAACTTCTAACTTCTAACTTCTAACTTCTAACTTCTAACTAAGAATAAGCTTTTTCATTCGAATAAAATAGTATGGTAAGGCCATTTTAAATTTAACTGCTAATATTCGGAATAGATTCCTAGAGTTATTCAATTCTTTAAAAAAGATCCCGAGGTAGGCTCGGGATAAGCGATTCAATCACTTTTTCGGTAATATAAAATTGGTTCTCATTATACATTCAGTTTCTTTTTAAGAGATCCCGAGACCCTGCTCGGGATAAGCAGTCTGCACAAATTTTTCTTCATTTCAATTGAAAAATTTGGCGATCTGCTTACATGCTTTGAGTATAATAATTATAATCTTTCATAATGACATTAATAAATTCGATATCACTTTTCTGTTTTACTTCTTTAATACCTGTTACTTCAATAAGTTTTTTTCTTAATTTTATTAAAGTTTGATAATCTTTTGAAGCTTTTGCTGTTGTAAACGTTTCTTTTATAATTCGTGCATCGTTATCTGATAACTTAATAACATTAGGGTATGTGGGTTTATAATCTTCTTTTAAATTTTCTAAAATAGTATGATTAATGGTTACTTTATCTTTTAATGCAATAACAGCGGTTCCTGCAGCCATATCCCCTAACCGTTGCTGCTTTTTATTAAATAGAATGACAAAAAAACCCAAACCGAAAATGTAAATATCTACAATCCTAAAAAACCAACGCACAACATAATCGGATAAAGACGCCTGATAGCCATCAATTTTAACCACTCTAATGTTTAGTGCTTTTTTTCCGATGGTTTGTCCTTCTAAAAAAGACTCCAATGTCAACGTATAAAACATCACCGGAAAACTTAACACGGTATTAATACCTATTTGAGACCATTCGTCCATGTTTTCAAACACACCAAATGTCCAACTTAAAACCATTAAATAGCCAATTTTAATAGTCATATCAATGATGAATGCTAATAATCGCTCTCCTGCTCCAGCGGCAGTAAACATTATTTTGACATTTTGCGTCGTGTTAATTTGTAACTCTGACATTTTATATTTTAATTTATCAAATATAAGAACTCATTTAATCTTTTTGGATTTAAGCGAAAATTAATCATTTTCGTGACCATTTGAAGGCTTTTTAGAGTTCCATAGCATCGTTACGGAACGAAAAAAAGACAAAAATTGGGTGCAAAAGGATAATTTTTTAGCAAATTGAAAATGTTTAAACGAGTTCTATGAGGGAAGTTTCATTCATCAAACAAAATAAGGAAAAATGGTTAAGTTTTGAGAAAGCCATTTTTAACAACGATTTAAAAGATCCCGATGAATTGGCGTCCCAATACATTCATTTAATTAACGATTTAGCTTACGCACAAACCTACTATCCTAAAAGTAAAGTTATTGTATATCTTAATCAGTTAGCTGCTAAAGGCTTTCAAAAAATTTATAAAACAAAACGAGAGGACACCAATAGAATAGTTGGTTTTTGGAAAACTGAAGTGCCTTTAATTTGCTATCAATACCGCAAGTTTATTTATATCGCCTTTATTGTATTTTTTGCATTTACGTTTATAGGCGTTATTTCCGCCGCAAATGATGGCGAATTTGTACGATCCGTTTTGGGTGATGCTTATGTGAATATGTCACTGGAAAATATTGAAGCTGGCGACCCCGTTGCCGTTTATAAAAGCGGAAGTAATTGGGGCAGTTTTATAGGTATTACCATTAATAATTTACGCATTGGTATTATTGCATTTGTTTTGGGCATTTTTGGTGGTATTGGCACACTCTGGATTATGTTTAAAAACTGTATTATGCTGGGTTCTTTTCAATATTTCTTTTATGAAAAAGGCGTGTTTTGGGAAAGTGTTCGCGGTATATGGATTCATGGTTCCATGGAAATATTTGCCATTGTTATTGAAGCGGCAGCAGGTTTAATTCTTGGTGCCAGTATTCTATTTCCTGCTACACATTCACGATATACATCCTTTAAACACGGCGCAAAAACAGGAATAAAAATTTTAATCAGCACGTTTCCGTTTACTTTTTCTGCTGGTTTTTTAGAAGGTTTTGTAACACGATATTCCAACATTATGCCGTATTGGCTATCGGTTGGTATTATTTTAATCACACTGGGTATTATCAGTTATTACTACTTAATATATCCTTTTAAGGTACAAAAAGAAATTACACAAAATCCTACTCTAAGCCCTTCTGCCATTTGAAATTCAATAGATTACACATAATAATCCTTCTGCTTTTGGTAATTACAAATTATCAAACCATTTCTGGCGCAACAATTTCACAACAACCAGAGCAGACAAGACAATTTGATAACGATTTTAAAGATCAGTATTCTGGAAGAAAATACAATTATGAAGGCAAGGAAATAGTTACCGAAACGCAAAGCGGTTCTGGTAATTATGAAGATTATAAAAATGGTAAACCTAATTTAAAAGAAAAAAATAATTCTGATAGTTTAAGTATCAATTTAGGGCCATTAAGTTGGTTGTTTTATGGCGCATTAGCTATCGCCGTTTTATACTTAGTTTATATTTTGTTTAATGAAGGTGGCGCTGGATTATTCACTTCAAATAAAAACAAAAAAATTAATAATTATGATGAAATAACAGCAGAAAATATTGAAAACGCTGATATAAATATGCTCATTAAAAATGCTGAAAATAGTAATGACTACCGATTGGCAATCCGTTATTATTATTTGTTGGTACTGAAAACCTTGAGCCTAAAAAACCATATAAAATTTGAAGACGATAAAACCAATACAGAATATTTAAACGAACTTAGTTCAAAATCCTTTAGTAGTAAATTTGCTTATACATCCTATTTATACAACTACATTTGGTATGGTGGGTTTTCTTTAAATTTTGAGCAATACAACAAAGCAAAGAGTAATTTTGAGACCCTTTTAAATCTGATAAAATAATGAAGAAGATATTACCCATACTTTTTGTTATTTTGGCACTAATTGTTACTGCGGCCATCGCTGTTGGTGTAAAAACAACAAAAACGGTAGATTGGGAAGAATCTTTTAACGAAAAAAGCAACAAACCCTACGGCGTTGGTATTTTTTATAAAGAGTTACCAAAACTTTTTAAAAACCATAAAGTAAGAACTGTTTACCATCAACCCGCTAGTTATTTAAGAGCAAATTCTGAAGATGGTTATGGCCACCATGTAGCTGAAGGAAGTTTTATAATTATTGGAAATTCTGATTATTTGGAAGATGATTCTGTTGATGAATTATTAAATTTTGTTGATGCAGGAAATACGTTATTTATATCAGATTATTACTTCTCTCAAAAAATTCATGATACCTTAAATATTGATATCGATTATATTATTAATGAAAAAGATAGTACGTCCTATCAATCTTTAAAATATTTAGATATTGAAGATATCGCTATTGATAGAAATGAAGGCGACAACTATTTTGCAAGTTTCGACTCTATAAATTATACGGTTTTAGGCTATTCTAAAATCGATTATAAGCATGTCAATTTTATTGAAGTTCCTTTTGGAGAAGGGAAAATATATTTACACTTAGAGCCAAAAGCCTTTACCAATTATAATCTCTTAAAAGAGGATAGATACAAATATGCGGAAGGTATTATATCCTACTTACCAGAAAATGACGTCTATTTTGATTCCTATACCAAAATACAAACTGGTTATGATGATAATGTGGAAAAAGAATCAAACTTAAGCTGGTTTCTCGAGCAACTCTCATTTAAATGGGCTTGGTATACCGCTATTATTTTCGGTATCTTGTTTATCATTTTTAATGCTAAACGCAGGCAACGCATTATAAAAATCATTAAGCCTTTACAAAATACAACCGTTGCTTTTGTTAAAACAATTTCCAATTTATATTTTGAAACTCAAGATCATAAAAACGTAATAGATAAAAAAATAACGTACTTTTTAGAAAAAATAAGAACCGATTATAATTTAGACACATCAGCCTTAAATGATGGGTTTATTCAAAAATTAGCGTCAAAAACTGGAAAGAAAAAAGACGAGGTAAAGAAACTTATTGATTTTATTAATTGGTTACGTTCTAAAAATGAGTTTTTTGAAGAAAACTTAATCAAATTAAACCGGCATATAGAAGCATTTTATTCAAAATAATTATGAAATGCCTAATATAAATTAGAATTTTTATCTAATTATTTGAGGGCATTGCATCTGACAATTGAAAAACAAATAAAAAACAACAGATGAAAGAAAATAAAGACCTACAAGACGACCATCAAAAATTTACACCAAAACCTGAAAACGTTGTATCATCAATTGACGATAGTGCTTTAAAAGATTCTGATAACTTAAAATTTCAAAACCGATTGGATTTATCTGAACTTCAACAAAGTGTTCAAAAAATAAAAGATGAAATTGGTAAAGTTATTGTTGGCCAAAAAGATATGGTAGATATGCTTATTGCATCGCTACTAGCAAAAGGGCACTCATTAATTGAAGGCGTTCCCGGAGTTGCAAAAACCATTACTGCAAAACTATTAGCAAAATCGTTAAGCGTAGACTTTAGTAGAATTCAATTCACGCCAGATTTAATGCCAAGTGATATTTTAGGAACTTCAATATTCAACTTGAAAGACTCAGAATTCGAGTTTAAAAAAGGCCCTATTTTTTCAAATATGATTCTTATCGATGAGATAAACAGAGCACCCGCCAAAACACAAGCCGCTTTGTTTGAGGTGATGGAAGAGCAACAGATAACCATTGATGGGAATCAGTTCTTTTTAGATGCTCCTTTTATGGTTTTAGCCACTCAAAACCCTATAGAACAGGAAGGAACATATCGTTTACCAGAAGCACAACTAGACCGTTTTTTGTTTAAAATAGATGTTGGTTACCCAAATTTGGATGAAGAGATTGAAATTTTATCAAGAGAGCATCAGCTAAAGGAAAAGTCTAAAACAGGTGAAGTTTTATCGTTTTTGACTGCTAAACAAATCTCAGATTATCAAAATTTAGTCACTCAAATTTTAATAGAAGAGCATTTACTAAAATACATTGCAGAATTAATTGTGGCTACCCGTAGTAATCAATTTTTGTATTTAGGTGCTTCCCCCAGGGCCTCCATTGCCATATTAAAAGCCAGCAAAGCTTTTGCGGCTATGAGCGGACGCGATTTTGTAACCCCAGAAGATATAAAACGTGCTGCTATTCCTGTACTACATCACAGAGTTATTGTAACCCCAGAACACGAAATGGAAGGTGTTACCAGTAAACAAATTATAAAACAAATTATTGAAACGGTTGAGATACCACGCTAGCTAGTTTGCAGTTTGCAGTCGCAGTATATAGTCGCAGTCACAGTATATAGTCGCAGTCACAGTTGCAGTATTCAGTCACAAATCAACAACTAAACAAAAAACGAATCAACATTAGTGATGAAACTCTTTAAACCCTTCTACATACAACCCCGTTTTTTTTACACAGGTATTGGCATTGTGGTGTTGTTTGTTTTAAGCTATTTCATTCCTGTATTATTTAACGTTGCGCAACTCGCCATTTTTGTTCTTATTCTTTTATTTGTTTTGGATTTTCTTATTGTTTTTAGTGGTAAAAATAAATTGGAAGCAACACGGGTTTTACCAGATAAATTTTCAAATGGTGATAAAAATACAGTTGAATTAAAAATTAATAACAACTACCCTATCTCCATTTATCTTGAAATTATTGATGAAATTCCTGAACAGTTTCAAGTCAGGGATTTTAAAATTAGAGACATCATCACACCTAGAAAATCGAAATCTGTAACCTATCATTTAAAACCTACGGAACGAGGCGAATACTACTTTGGAAGCTTAAATGTTTATGCATCATCCATAATTAATTTAGTTTCAAAACGCTTTACTTTTAACCAAGGTGCCATGGTGCCCACGTACCCGAGTTTTAAACAATTAAAAAAGTTTGAACTTTTAAATATCAATCAAAATGCCTTGGAATACGGTCTCAAAAAAGTCCGTAGACTTGGACATACTATGGAGTTCGAGCAAATTAAAGATTATGTTTTAGGTGATGATTTACGTACTATAAACTGGAAAGCTACGGCGAAGAAAAATCAGCTCATGGTAAATCAGTTTCAAGATGAAAAGTCGCAACCCGTATATTCCATTATCGATAAAGGCCGAATTATGAAGATGCCTTTTAATGGTTTAAGCCTTCTTGACTATGCCATTAATGCCACACTCGTAATTAGCAATATTGTATTAAAAAAGCACGATAAAGCGGGTATGTTATCGTTTTCTAAGCGTATTGAAAATGTGATTGTTGCACAACGCAGAAGTTCTCAAATGCAACTTATATTAGAATCGCTGTACAATGTGAAAACTGATTTTTTTGAAAGCGATTTTAGCAGGCTTTACGCCAATATAAAAAGGCATATTACCCACCGAAGCCTTATTTTAATGTACACAAATTTTGAAACTTTAGATGGTTTAAACAGGCAATTACCCTATTTAAAAGCCATTGCCAAAAGTCATTTATTGGTCGTTATTTTCTTTAAAAATACTGAGCTCAATAGTTTAATTTCAGAAAAAGCACAAACCGTACAACAAGTTTATGACAAAGTAATTGCGGAAAAATTTGCGTTTGAAAAACGTCTCATCGTTAACGAACTTAAAAAATATGGAATCTATTCTATTCTTACCACTCCTGAAAATCTGACTATCGATACTATTAACAAATATCTTGAAATCAAATCTAGAGGTTTGCTATAAAAGTTCTTCAGTTTGCAGTATTAAGTTAACAGTTAGCTGCCTTCTTCTATATACCAAATAGTATTATCCGATTTTAGTTAATAATTTTATTGTTTATTTAAGACACCGCTAAAGTTCCCTCAAGGGATAAGTTAGTCCACTTTTTCGCCAACCAGTCTTAAAACAAACCGATTATTCAATCAAACTTCAATCAATTAACTTAACTACTACAAATTTAATTTATAATTAACAGCAGCTAATATAAATTTCATTGATAGTTTTCATATTTTTATGGTTCAAACTGATAATTAATGACTATTACACAATTATATTACGTTTTAGCAGTTGCAGAAAATCAAAATTTCACTAAAGCTGCTGAAAAATGTTTTGTTACTCAACCAACATTAAGTATGCAAATTCAAAAACTGGAAGATCAATTAGATGTTCAGATATTTGATAGAAGCAAAAAACCTATTGAGCTGACCGATATAGGTAGAAAAATTGTAACTCAAGCTAGAAATATTGTCAATGAATCGTATAGAATACAAGACATTGTTGACCAAC
Source organism: uncultured Flavobacteriaceae bacterium (assembly GCA_963975495.1). GTDB lineage: Bacteria > Bacteroidota > Bacteroidia > Flavobacteriales > Flavobacteriaceae > CAXBID01. The sequence goes on along the minus strand of CAXBID010000093.1, from coordinate 2,260 downwards.
AAAAAGGGTTTGTAGGAGGTGAGTTTAAATTAGGAATTATCCCTACCATAATGCCAACGCTTTTACCTATGTTTTTAAAAAGTTTCATAAAAAAGCATCCAAAAGTTAAACTAAAAATTGAGGAGTTAACTACTGAAGAAATTATTTTAAGAATTAAAGATGGTCATTTAGACGCTGCCATTGCTGCTACTCCATTAGAAGATGATAATATAAAAGAGCGTGTGCTTTATTTTGAACCTTTTGTGAGTTATATTCCAAAAGGGCATAGACTTCATACTAGCAAAAAAATTGATGTTTCTGATTTAGATATTGACGACATGTTACTCCTTGAAGATGGGCATTGTTTTAGAGATGGTGTCATTAATTTATGCAAAGTTTTTAAAAATCATGCAGATGATAAATTTCAATTAGAAAGTGGCAGTATTGAAACCTTGATAAAACTATCAAACGAAGGTTTAGGAATGACACTTCTACCCTACTTACATACTTTAGATATAAAAGAAAAAGAAGCTGAAAATCTACATTACTTCAATGAACCTTCCCCTGCACGTGAGGTTAGTATTATATATCATAAAAGCGAGCTAAAAATGCAAATTATTGAAGCGCTGCAAGATGTGATTTCTGGAATTATTCGTGGCGCTATTGCCTTTCAAAATGTAAAAATAATAAGTCCTTTACCCAAAAAATAAGTGTACTAAAAAAGCGGCTAACTAGCCGCTTTTTTTATGGTTTTAAATAAATTAAACATTGATTTAATTCTGGGTTTTGCCGCACAAGAGAATGAATAAATATTTTAAGCTCTTCAATCTCGTAAGGTAATAAGCGCTGTATTGCTTTTTGTACTTCTTTGCAAAACAATGTAGCGTCAAAGCTAACTTTATTGAGTACTGTTTTTGTGTACTCCAACATCGCTCTTGCCATTTTGTTAAGGTTTTGGTTTATAATATTAATAGTAGAATTTGGAATAAGCTTTTATTTTGATTAGAACATAAATTTACTAAAAAAAAAGTTACAAACTTTTTTTTAAAGCAAATTTAACATTTAAAATCTGTTATCACCATCCAATAAATCGCCTAAACCTCCCAAAATACTTCCTTCACCTTTATCTTTTCCTCCGCCACGAGGTGCTGAGGCCAATACGCGACCTGCTAACCTACTAAACGGCAATGATTGAATATAAACGGTTCCTGGACCTTGCAGTTTAGCAAAAAATAAACCTTCACCACCAAAAACGGTGTTTTTTATACCACCTACAAATTCAATATCATAATCTATAGTTTGATCGAAACCTACAATACAACCTGTATCAACCCTCAAAGTTTCTCCTGCTTTTAATTCTTTCATAGCCATGGTACCTCCTGCATGCACAAACGCCATACCATCACCTTCAAGTTTTTGCATGATGAAACCTTCGCCACCAAAAAGACCACGGCCTAATTTTTTTGAGAACTCAATGCCTACGCTAACGCCTTTTGCTGCACAAAGAAATGCATCTTTTTGGCAAATGAACTTACCTCCAAAACGTGTTAAATCTATGGGTATGATTTTTCCCGGATAAGGCGATGCAAATGATACGTTCCTTTTTCCTGAAAGGTTGTTATAAAAAGCAGTCATAAATAAGCTTTCTCCCGTAAGGATGCGTTTTCCGGCGCCTAAAATTTTACCCAAGAAGCTTGAATCATTTTTTGAGCCATCTCCAAAAATAGTTTCCATTTTAATACCATCGTCCATCATCATAAAACTTCCTGCTTCGGCTACGACGCCTTCTTCTGGGTCGAGTTCAATTTCTACATATTGCATTTCTTCGCCGTAGATGCGATAATCAATTTCGTGTGCTGTCATTTTCAAAAAAGTTTATTCGTTAATAAGGTTTATTTGTTTATAAGTTGATATGTTTAGCAATTTGTTACAAAGTTTTTAAAATTACAAAAAAAAAAAAATTCCAAATTCCAAACTGAAACATCGACTATAAAATTAGTATTTATACAGATATATTTGACACTAATTTCACGAATTTTCACTAATCTTAGTCATGCGTTTATTTCGCGGAGTTTACACAAAAATTCACGGAGACAAAATATTTTTCTCGCAAAGACGCTATGCCGCAAAGAGTGAAATAGATTAGTGTTAAAAGCGACTGAGACTGCCTACTGAATACTGCGACTGAAAACTTTTTTTTCTCGCAAAGACGCTAAGGCGCTAAGTGGGGCTTGCTGATTTTCAGAGAGCTTTTAATTTATGATTTTGATATTTATAATTA
>CAXBID010000092.1:0-13038 GCA_963975495.1 uncultured Flavobacteriaceae bacterium | reverse complement strand
CTCGGCGTTGGGCATCTAAACAAGCCGCAGCTAATTTGATTCTTCCAACGTTTAAAGCATTCATAGCAATTTTAAATCCGTTACCTCTTGTTGATAGCATATTTTCAACAGGAACCACAGTTTCGTTAAAAAATACCTGACGCGTAGAAGAAGCCCGAATACCTAGTTTATGTTCCTCTTCGCCCATAGTAATGCCATTTGGGTTTTCTTTATCGTATTCTACTATAAAGCCAGTAATGTTTTTATCATCTTCAATACGCGCAAAAACAATCATTAAACTACAGAAACCAGCATTGGAAATCCACATTTTCTGCCCTGTAATTTTATAGGTTTTCTCATCTTCAGATAAAACCGCCTTAGTTTTACCAGAATTAGCGTCACTACCAGCACTTGGTTCCGTTAAACAATAGGAACCAAACCATTCGCCAGTAGCTAATTTCGGTACATATTTTTGTTTTTGCTCTTCAGTACCATATAGCGTAATTGGCATGGTACCAATACCTGTATGTGCGCCAAATGCTGTACTGAAAGATCCAGTAGCTCCAGAAATATAATCGCAAACTAACATGGTATCAACAAAACCCATTCCCATTCCGCCATATTCTACTGGAACTGAAACACTTAAAAAGCCAAGTTCTCCAGCTTTTCGCATGCAAGATTCAGTTAATGCGTAATCCTTTTTCTCAAACTGAGCTTTTTTAGACCAAATTTCTCTGTCTACAAATTCTGTTACAGCTTCTTTCATCATCAGCTGGTCTTCGTTGAAATCTTCTGGAGTAAACATTTCATCAGAACTGATTTCTCTGACTAAAAATTGACCACCACGTAAAATATCTTTTTCTGTTGCTTCCATAGTTTTGCCCCCTCTAACTCCCCAAAAGGGGGAGAAATTTAATCAGGGTAATTTATTAAGTTATACAATATTTTATTTGTTTTGACTCCTCCCCTCTGGGGAGGTTGGGTGGGGCTTTTAATTCAAAAATTCAAAAACCCCACAAGCCCCTTGACCTGTACCAACACACATGGTTACGGCACCATATTTGCCTATCATATTGCGCTTGCGCATTTCATCAAACAACTGTACAGAAAGTTTTGCTCCTGTACAACCAAGTGGGTGACCTAATGCAATAGCACCACCATTTACATTTATAATATCTGGGTTTAAGTTTAATTCGCGAATAACAGCTAATGATTGCGATGCAAATGCTTCGTTTAATTCAATCAATTCTAAATCAGATTGTTTTAAACCCGCTTGTTTTAATGCTTTTGGAATGGCCTTTACAGGACCAATACCCATAATACGAGGTTCCACACCAGCAGCGGCATAATTTACTAAACGCGCAATAGGTTCTAGATTTAACTCTTTAACCATGTCTTCGCTCATTACCATAACAAAAGCGGCACCATCACTCATTTGTGAAGAGTTTCCAGCCGTAACACTTCCGCCTTGAGCGAAAACTGGACGTAGTTTAGATAAAACTTCGATACTTGTTCCGGCTCGTGGCCCTTCATCTTTAGTTACAGTGTACGTTTTTGTTGCTTTTTTCCCGTTGGAATCGACATAGATTTGCTCTACATCGATAGGAACAATCTGATCTTGAAAACGATTTTCAGCTTGCGCCTTTAACGCTTTCATATGTGAATTATATGCAAATTCATCCTGGTCTTCTCTAGAGACTTTAAATTGATTTGCAACCGCTTCAGCAGTATTTCCCATACCCCAATAATAATCTTCATGTCCAGACTTTACAGTCTCATAATTCAACTCAGGTTTATAACCAGTCATGGGAACAGCACTCATACTTTCAGAGCCACCAGCAATAATGCAATCTGTCATTCCTGCTTGGATTTTAGCTGTTGCAATTCCGATGGTTTCAATTCCCGAAGCACAAAAACGATTCACGGTTACACCTGGAACATCCACACTATCTAATCCAATTAATGAAATAAATCGTGCCATGTTTAACCCTTGCGAACCCTCGGGCATAGCATTACCAACGATAACATCATCAATTCTTGAAACATCAAGATTTGGTAATTCCTTCATCATGTACTGAATGGTTTCAGCAGCTAATTCATCGGTTCTTTTAAAGCGGAACACACCTTTAGGCGCTTTTCCAACTGCTGTTCTGTATGCTTTTACTATATATGCGGTCTTCATAGTTTTAATTTTTATTTTGAAAATAGAGTCTAGAATATAGACGATTAGAGACTAGACTAATCATTCAAGTTATCTATAAACTTTCCTAACATTTTTTGAATTTGTAATATTTTATTTTCTAATTCGTCGAATTTATTTTTATCTAGATAATTCTCATTGAAAGAAACTATTAATTGAGTTTCCCATTCAAATGCTGAACCAAGACTATTTTCAAGATATTTATTAAAATGTCTATCTGTGCTTTTACTTGAACCTTCTGAAATATTAGAAGGGATGGAAACAGCACATCTGTTCATCTGACTAATGAGATTAAATCTTTCAAAATCTGGAAAAGTTCGAGTCAATTTATAATTCTCTTTTACAAGTTGAATTCCATCTTGCCAAATTTTCAATTTTTTGAAATTATGTCTTCCCATACATAGTCTATAATCTAGTTTCTAGCTGTCTAATTTCTTAGAGGTTTACCAGTTTTTAACATGTGCTGAATACGTTCTAATGTTTTACGTTCTGTGCATAAGCTTAAAAAGGCTTCACGTTCTAAATCCAATAGATATTGTTCAGTCACTAGAGTTGGTTCAGATAAATCGCCACCAGCCATAACGTAAGCCAATTTGTTTGCGATTTTTTGATCGTGCTCACTTATATAATGGCTAGCTTCCATAGCATCTGTGCCTACTAAAAACATTCCTAATGCTTGTTTTCCTAAAACTTTTACATCCGCACGTTTTACGGGTTGTGTATAACCAGCATCAGCCATCAATCTAGCATGCGCTTTTGCGGTTGCAATTTGGCGGTCTTTATTAACTACAATAACATCTTTTCCTTGTTGTAGTAAACCTAAATCGAAAGCTTCATAAGCTGAAGTTGACACTTTTGCCATACCTACGGTTAGGAAGTATTCTTGCAATGTATTAAGTTCAACATCACCCTTTCTAAACGTGTCTGATGCACGTAATGCCATTTCTTTTGAACCAGCTCCACCTGGAATAACACCAACGCCAAATTCAACTAATCCCATATAGGTTTCGGCTGCGGCAACCACTTTATCAGCATGCATTGAGAGTTCGCATGCACCACCAAGTGACATACCGTGAGGCGCAGAAATAGTTGGAATTGACGAATAACGCATACGCATCATAGTATCTTGAAAATACTTGACAGCACCATTTAATTCATCATATTCTTGCTCAACAGCCATCATGAAAATCATTCCAATATTGGCGCCAACTGAGAAATTAGCACCTTGATTTCCAATAACTAATCCGTCAAAATTCTTTTCGGCTAAATCGATTGCTTTATTAATTCCTGCTAAAACATCAGCACCAATGGTATTCATTTTAGATTGGAATTCACAGTTTATAATGCCATCACCTAAATCTTCAATAATAACACCTGTATTTTTAAATACTTCTTTTGATTTTCTGATATTATCTAATATGATAAAGGCATCTTGTCCTGGAATTTTTTCTTGTATTTTTTTAGGTATGTCATATGAAAAGGTAGCTCCATCTTTTATAGTGTAAAATGACGATGAACCTGATGCTAGCATATCGTTTACCCAACTAGCAGGTTCTAAACCTTCTGCCTTTATCAACTCAATACCTTTTTCCACACCAATAGCATCCCAAATTTGGAAGGGACCATGTTCCCATCCAAAGCCAGCTTTCATAGCATCATCAATTTTATATAAATCGTCTGTAATTTCAGGAATTCTATGCGATACATAAGCAAACAAAGCGGCAAAACTTTTCCTGTAAAATTCACCTGCTTTATCTTTTCCATTAACTAGGATTTTAAAACGGTCAACGACTTTATCAACTTGCTTTGTTAATTCTAAAGTGGCAAATTTTGCTTTTTGAGCAGAACGGTATTCTAAGGTGTTAAGGTCTAAAGAAAGAATTTCTTTTTTTCCATCAGCGGAAACCTCTTTCTTATAAAATCCTTGTCCTGTTTTACTTCCTAACCATTTATTTTCCATCATCGTATTGATGAAATCTGGTAGTTTAAAAAGCTCTAATTGCTCATCATCCTTACAATTTTCAGCAATTCCGTTAGCCACGTGAACAAGTGTATCTAAACCAACAACATCAACCGTTCGGAAGGTTGCCGATTTTGGGCGACCGATAACAGGCCCCGTTAATTTATCAACTTCCTCAATAGTTAAATCCATGTCCTTAACGGTATGAAATAAGCTCATAATGCTAAAAACACCAATTCTGTTTCCTATGAAAGCAGGAGTGTCTTTAGCAATTACAGAGGTTTTTCCAAGGAATTGTTCACCATAACCATTCAGAAACTCTAAAACAGCATCATCTGTTTTTGGGCCAGGAATAATTTCGAAAAGTTTTAAGTAACGTGCTGGGTTGAAAAAGTGTGTGCCGCAAAAGTGCTTCTGAAAATCTTCACTTCGCCCTTCACTCATAAATTTAATAGGAATCCCAGACGTATTACTTGTAATTAAAGTACCGGGAGTTCTATGTTTTTCCAATTTTTCAAAAACTTGTTGTTTTATATCCAGTCGTTCTACAACAACCTCCATAATCCAATCAACACCGGCAACTTTAGAAATATCATCTTCTAAATTACCAGTAGTAATTCTATTGGCAAATTTTTGATGATAAATTGGCGAGGGTTTGGATTTTAATGAAGTAGTTAAAGCATCATTGACTAATCTGTTTCTCACTACTTTATCTTCTAAAGTTAAGCCTTGCGCTTTTTCTTTATCATTTAGTTCTCTTGGTATAATGTCCAATAAAAGTACGTCTGCACCAATATTTGCAAAATGGCAAGCAATGCCGCTTCCCATAATACCAGAACCAATAATGGCTATTTTTTTTATTCTACGTTTGTTCATTTTTAAACTACTTATCGTTTTGAGTAAATATTTTTTTATTTGTAACCATATCTGTTATTACATCGGCTACTTCATAAAAGTGTTTTAGTTTTTCTTCAGAAACACTTTTTTTTATAGCTTCATTAAAGGTTAATACACGTTCTTTGGAGTAATCTCGCTTTTCCAATCCAAAATCAGTAAGCTTAATAATTACTCCACGCCCGTCCTCTGGGTTTGGGTGGCGCTCTATTAACCCTCGCTTTTCCATGGTTTTCAATATTCTGGAAAGACTTGTGGCCTCCATTCCCATTTTAGGGCCTAAAGCAGTTGATGGCGTGCCTTTTTCACGGTCTATACTTAACAATGTAAATCCGGTAGCCATAGTGCTTTCAAACTTAAGAGCTTCTTCATTATACATTTTTTGAACGGTTAACCATGTTGTTCTTAAAATGTAGTCAATTGTTCTTTCTTTCATATTGAGAGGTTGGTGTGTCAAATATATAAAAATTTATTATGCATGCATAATAAATTTAGTAAAAAATGGCATCATAAAAAAACACCTCCACTAAAGAGGTGTTAGTTTTATTTTTTACCTTAGAGTTAGATTAACCCATTTTACCGTTTACTATACCAATAACGGCACCAATAATTGCAGTCATAACAATAGAAATACCCACATCTAGCGCAGCTAATTGTAAAGTGGTATCTGGTAGCATAGCTAAATTAAAGAAGTTGTAAAATAGACCCATGAATAATCCAATAATAGCTCCAGCCTTGGCACCAGTGACGCCAGTAGAAATTTGTGCCCATTGGGTGTAGATATAAGATACAAATAGTCCAAATGTTATGCATCCAAGGAATATGAATAGCATGGTTCCTGAACTTTGTTCGGGTTGAGGAAAGGTATTTATGAATATAATACCATAAAATAACCATCCTAAAAGGAAATCAACAATGCCGCCAACAATACCAGCAACTAAGAAATTTTTTGTTTTCATTTTTTTAAATTTTAATTGGTTTGTTACCAATAAATGTATTAAAAAAATATGAAATCCTTAAATATCAGTTGTTTATTTTGATTTTTTTGTGGTTTAAGGAAGGGTGTTGAATGAAAAATTTTAAAAGAAACCTTTTTAACTTCTATAAATTTTCTCAATTAAATGAATGTATTTTTCTTTTATAATCTTACGTCGCATTTTCATGGTCGGGGTTAAATGCCCTGCGTCAATAGACCAAATATCAGGCGTTATCTCGAACTTTTTAATTTGTTCCCATTTGCCAAAATTGGTATTAGCTGTATCAATTTCTTCTTGAATACGTTCCTTTAAAATGCTATCAGTAATAATATCTTCATTTGATTTATATTCAATATTATGTCGTTTTGCCCACTCCTTTACAAATTCATAATTTAATTGAATTAATGCAGCCGGCATTTTTTCACCTTCACCAATAACCATGATTTGTTCTATAAATCGAGATTGTTTAAACTGATTTTCTAAAAGGGCAGGAGCCACATATTTACCACCAGAGGTTTTAAACATTTCCTTTTTACGATCTGTTATTTTTAAGAAACCCTCGTCATCAATTTCACCAATGTCACCGGTATGAAAATAATCACCAGTCATCACTTGGGCAGTCTTCTCAGGATCTTTATAATAGCCCATCATAACATTTGGGCCTTTGCAAAGAATTTCTCCATCTTCAGCAATTTTAATATCTACATTATCAATAATTCTTCCAACGGTTCCAATTTTAAACCCGCCGTTTCGCATATCGTTTACAGAAATTACAGGTGAAGTTTCAGTTAATCCATAGCCCTCCATAATTGGTAATCCTGCAGCAGCAAAAATTCGTGTTAAACGTTGTTGTAAAGCAGCACTGCCTGATACCATAAGCTCTAAATTTCCACCTAGCCCTTCTTTCCATTTACTGAAAATAAGTTTTCTAGCAAGTTTTAGTTGTGTCTCATACCACCATCCATTTTGTCCGTAGGGTTCAAATTTCAAGCCTAAATTAACCGCCCAAAAAAAGAGCATTTTTTTAATACCAGTTAAAGCTGCGCCTTTTGCTATGATTTTATCGTAAACTTTTTCATATAATCTGGGAACAGCAGTCATTACCGTAGGCTTGACCTCTTTAAGGTTATCACTCATTTTTTCAATAGATTCAGCAAAATAGATTTCCACACCGCAATATTGGTATAAGTATAAAATCATACGCTCAAAAACATGACATACAGGAAGAAAACTTAAAGCTTTAGATCGTCCTTTACTAAAAGGTACTCGTTTTTCACTATCTAAAACATTAGACACAATATTTTTATGCGATAACATAACGCCTTTGGGTTTACCAGTTGTGCCAGAGGTGTAAATTAAAGTTGCTAAATCTTCTGGTTTTACAGCCTGTTTTCTTATTTCAACTTCGGTTTGATTACTAGCATCTTCACCAAGTGCCAAAACATCATTCCAGTTATTTTCACCATTAAGGATGTCAAAAGTATAAATGTTTTTAAGACTTGTATTCCCTTTAACTGCATTTAGTTTTTTAGCAACCTCACTATCTGAAATAAAGCAATAAACAGATTCTGAATGGTTTAAAATATATTCGTAATCTTCAGCAGAAATAGTTGGATAAACAGGTACGTTTTGCGCTCCAATTTGTAAAATCCCTAGGTCTATAATATTCCATTCCGTTCTATTAGTTGAGGATATAACGGCAATTTTATCATTAGGTTGCACCCCAAGCTTTAATAAACCTCTACTAATTTTATTTACTTGAATTAAAAAATCTTTAGATGATATAGATTGCCATTCGCCGTTATATTTAGTGGTGAATGCTTTTTCTAAACCATAGGTGTTTTTTTGGTAATAAGCGAAGTCAAAAATTCTCGTAGTATCTTTCATTTCTTTTTCAAAATTCTTTTGTGCAAATTAGGTAAATAAATAAGATTTTCAAATAACCACTAAAAAAAACAGGAAATTCTAATTTACTGTATTGGATTTTTAAGAATATACTAAAAAGAGTATATGTAATTAAAAACAGTTTTTATATGACTTAAATCATTGAAATGAAACTTTTTACTAAATAATTTTACCATTTAATCACATATAAATTTTAGATTATGGAAATATTACAAGATGTAAAAGCTAGAGTTTACAAATTTGGAAACAAAAGCGCAGATGGAAACAGTACAATGAAAAACCTTTTGGGTGGTAAAGGGGCAAATTTAGCAGAAATGAGCGCCATAGGAATTCCTGTTCCACCTGGGTTTACAATTACAACCGAAGTTTGTACCGAATATAATTTACTAGGTCAGGAAGCGGTTGTTGATATTATTAAAGAAGAAGTTGAAGCGACAGTAGCTAATATAGAATCTTTAATGGGAACAACTTTTGGTGATAAAGAAAACCCGTTATTGGTGTCTGTTCGCTCTGGAGCAAGAGTTTCAATGCCAGGAATGATGGATACCGTTCTTAATTTAGGGATGAATGATGAGGTTGTACTTGGGTTAGCTAAAAAGACTAACAATGAGCAATTTGCTTGGGATTCTTACCGGCGTTTTATTCAAATGTACGGTGGTGTGGTTTTGGGCATGAAACCAGCTTCAAAAGAAGATATCGATCCTTTTGAAGAAATTATGGAGCATCTTAAAGAAAAAAGAGGTATCGTGTTGGATACGGATTTTACTATTCAAGATTTAAAAGATCTTGTTTACGACTTTAAGGATGCTGTTAAAAAACGTACAGGTCACGATTTTCCAACTAATCCTTGGGATCAACTTTGGGGTGCCATCATAGCGGTTTTCAATAGTTGGAATGGAGACCGGGCGGTGTATTACAGAAATATGCATGGTTATCCTGCCGATTGGGGAACTGCCGTAAATGTACAAGCCATGGTTTATGGTAATATGGGTGATAATTCTGGTACGGGTGTTTGTTTTACACGTGATGCGGGTACCGGTGAAAATGTTTTCAACGGCGAATATTTGATAAATGCACAAGGTGAAGATGTGGTTGCAGGGGTTAGAACACCACAACAAATTACAAAATTGGGGTCTAAACGTTGGGCAGAATTAGCTAAAGTTGAAGAAGATGATAGGGTAGAAAATTATCCATCGCTTGAAGAATTAATGCCATCCATCTTTAAGGAATTAAATACCTATCAAGATACTTTAGAAAAGCATTATCGCGATATGCAGGATATGGAGTTCACCATTCAAGATGGAAAACTTTGGATTCTACAAACCAGAAACGGTAAGCGTACAGGAGCGGCTATGGTAAAAATTGCCATGGATTTATTAAAAGAAGGCATGATTGACGAAAAAGAAGCTCTTCTTTTAATTGAAGCCAATAAATTAGATGAATTGTTACACCCCATATTCGATCCTGAAGCTTTAAAAAGAGCTCATGTCATCGCGCAGGGTTTACCGGCATCTCCTGGTGCAGCAACAGGTAAAATTGTGTTCTTTGCTGATGAAGCCGATAAATACAAAAACAGTATTCTAGTGCGTATTGAAACCTCGCCTGAAGATTTAGAAGGGATGAATATTGCCAAAGGTATTTTAACGGCTCGTGGGGGTATGACCTCGCATGCGGCGGTAGTGGCACGTGGTATGGGCAAATGTTGTATTTCTGGAGCAGGTGCATTAAAAATTAACTATAAAACAAGAACACTTACTGTTGGCGACCATGAATATCATGAAGGCGATTGGATTTCATTAAACGGTTCAACGGGCAATATTATTGAAGGTAAAGTGGCTACAGTAGAACCAGAACTTAGTGGCGAATTTGCCGAAGTTATGGAGTTAGCTGATAAGCATGCTGTGATGAAAGTACGCACCAATGCTGATAGTCCAAAAGACGCTAAAGTAGCCCGTAGTTTTGGGGCACAGGGTATTGGATTGACCAGAACAGAACACATGTTTTTTGAGGTTGATAGAATTAAAGCGATGCGTGAAATGATTTTAGCTGATACCGTTAAAGGTAGAAAACAAGCTTTAGAAGAACTATTACCAATGCAACGTTCTGATTTTGAAGGTATTTTTGAAGCTATGGAAGGCTTATCGGTAACCATTCGTTTACTGGACCCTCCATTGCATGAGTTTGTGCCTCATCAATTAGCAACTCAAAAAGAATTGGCTGAGGAGATGCACATTTCTTTGCAAGCGGTTAAGAATAAAGTAGCTGAATTAGAGGAATTCAACCCGATGCTTGGTCACAGAGGTTGTAGATTAGGAAATACCTATCCAGAAATTACCGAAATGCAAACCCGAGCCATCATAGAAGCAGCACTTAATTTAAAAGAAAAAGATATTATTTGTCATCCAGAAATTATGGTGCCTTTAGTAGGAACAGTAAAGGAGTTTGAAGCTCAAGAGCAAATCATAAGAAAAACCGCAAGTATCATTTTTGAAGAACGCAACGATAGTGTTGAGTATTTAGTGGGTACCATGATTGAAGTTCCTAGAGCAGCTTTAATGGCCGATTTAATTGCAGAAAAAGCAGATTTCTTCTCTTTTGGAACAAACGATTTAACACAAATGACTTTTGGATATTCTCGTGATGATGCGGGGAAGTTTCTGCCAATATATATTGAAAAAGGTATTTTAAAAGTCGATCCTTTTGAAGTATTGGATCAGGAAGGCGTTGGACAGTTAATAAAAATGGGAACAGAACGAGGTAGAAGCATAAAACCAAATTTAAAAGTTGGTATATGCGGGGAACATGGCGGTGAACCTAGTTCAGTGGAGTTCTGTTATAACACCGGAATGGATTATGTAAGTTGCTCGCCTTATAGAGTGCCAATCGCCAGATTGGTATCTGCGCAAGCGGCTATAAAAGCAGCTTTGTAATATTTTATTTTTCTAATTTTTTATGTGAAAAGCCTGAGGTAAATTAATTTATCCCAGGTTTTTTGTTTTTGTGTGATTATACTATTCAGCTTGTCATTTAGCATTGGTTATTTCGTTCGGCTATTATCAGTTTCAATTCTTCTTTGCTTGGTAATACAGTTTTGTACTTACTCGCAAAAATCTGTTCATTATTTTCAGGCAATGTATATTCCACAACTGATTCACTCTTATTCTGACATAGAACTATTCCGATTGTTTTATTTTCCTCTTCCAATCGAATTTCTCGGTCGTAATAATTTACATACATCTGCATTTGTCCGAGGTCTTGGTGTTTTAACTCTCCAATTTTCAAGTCAATCAGCACGAAGCATTTTAAAATTCGGTTATAGAATACTAAATCAATTCTAAAATGTTTGTCATCAAATGAAATCCTTTTTTGCCTCGCAACAAATGTAAATCCATTGCCAAGTTCCAGTAAAAAGTGTTCTAATTTATCAATTATTTCTTGTTCAAGCTGACTTTCCGAATATTGTGATTGTTCAGGTAGTCCAATGAATTCTAAAATGTAAGGGTCTTTAATGGCATCTTTTGGTTTTTCAATGACAAGCCCTTTCTCCGAAAGTTCTTTTACTTTGTCTTTATCTCTGCTTAAAACCAATCTTGTATATAAAGCCGAATCATATTGACGCTGTAATTCCCTTACGCTCCAATTATTCTTAGATGACTCTATTTCGTAGAACTTACGCTCATTCTCATCATCTATTCGCATCAATTTTAAATAATGTGACCAACTTAAAATAAATTCGTTTTTTGTCAATTCCCTATACATTGTTTTGGAAATTGATTCCGCAGACAGTGTATGCGATTTTTGATTTTCAGATTCCGCAGACACTGTTTGCGGTTTTGAGTAAAAGAGGTAAAACTGCCTCATTTGTTCAATATTTCTTTCTGAAAAACCTTTTCCGAATTCTTTAGTCAATACTTTTGATAGTTTCTTTACGACTTCTTTACCATATTCAGCTCGTTCTTTTCCACCTTGTTCTTCCTCTACCAACATTTTACCAATTTCAAAATAGGTCAATACCATTGTTTGATTAACAGTACGCACCACTTTATTTCTTGCAGACTGCAATAAATCTACAATTTGGGAATAGAATTTGGTATTTGAAGGTTTGTTTGTCATTGTTCTGTCAAATCGCCTAAAAAGGATTTTTCTCTTTTTTCAATATTTTTTTAAGACGAGAAACCGCTTCTTCACTTTAAAATTTTAAAAACCCCTCCAGAACGTCTATTTTTTGGGTTTCTAAATTCATTTTGTTAAGCTTTTTATCAAAGGTACAAAAATACCAATTCAGTTATCATTTTTATTGAATTGATACATTTTACAGCTAGTTGCAAACAGTTTTGTGTATGATTTCGTTACGGAAAAATGAGTAACTATGTAATATTTTTTCTAATTTTTTATGTGAAAAGCCTGAGGTAAATTAATTTATCCCAGTTTTTTTGTTTTGTATAGATGCTATTGCTTTTCAATTGAAACTGTCACAATATTGTTATAGAAAATCTTAGCTTTTATTTTTTTGCTTTAACTGTTTTCAATCCAAAGTCTCGCATATAAGCCTTTAACTTAAAAACATATTAAGGACATGGAATAATTGAATTGCTGAACGAAAACAGGAGTTAATCTTATCTTTTTTCATTGACTTGTAATATGTTTTTAATCAATCATTTAGTATAGATTTAATCAAATGGTCTAAAAAAAATTATTTTAATATTTGTCCCTTAATTTATTGTGTTTTGTAATATCACATGTTTTATTTCATATATTTGGTTTGCCAATTTGGTAAACCAATTCGATTTAATTTAAATAAGTGTAACCTTAATTGTTATGAAAAAATTATCAGTTCCTTTCTTTTTTTATTTTTTGCTCTTTTTAGGAGGACTTCTTGGGGCGCAAACTGTTAGCACAAACTCCGAGTTAAATACGGCAATTAGCAACGCGGTTCCAGGTACAACCATAATATTGGCTAATGGAACTTGGACGGACGTTCAAATAAGTATTCAAAAAACTGGAACGATGTCGAACCCTATAACTATTCAGGCCCAAACACCTGGTAGTGTGTTTTTTGAAGGGAAATGTTACGTAAAAATGGGGGGAGCTTATTTAAATTAAATCGAATTGGTTTACCAAAT
>CAXBID010000091.1:0-13279 GCA_963975495.1 uncultured Flavobacteriaceae bacterium | reverse complement strand
TTTAACTTTAATTATTTTAGCCTTTATATCCTTTGCTGTTTATTTGAATACCCAAACAAAACAGTCCATATTATTTTTGGTAGCAACTATATGTTTTGCTTTTTCAGCTATCATAAATTATGTAAACTACTATTATTTGTATGACTGGAGTTTTGTTATGCTAAATAGAGCGACTTACATTTTAGGGCTATACCTTTTATTCAAATATTTTATTATTGAAAACAAAATAAGAAAGCCTAAAGAAGTAAAAGCCGGTGAAACATTTTCTTCTGATAATGTTTTAGCTTAAACAATTATAGAAGTACCGTTTGCAGATTTTTCTTTATTTGAATCAAAATAAAAATCAATTTTACCCAGATTAATACCATAACAGCCCACTTGGTTTACTAGCATGTTTTTATCTTCAATATTTTTTACAACTGTTGGTTTTGGTAAAAAAGTATGGGTATGTCCGCCAATAATTAAATCAATATTTTTAGTAGCTTTGGCTAGATTTAAATCACTTATTCTTTCAGGACTATTTTTATAATAATAGCCTAAATGCGATAGACAAATGATTAAATCACAGTGTTCCTCGTCTTTCAGAATTCGAGTCATGTCTTGAGCCATTTCAATCGGGTCTAGATATTTGGTTTCTTTGTATAGGTTTTTCAAAACCAAGCCCTCTAATTCAATACCCAGACCAAAAACGCCTATTTTAATATCATCTTTTGTGAATATTTTATAAGGCTTGGTGTGGGTGTCTAAAACAGTATTAGTAAAATCATAATTGGCAGTAACAAAAGGAAAGGACTTATGCGGATATTGTGCCAATAATCCTTCTAAACCGTTAGCAAAATCATGATTTCCCAACGTTGCTGCGTCATACTTTAGTTTACTCATTAATTTCATCTCCAACTCTCCACCGTAATAGTTGAAATATGGTGTTCCTTCAAAAAAATCACCAGCGTCCAATAATAAAGTATTTGGATTTTCCCGTCTTATATTTTCTATTACTGACGCTCGTCTTGCAACACCTCCTTTATTTGCATTTCTACCGTCGTTTGGTCCAAAAGCGTCTATATAACTATGTACATCGTTAGTATGTAAAATAGTAATTTTTGATGTTTTTTTGGTTGAAGTAAACGATTGTAAACCAAATCCTCCAAGTGTTACTAAAGCTGTCCCTGATGCTGTTTTTTGTATAAAATCCCTTCTTTTCATTATTTAATCTATTTGGATAAACCTATCATCTACAACAGGATTAATGGTATCAGTCTTTTTAACGTGGTCAATTAAGATATTTCGTATATAGTAATTTAACGGATAAACACCATCATTTGGTGTCCACAAATTAGGTCTTGAATTGTACATATAATCACTAATAGCTAAATAATATGTTTTTGAAGGATCTATTTCCTTATTATTTATAGTTGTTTCGACCAAGTTATAACTTTTATCAATTACTATTTTGATTTTGGAAATAGGATGAGCTTGCCTATTTTCGATTATATCTTTGGCAAGATTTATTATTTCGTTACCCTTATAAGCTATAATGTATATGTCATTATCAAAAGGCATTATTTCAAAAATAGTTCTTGCCGTTACGTTGCCTTTTGGAATAATAGATCGAATACTTCCAATATTAAGAAAAACCATATCAATAGCATTACCCGTTCTACTTTTGAAAATAGGATTAGTTTCAGTGTAAATAGCATCTGCCATAAAATTGCCTATGGCGGTGTTAAATTCGCCGTCAGATTTTGAATAGCTATCAACAGAATATGCCAGAACACTGTCTAAATCTTTTTGAATGTTATCTCTGTAGGGTTTTATAAAACTATCAATATCAGCATCTTCTGAAATGGTATCTGTAATAGTAATTTGTTTGCCCTCAATTTTATTGAGATGAAGTTTTTGTTCTTTGCAGTTCAAAAAAACAAAAAAATATAACAAAAAAAAGAAATGTGTAAACCTCATATAATTATAGAATATTTTTGAATGGACTTTTGTTACCTTTGCCTAAAGTGTAAAGATAAATGATTTTAGAGGGTTTTAAGAAAAAATCTAATGAAAAGTACTTGAACAAATTGTTATCAGAAAGACATGTAAATGTTAGCGATAACAAGATTGAAAGTTTAGGTGTTATCTTGAATGTTGATGAAAAAACCGATTTAGAATTATTTGGAAAATTAGCGGAAGACTTAAAAATCCATCCCAATAAATTAAAGATTATTACTTTTTCTGAAAATGTAAAAGATGATATTAATTCATGGGATAATTGTTATAACCCAAAGGATTTTGGATGGAAGGGGCGTATTAAAAATATTGAATTACAACTGTTTTTAGATTTGGAATTAGATGCTTTAATTAGCTATTATGAAAAAGAAATTTTAGAATTAAAATTGATTACTGCATCATCCAACGCAAAAATGAAAATAGGTATTTTTCAAAACGATGAGCGCATAAACGACTTGATTATAAAAACCAAATTAAAAGAATTTGATGTGTTTAAAACAGAACTTTTTAAATACTTAACTATATTAAACAAAATTTAGAATGAATAGCAAGTTTTTAGGAACTGGAGTGGCGCTGGTTACACCCTTTAAATCAGATTTGAGTGTAGACCACGATGCCTTGGCCAATATTGTAAATTTCAATATTGATAATGGCACTGATTATCTTGTAATTTGTGGTACAACTGGCGAAAGTGTCACCATAACCAAAAAGGAAAAGCAAGATGTTATAGCAACTATTTCTAAGGCAAATAATGGTCGTGTACCCATGGTTTTAGGCATTGGCGGTAATAATACTAGGGCTGTAATTGAAGAGATAAAAGCAACAGATTTAAGTGAAATTGATGCTATTTTATCAGTATCACCTTATTATAGCAAACCCACCCAAGAAGGGATTTATCAGCATTTTAAAGCTATTTCTGAAGCTTCACCAATAGCTATTATTTTGTACAATGTTCCGGGGCGTACTTCAAAAAATGTTGGGCCAGCTACAACGTTGCGGTTAGCAAAGGATTTTAAAAATATTATAGCCGTTAAAGAAGCTGGAAATAATGTAGCACAGTATTTAGAGTTAATAAAAAACAAGCCGGAAGACTTTTTAATAATTTCTGGTGATGACGATTTGGCTTTAGGTATTACTTTAGCTGGTGGTGCAGGCGTAATCTCAGTAATTGGGCAAGCGTTTCCCAAAGACTTTTCAAACATGATTCGTTTAGGTTTAAAAGGGGATGCGAAAGCAGCTTATAAACTTCATTTTAAATTAATGGATGTTATAGGCTATATTTTTGAAGAAAATAATCCTGCGGGCATTAAGGCTGTTTTTGAAGCTTTAAATTTATGTCAGGATACTGTGAGATTACCACTGGTTCCTGCGTCAGATCAACTAAAAGAAAAGATTCAGGATTTTGTAAAAAAGTTTTAGTACTGTTAAATTATACTTAAACCTCTTTATTACTGTGTTTAAGACATTATTTTAGCATTGAAATAATATTTTTAAAATCCATATTAATAGCTTAATTTTGCATCTTCTTTAAAATTCATGAAATGCGTATCATTAGAATCTTGATGTTAAGCAAGATGTTAGCCATACGAATCACATTTGTCTTTTAAAAAAGGAATGAACACCATCAAATGAAAAAGTTTTTTTACATAGTAATAACATTAACAGTTTTAAGTTCTTGTAGCGAATATCAAAAGGCATTAAAAGCTGAAGATATTGCCACCAAGTTTAAACTGGGTGAAGACTTATATAACGAGGGGAAATTTGCAAAGGCAAATAAGCTTTTTGCACAAATAGTGCCTAATTACAGAGGTAAACCACAAGCAGAAAAATTAATGTATTTGTATTCCAATTCATTTTACAAAATGAAAGATTACTACGTTTCTGGTTATCAGTTTGAACGTTTTGCAACGAGTTATCCCAAAAGCGAAAAACTGGAGGAAGCCTCTTTTTTAAGCGCCAAGAGTTATTATATGTTGTCGCCTATTTATAGCAAAGATCAAAAAGAAACAAAAGAAGCTATTGAGAAGCTTCAAACGTTTATCAATTTGTTTCCAGAATCTGAATATCTTTCTGAAGCCAATGAATTAATCAGGGAATTGGATTTCAAACTTCAGAAAAAAGCATTTGAAATTGCGAAACAGTACAATAGAATATCAGATTATCCGGCGTCTGTAAGATCATTTGACAATTTTATTTTCGAATTCCCTGGGTCTACTTTAAAAGAAGAAGCTCTTTTTTATCGATTAGATTCTGCCTACAAATTGGCAATGAATAGTTTGGAAGCAAAAAGAACTTTAACAGGGGAAATTATTCAATTAAAAAAACAGCGTTTAGAACAAGCAAAGGAATTTTATATAACGTTTAAAAAAGCGTTTGTTAATTCCAAACACATATCAGAAGTTGATGATATGGCATTAGCTATAGAAGAAGAATTAAAAAATTACAGCACTAAAAGTTAAATAACAATAACAATGGATTTAAAGAAAACCAATGCTCCAGTTAATACAGTAACGTATGACAGAAATCAAATTGACGAGCCAACAGAGAATATCTACGAGTCAATTTCTATCATCGCTAGACGTGCAGAGCAAATTAACACAGAGATTAAAAAAGAACTTATTGATAAGTTAGAGGAATTTGCCACTTACAATGACAGTCTTGAAGAAATCTTTGAAAACAAGGAACAAATTGAGGTATCTAAATTTTACGAAAAATTACCAAAACCTCACGCTTTAGCCGTTCAAGAATGGTTAACAGATAAAATTTATTTTAGACATACTGAGGAAGATTCCCAGGAATAATTACTTATGGGCATACTAAGCGGCAAGAACATACTATTAGGCATTAGTGCTGGTATTGCCGCTTATAAAACAGCTTCACTAGTTAGGTTATTTATAAAATTGGGCGCTAACATAAAAGTAGTTATGACGCCCGCTTCAAAAGATTTTATAACCCCTTTAACCTTATCAACACTTTCAAAACATCCTGTATATTCATCTTTTACAAATGAAGAAGATGACAATGCGGTGTGGAATAGTCATGTAGATTTAGGGTTGTGGGCAGATATTTTTATTATCGCACCTGCAACGGCAAATACAATGTCTAAAATGGCAAATGGCACTAGTGATAATTTATTGTTAGCCACATATTTATCAGCAAAATGTCCTGTTTATTTTGCGCCAGCCATGGATTTGGATATGTACAAACATCCCTCAACATCAGAATCTTTTGAAAAACTCCAATCTTTTGGGAATATTATGATTCCTGCCACAAGCGGCGAACTAGCAAGTGGTTTAGTAGGTGAAGGTCGAATGGCAGAACCTGAAGATATTGTAGCTTTTATAGAGCAAGATATTTTAGGCAAACTTCCGCTTCGCGGGAAAAAAGTATTAATAACTGCTGGTCCAACCCATGAAGCTATCGATCCGGTGCGTTTTATTGGCAATCATTCAAGTGGTAAAATGGGTTTCGAAATTGCCAAAGCGGCTGCCAATAATGGAGCTGAGGTCATTTTAATTACAGGGCCAACACATCAAAAAGTAGCTCATAGTTTAATTCATGTCATTCCAGTTACAAGTGCTCAAGAGATGTATAATGCTGTTCATGAGTATTTTAACACTATGGATGTTGCCATACTTTCTGCTGCAGTTGCCGATTTTAAACCAAAAGAAGTCGCCACCCAGAAAATAAAAAAGGCAGCATCTACGTTAACTTTAGAGCTAGAAAAAACAAAGGATATTTTGGCTTCATTAGGGGCTATAAAGAAAAATCAATATTTAGTGGGTTTTGCATTGGAAACGAATAATGAACTGGAGAATGCAAAAGGAAAATTGAAAAAGAAGCATTTAAATTTAATTGTTTTAAATTCGTTGAACGATAAAGGTGCTGGTTTTAAAAGTGACACAAACAAAGTCACTTTTATTGACGACAAAAACACGGTAACTGGTTTTGAATTAAAATCCAAAACAGAAGTAGCTACTGATTTATTGAATAAAATTATAACAGAAATTAATGCGTAATATTTTAGCCGTTTTATTGTTTTGCATAGGAGTTTCTGGTTTCTCACAGGAATTAAATTGTACCGTTGTTGTAAACGCACAACTAACAGGAAACGAAAATTTCCCCATTTTTAAAACTTTAGAAAAGCAGTTAAACGAATTTATAAATAACACCAAGTGGACCAAAAAAACGTTTGCACCTCAAGAGCGTATTGATTGTAGTATGTTTATAAATGTGTCGAATTATAGTGGTGAATCTTTTCAAGCGTCACTGCAAGTGCAATCATCACGTCCCGTTTACGGTTCTTCATTTACCACACCTATTTACAATTTTAATGATGGCGATTTTAACTTCAGATATCTGGAATTTCAGAATTTAATTTACAACCCTACACAGTTCGAATCAAATTTAATATCCGTTTTAGCATTTCATATTTATATGATTCTTGGTTTGGATGCCGATTCTTTTGAGCAAAACGGAGGTGCAGAGTATTACAAACAAGCACAAATTATAACAAACTATTCGCAACAAGGAAATTTTTCTGGATGGAAAGTAGAGGATGGTTTACAAAGCAGATTTGCACTTATAGACAATATTTTATCACCTACGTTTAAGGAGTACCGCGATGTCATTTACAGTTACCACAGAGAAGGTATGGATGTTATGGCTGATAATGTGAAACTTGGTAAAGAGCAAATAGCGGCGTCGTTAAAAGCATTTCAAACGATGAATAGTAGAAGGCCAAATTCCTTTTTACTTCGAACTTTTTTTGATGCCAAAGCGGATGAAATAGAACAGGTTTTTAGTGGCGGGCCCAATGTAAATATCGCATCTTTAAAAGAAACGTTGCAAAAAGTAGCGCCAATGCACAGTAGTAAATGGCAAAATATTAAATATTAAATTTGTTGGAAAGTTTCAATACAGAAACTCGAAGCCTAATAAGATTGCTAACTGATTACTGCGACTGAAAACTGGGACTGAAAACTGGGACTGAATACTTAAAAAAATGCTAACCTCACTTTCAATAAAAAATTACGCACTAATTGATACCCTCCAAGTTAATTTTAACGATGGGTTTTCAATAATTACTGGAGAAACAGGAGCAGGTAAATCTATTCTATTGGGAGGTTTGTCTTTAATTTTAGGAAAACGTGCCGATTTAAGTAGTTTAAAAGATACCACTCAAAAATGTATTATTGAAGCTGTTTTCAATGTGTCCAATTACAATTTGAAATCGCTTTATGAAGCTGAAGATTTAGATTATGAGGAACAAACTATTATTCGCAGAGAAATTCTTCCTTCAGGAAAATCCAGAGCATTTGTAAACGATTCACCTGTAAATTTAAGTGGTTTACAGCTATTGGGAGAGCGTTTAATTGATATCCATTCGCAGCATCAAACGCTGCAACTTACAAGTAACGATTTTCAGTTTCAGGTTATTGATGCTTTGGCTAATAATGCAGATGTTTTATATAACTATAAGCAAGAATTAAAAACGTTCAAAAAACTTCAAAAAGAATTAAAAGCACTTCTTGCTTTTCAAGCAGAAGCGATTAAGGAGCACGATTATAATTCATTTTTATTAAATGAATTGGTTGAAGCTAATTTAATTGAAGGTGAAGTTGAAACGCTTGAAGAAGAATATGAAACTTTAAATAATGTTGAAGGGATAAAGGAAAAACTTTCTGAAGCTTATCAATTATTGAGCGAGGAGCAAATAGGTGTTTTATCAAGTTTAACAGCGTTAAAAAACACGTTTCAAAAGCTTTCGTCTTATTCCTTAAAATATGAAGATTTATACAACAGGGTAAACAGTAGCCTTATAGAAATGGACGATGTGTATAGTGAAGTTGATGCGTTACAAGATGATTTAGATGCTGACCCTATGCGATTGGAAGTTGTTGATGCTAAATTAAAAGTGCTACACAACTTAATGCAAAAACACGTTGCTACTGATATTCCTGAGTTAATTCAAATCAAAAATGCTCTAGAAGATAAAGTTTCAGTAATCGAAAATTTGGATGCTACCATTGATAAAAAGCAATCAGAAATAACATTAAAAGAAAACGAAATAAACGCGATTGCTGAAACCATTCATAAAAAACGTTTAGAGGTTATTCCACTGTTGAAAACCCAACTAGAAAATATTTTAGAAAGTTTAGGCATGCCAAATGCACAGTTTAAAATTGAGGCTGTTTTAAGCCACGAATTTTTCACGAATGGAAAAGATGAATTATCATTCTTATTTTCAGCAAATAAAGGGGGACAATTTAACGAGCTTAAAAAGGCAGCCTCAGGCGGTGAGTTATCGAGAATTATGTTAGCAATAAAATCAATTCTATCAAATTATATACAATTACCAACCATTATGTTTGATGAAATTGACACTGGGGTTTCTGGAGAAATATCAAATAAAATGGGAGATATTATGTTGGAAATGAGTAAAGCGATGCAGGTGTTTTCCATTACGCATTTACCACAAATTGCAGCAAAAGGGCACTCGCATTTTAAAGTTTACAAAGAAGATGTGAATGAGGTAACGCAAACGAATTTAGTGAAGTTAAATCATGATGAGCGTATTGTTGAGATTGCGCAAATGTTGGGCGGTATCGAAATGTCTTCGTCAGCCATTGCTCACGCCAAAGAATTACTGAATTGAGAAAACTTAAAAGTTTTAATTTTACTATTTTTGTCATCGTAATTATTAATTTAATAAAAAAACCTCAGTTTCCCCTTAGGGGAAATGTCCATAGGACAAAGGGGAATAAACTAACCAAGATATGTCATACAATTTACTAAAAGGAAAAAAGGGAATTATTTTTGGAGCGCTTGATTCAAATTCAATTGCTTGGAAAACCGCAGAACGCGTTCATGAAGAAGGTGGGCAATTTGTTTTAACTAATGCACCCGTAGCCATGCGAATGGGGCAAATAAATGAGTTAGCCGAAAAAACAGGCTCTCAAGTTATTCCTGCCGATGCAACCTCTTTGGAGGATTTACAAAATTTGGTTGATAAGTCTCAAGAAATTCTTGGTGGAAAAATTGATTTTGTATTGCATTCAATAGGCATGTCTATAAACGTTAGAAAAGGTAAACATTACACAGATCAAAATTATGATTGGACACAAAAAGGAACCGATGTTTCAGCCATGTCTTTTCATAAATTAATGCAAACCTTATACAAAAACGACGCCATGAACGAGTGGGGAAGCATTGTGGCATTAACCTACATGGCAGCACAACGTGTATTTCCTGATTATAATGATATGGCTGATAATAAAGCCTATTTGGAAAGTATTGCTCGTAGTTTTGGGTATTTCTTTGGGCGTGATAAAAAAGTGCGTGTGAATACGATTTCGCAATCACCAACACCAACTACTGCAGGTAGCGGTGTAAAAGGCTTTGATGGGTTTATTGCTTACGCGGAAAAAATGTCGCCTTTAGGAAATGCAACCGCTTTAGACTGTGCAAATTACACGGTGTCATTATTTAGCGATTTAACAAAACGTGTGACCTTACAAAATTTATTTCACGATGGTGGTTTTAGTAATATGGGCGTTAGTGATGCGGTTATGGCAACCTTTATGGGAGAAAAATAAAAATATATGCTAGGCCTCACAGTTTTTATCCCGAAGCGGGACTGTGGGGTCTTTAAAATTTAAAAACCCAGCCACTTATAAAAGGTGGCTTTTTGTTTGGATTGGTTACATTTGTGATATGCAATTACACTTCTCATTCATCATTCCAGTTTATAATCGTCCAGACGAGATACAAGAACTTTTGCAAAGTTTTTTAGGGTTAGATACAAAAACGGATTATGAAATTGTTATTGTTGAAGATGGGTCTTCTTTACCGTCAAAAAAAATTGTTGAAAGTTTTAAAAATACGCTCAATATTTCTTATTTTTTTAAGGAAAACTCAGGCCCTGGAGATTCAAGAAATTTTGGAATGCAACATGCAAAAGGAAACTATTTTATCATTTTAGATTCCGATTGTATTTTACCTAAAAACTATTTAACTGAAGTTGGGAAAAGTTTAAAACAAGACTATGTAGATTGTTTTGGCGGACCCGATGCAGCACATAGTTCGTTTACCAACCTTCAAAAAGCAATTAATTTCTCAATGACTTCAGTTATCACAACAGGAGGTATTCGTGGAAATAAAAATAGTATTGATACATTTCAACCTAGAAGTTTTAATATGGGGCTTTCAAAAAAAGCATTTGAAGCATCAAATGGTTTTGGTCGTATTCACCCTGGTGAAGATCCCGATCTATCCATTCGTCTTTGGAATCTAGGATTTAAAACTAAATTAATTCCTGAAGCTTTTGTGTATCATAAACGTCGAATTTCTTGGAGTAAATTTTACAAGCAGGTTAATAAATTCGGAAAGGTGCGTCCTATTTTAAATAAGTGGCATCCGCAAACCAAAAAGTTAACCTATTGGTTTCCTACATTATTTTGTTTGGGTTTTATAGTTTCCATATTGTTGTTTTTTCTTAACTTCAAATGGTTACTTATAGCCTATATTATTTATTTTGTTTTAGTATTCATAATGGCGTTAATCTCAACAAAAAATATACTGGTATCAGTTAATGCTTTAGTAGCTATAAGTATTCAATTTGTGGGTTATGGCTATGGGTTTTTAAGGTCAACACTAGCCGTTAATTTATTTGGCAAAACCCCTGAAGACTATTTCCCAAATCTCTTTTTTAAATCGAAATGATAAAAAAATTAAAGTCAGAACTATTAACTTCCATTAAAAACAAAAAAATAAATGTGTTTCTTTTGTTTTTAGTATCGGCATTTATCATTCTAATTTTCACCAAACTTTCAAAGCAATACACAAATACTTTGGTTTTTAATATTGAAAAAGTAAATGTGCCTCAAGAGCGCGTGATATTAAACGATTCTTCCACAGTTTTATCACTAACTTTAAAAACAAGCGGTTTTAAATGGCTTAGGTATTATTTTGATACACCCAAAGTGCAAATAGATTTTAGTAAAGATGTTTATCAGAAGGAATCCGTTTATGTTTGGAGTAAATCCAAAGCGTTTTTAAACAACACACAGCTGGATAAACACGTAGAATTGCTAAACATGTCACCAGATACGTTGGTGTTCAAGTACGGTGTTAATATGGTAAAAAAAGTACCAGTTGTACTAAATTCCAAAATTGAATTTAATCAAGGGTATGATGTTTTAGGAGATTATATATTGGAACCCGATTCTATTCAAATAATAGGACCCGATGTAATTGTATCAGAAATTCAAAATATTGAAACAGATACCATAGTATTATCAAATATTAGAACAGATATATCTGAAACCGTAAAACTAAAACTACCTGAAGGTAAAAAGGAATTAAAATTTTCGGATACTGATGTTATTTTAAAAGCTTCAGTTGATAAATTTACAGAAGGCACCTTAAAAATCCCCATTAATGTTATTAACATTCCAAAAGGTGTGAGTCTTAATTATTTTCCAAAAGAGGTAAATGTCTCCTATTATGTCAATTTAAGTAATTTTAATAGCGTAAAAGGTAAGGATTTTAAAGTGGTTTGTGATTATAATAAAATAGGTGAAAACCAATCTTTTTTAATACCTGAATTGGTGAAGTCTCCAAAATCGATTAAAAAATCCAAAATTAATCAGCAACGTATAGAATTTATAATAACAGAATGATTGTAGTAGGTTTAACCGGCGGAATAGGCAGTGGTAAAACAACTGTTGCAAAACAGTTTGCAGCTTTAGGTGTACCTGTTTACATTGCTGATAAAGAAGCTAAAAAATTAATGAAGCGCTCTAAAATCGTTAAACGAAAGCTTATTCAGTTATTTGGAAACGAAGCTTATGTTGATGCCGAATTGAATAAACCTTTTATTGCCAATATCATTTTTAATGATAAAACCTATTTGGAAAAAATGAATGCTATCATACACCCAAGAGTAAAAAAACATTTCCAAAAATGGGTTTTAAAACAAGAGTCGGCTTATGTTATTAAAGAAGTTGCTATTCTTTTTGAAAATGATGGGTATAAATCATGCGATTATGTTATCACGGTTACAACGCCGATAAATTTACGAATGGAGCGCCTATTAAAACGCGATAACACTACAAAGTCTAAAATTAAGGCTATCATGAAAAACCAATGGACAGACGAAGAAAAAACAAAACTTTCTGATTTTGTAATTGAAAATATTAAACTTGAAAACACTAAAAACCAAGTGCTTAAAATTCATAAGCAACTTCTTAAGGAGCACAATAAATAATCAATTTTAACATTTTTGTTAATGTAAGGTTAAATGATAACTCGGCTAAATGTTAAAATGTTAATTTTGATTGATGAAGAAAAGAATTTCTGTTCTATTAATAGTTTTAATGAGCTTGTCACTTATAGGTATTATATCTGTTCAAGCGTATTACATAAAAAACTCAGTAGATAACGAAAAAAACCGCTTCATATCTAATGTAAAAAAGTCTCTAAGTTATGTTGCAAATACTTTAGAGGACAAAGAATTAGATAAATATTTTGAGGTTTACCAAAATTTAGATAAAGAAGAAAAAGCAGATTCAAGTGTCGTTTCTCAATTATTCATTTATCAACAAAATAAGAATACCAACGAAACAGTTATCTATTCACAAGGTATTTTAGAAGAGAATTATAAATTTTCATCTTCAATTTTAGATGCTGGTTTTGATAATGATAGTTTAATTTATAAAAGTTTTACTGGGCAATCTAAATTAGAAGTTTATAATAATTCTGATTTAATTGATAGGGATATTGAACAAAGTCCAATAACAAAAATTATTAATAGTGGTCCCATGTTAGAGCCACAATTAAACTATTTAAATAAAAATTTCAAACAAGTTTTAAAAAGAAAACCTATTCATGTTAGGGTTTCTGAAGATGACATTAGAAGTTTGCTATCAAAAAAGCTTAGGGAAAACGGTATTGATATAGCTTATGAATTTGCTATTTATAGTAATGATTTAGCAACAAAAGTACAAAGTGATAATTTTGATTACGATTTAAAATCAACATTTAGTACGGCTATATTTTATGATGATGATAATCAAACACCTTATAAGCTTTTGGTTAATTTTCCGGAAGATAGTAAGTTAATTTTATCATCAGTTATTGGAATGATGACCTTGTCAATAGTTTTTACATTAATTATAATTATAGCCTATGCAAGTTCATTATACCAACTTATTAAACAGCGTAAAATATCTGAAATAAAAACAGACTTTATAAATAGCAAATTCATAAGCTATATCAA
>CAXBID010000090.1:0-13296 GCA_963975495.1 uncultured Flavobacteriaceae bacterium | reverse complement strand
TTTTCAACTAATTAAGCTTGTTTTTTTTCTTGTTCTCAACCCTTGATTCGCATTAGTTATGAATAAACAAGTTCAGCATAAAAAGATTGTAACGAAACATTTATGTTCATGAATTCAAAAATTTAAATTATAAACGCATGAATAAAAGCCCTCCCGATAGCTATCGGGATTGTGGTAACGCCCAAAGATTAAAAATATTATCCGTAACAGTTTCCCCTCCTTTGAAGGGCTTAAGGGAGGTATAAAAAAACGCCAACAAATTAATGTCAGCGTTGTTTTTATGAACAAAACTTAATACTGTAATTATTAAACTTTAGCCGATTTAACAGTTTTAATAATACGTCCAGCAATTTTGTATGGATCAGCATTAGATGCTGGTCTTCTATCTTCTAAATAACCTTTCCATCCTTTGTCTACAGTAAGGATAGGAATACGAATAGATGCGCCACGGTCAGATATTCCATAAGAGAAATCTGTAATGGCAGCAGTTTCGTGTAAACCAGTTAAACGTTGATCGTTAAACTCACCGTAAACTGCAATATGTTCTTTTACAACCGGACGGAACGCTTCACAAATTTTTTCATAGGTTTCTTTGCTTCCACAAGTTCTTAAAGTCGTGTTAGAGAAGTTGGCGTGCATTCCAGAACCATTCCAATCCATGTCTTTTCCTAATGGTTTTGGATGATATTCAATATAGTAGCCATACTTTTCAGTTAAACGATCTAGTAAATATCTAGCAACCCAAATTTCGTCTCCAGCTTTTTTAGCACCTTTTGCAAACAATTGGAATTCCCATTGTCCAGAAGCAACTTCTTGGTTAATACCTTCAAAGTTTAAGCCAGCTTCAATACATAAATCTGCATGCTCTTCAACTAAATCTCTACCGTGAGTATGTAACCCACCAACAGAACAGTAATACATACCTTGTGGCGCAGGGTAACCGCCAATAGGAAATCCTAAAGGTAATTCAGTTTTAGTATCCATAATAAAATACTCTTGCTCAAAACCAAACCAGAAATCATTATCATCATCGTCAATAGTCGCTCTACCGTTAGATACGTGTGGCGTTCCATCAGCATTCATAACTTCAGTCATGACTAAATAGCCATTAATACGATCTGGATCTGGGTAGATCGCAACAGGGACTAATAAACAGTCAGATGATTCGCCTTCTGCTTGTCTAGTTGATGACCCATCAAAAGACCAGTTTCCTATTTCTTCTAAAGTGCCTTTAAAGTTTTCATGCTCTTCTACCTTGGTTTTACTTCTCAAATTTTGAGTAGGGAAGTAACCATCTAACCAAATGTATTCTAATTTAATTTTTGCCATAATGAATATTTTATTAATGTACTAAATGTTAATTACACAAATATAAAATATTATATAGATACTTTAAATTTAATAGGGGTGTTTTAGTAAATAGCCTATCAATTTTTATTTAAACCCTATTTTTTTAAGGGATATATTAAAAAAAGACTATTTTTTTGTGTAAATATTGAAAAAATGTTAATAATAATTATTTGTGTTTTTACGTTTATATTGATTTAGGTCGCTATTTTTGTAGTTAGAATAAAAGAAATTAGAAAAGCCATAATACGTATATAAAATGTCAAAATTAAGATTTCATGCTATAAAAGAATCACTTGCTTATAAGCCGGTTGTTTTTGATGAGAAAGTGCGTCGTTCAGAATTATTTGGTAAAAATGTTTTTAACGAAAATATGATGCGTCAATACTTAACTAAAGATGCTTTTGAAGGGGTTATGAATGCCGTTAGCCATGGCAAAAAAATAGATAGAAGTATAGCGGATCAAGTGGCATCTTCAATGAAAGATTGGGCACTTTCAAAAGGTGCAACACATTATACGCATTGGTTTCAACCCTTAACAGGGGCAACTGCAGAAAAACACGATGCTTTTTTTGAAACTATAGGCAATGGAATGGCTATTGAAAAATTTGATGGCAACCAATTGGTGCAGCAAGAACCCGATGCGTCAAGTTTCCCAAGCGGTGGTATAAGAAATACTTTTGAAGCACGCGGATACACCGCATGGGATCCAACCTCGCCAGCATTTATTTATGGAACAACACTTTGTATTCCAACAATTTTTGTCGCCTATACAGGTGAGGCTTTAGATTATAAGACACCGTTGTTAAGAGCCTTGCATGCAGTTGACGATGCGGCTACACATGTATGTAAATATTTTGATAAAAATGTAAAGAAAGTAACCTCGTCTTTAGGCTGGGAGCAAGAGTATTTTTTAGTTGATAAATTACTTGCATCCAGTAGACCAGATATTACATTAACTGGTAGAACGTTATTAGGTCATTCTTCAGCAAAAGGGCAACAATTGGATGATCATTATTTTGGGTCTATACCAAATAGAGCCTTAAACTTTATGCGCGATTTGGAAAACGAATGCATATTGTTGGGTATTCCTGTAAAAACACGCCATAATGAGGTGGCACCAAATCAGTTTGAACTAGCACCCATTTTTGAGGAAGCAAATTTAGCGGTCGATCATAACTCCTTACTCATGGATATTATGGGGCGCGTAGCATCCCGCCATAATTTTAAAGTGCTATTGCACGAAAAACCATTTGCAGGCATCAATGGGTCTGGAAAACATAATAATTGGTCGTTATCAACAGATACTGGCGTTAACCTGTTGCAACCAGGAAAAACACCCATGAGTAACCTACAGTTTTTAACCTTTTTTATAAATACGATAAAGGCGGTACATACGCATGAAGCACTTTTAAGAGCAGCCATTGCCTCAGCAAGTAACGACCATAGGTTAGGTGCTAACGAAGCGCCACCAGCTATTATGTCTGTATTTATTGGTGAACAGTTAACTAAAGTTTTAGAAGAATTAGAAGGCGTTACAAAAGGGAAATTATCACCCCAGGAAAAAACCGAATTAAAGCTTAATGTAGTAGGGAAAATCCCAGATGTTTTATTGGATAATACCGATAGAAACCGCACATCACCCTTTGCATTTACAGGTAATAAATTTGAGTTTAGAGCAGTGGGCTCTACGGCTAATTGCGGGAACCCTATGACGGTTTTAAATACCATAGTAGCAAAACAATTAAAAGATTTTAAGGTTGAAGTTGACCTTTTAATCAACAAAAAGGATTTAAAGAAAGATGAAGCTGTTTTTAATGTACTAAGAGAATATATTAAATCTACAAAAGCTATTTTATTTGAAGGCAATGGCTATGGCTCTGCATGGGAAAGGGAAGCTAAAAAGCGCGGACTAAGTAATAATAAAACAACGCCAGAAGCCCTAAAAGCTAAAATTTCGGAAAAAACGATCGCTTTATTTGAGGAAATGAATGTGATGAGTAAAACAGAAACCGAGGCGCGCTACGAAATTGAAATGGAAGCTTACAGTATGCACATTCAAATTGAAGGTCGTGTTTTGGGCGATATTGCTCGGAATCATATTGTACCAACCGCAGTTAAATATCAGAACGTTTTAATTGAAAACGTAAAAGGTTTAAAAGAAATTTTTGAAGCCGACTATAAAAAAGTTTCTAAAGAGCAGATTAATCTTATTAAAGACATATCAAGCCATATAGAAGGCATAAATTCCAACGTCACTAAAATGATTAACGAGCGCAGAACAGCAAATGCTATTGAAGCTATTGAAGATAAAGCGCTAACATATTGTAATAACGTAAAACCTTTATTTGATAAAATTCGCTACCATTGTGATAAACTAGAGCTCCTTGTTGATGATGAAATTTGGCCATTAACCAAGTATAGGGAATTGTTGTTTACACGTTAGAATTTAATAAAAACCTAAAAATTAGTTTTGTTAGCTGTTATAAGAGATAATATAAGTTAGTGTAAAATATAAATTAAATCTTATCTTGATTTTTTAAAGGGATTTTAATGAACATCAAAACATTAATACTGATTATAATTAATAGTTTAATAGCATTAGTGGTTGCTGTATTATCTTTTTCTTTCTATAAACAGTTTTCAAAAGTTTTAAACGATCGCATTTTACTGCAATTAAATTCCATTAAAACACTCAAACAAATTCAAGTTGAAAATTTAATAAAGTCTGAATGGAAGACGTTTCAGGTTTCTGAATCGGACTCTCAAAATATTGACAGCACAACATTAATGCTTTCAGATAATATTAAAAATATGGAAGGGATTTATGATTTTACATCCTATCATGTTAATAATAAAACCTCAATAGGTTTTATTATTAATTCTAAAAAAGGAACTAAGATTGAAATCTTAGATTACAATAAAATAAAAAAAATACTCCTTGAGCGTACAGGAATGGGTGAAAGTGGAGAATCCTATCTTGTAGGTAAAGATTTTCGAATGCGTTCTCAATCCCGTTTTTTCCCAGATAAAATTCCATACACCATATTAGTTAAAACTGAGGGCGTAATGAATGCGTTAAAAGGGTTAAATGGTAGAGGCGTTTTTAAGGATTACAGGGGTGTAGATGTATATAGTGTGTATAGTCTTATTGATATTTCAAATCTCAAGTTGGTCATTCTTTCTGAGATCGATGTAAGTGAGGTTACAATACCATTAAAGAACATAAAGTCAAGGCTCATAGGCTTAACTCTTGCCATATTTATAGTAGCGGTTATACTATCGCTTTTTCTTACAAGAATTATTACGAACCCTATCAAGAATATGCGAAAAAGCCTTAGGGTTATGGCAGATGGAGATTATAATCAAAGCAATGAATTTATAAAAAACTCTAATGAAATAAAGGAAATGTTTGATGCTCTAGCTAATTTGAAAGCATCTTTACAAGGTGCTGTAAAATTCTCTGATGCTATTGGTAAAATGAATTTAAATACCGATTATAAACCAAAAAGTTCTAATGACCTCTTAGGAAAAAGCCTAATAGCCATGAGAGATAAACTTATAGAGTTTAGAAACAATGAAGAAAATAGTAGGATAATTGCAAAACGAATGTTAGTGGACGGTTTGGAAAACGAAAGGCGACGGCTCTCTCGAGAGCTTCATGACGGTATTGGCCCATATTTAACATCCTTGAAACACTATATTGAAAATAGAGTTGAAAATGAAAAGAAGAAAACAGAAATGAAAAGAATAGTTGACGATACCATTTCTGAAATCAGGTTGATGTCAAATGCCTTAATGCCTTCATCTATAGATGATTTTGGGATTGGAGTTACATTAACAAACTTTGTTGAAAGCTTAAAAAAATCAACAGCTGTAACTATTGAATATGAAGATTTAACTAAACAAGATAGCACGAACATAACAAACCACCAAGGCATTAATCTTTTTAGAATTTGCCAAGAGCTAATTAATAATTCATTGAAACATTCTGAAGCAAAAAATATTAGGATTACGCTTTCAGAATTTGATGAATTTATATCGCTTTTTTATTTTGATGATGGTATTGGTTTTGATAAAAGTAGTGTGAAATTAGGTTCGGGAATTATTAACATCAAAGAACGTGTAGAAATTTGCAACGGTAAAATTGTAATTAACTCTACAGCTGGAAATACTACTTTTGAAATTGAGCTACCTGTAGAATTATGAATAAAATTAAATTAGTAATAGCTGATGATCATGAGCTTTTTCGAAAAGGATTAGCCGAATTACTTAGAAAGCATGATGATATAAAAATAGTTAAAAGTGTTGCTGATGGCAATGAGTTTATGGAGATTATAAACAGCGAATTAGAAGTAGATATTGTGCTTTTAGATATCACTATGCCAAAAATGGATGGTTTTCAGGTTTTAAAAGAAATGCAAACCCTAAACTCTAACATAAAACCTATTGTAATTTCTATGCACAGTGATGGTAACTATATAGCTAAATGTGCTAAAGGCGGTGCTTATGGTTATTTATTAAAGAACACGGATGAAGATGAATTAACTCTGGCCATAAGAACTGTAAATAAAGGAAAGAAATATTTTAGTGCTGAAATTTCTGAAAAAATGATAAACTTTATGTCAACTCAAAGCATCAGTAAAAATATTTTGTCAAATAAGGAAACAGAAGTTTTAGGATTAATTTCAGAAGGGCTAACAACAAAAGAAATTGCTGCTAAACTATTTGTGAGTTCCCGAACCATTGAAACGCATCGGGCAAATATTTTAAAAAAGTTAGAAGTAAAAAACACTGCTGAACTTATTAAAAAAGCAGCAAAAACAAATTTGATATAAGGCTTTAGAAACAACTCTATCCGTATAAATACGGATATAAAATGGGTAGATTCGTATAATCCTAAAAACCTATTACTGTGTTTAATTTTGTCATGAACCATAAAAACAATAGTCATGAAAAAAGCAGCATTAATTTTAGGATTTTTAGTAGTTTCTTTTGGTGTATTTGCTCAAGAGAAAAGCGATTTAAAGCGAAGTGATTTAAAAGGTCCAGCTTATAAAAACTATAAGCCTTGGAAACACAAAACAACTCCGATCAAAATCTATTCAGTTAATAAGAAAAAATCACTTACGGGGCCAGCATATAAAAATTATAAACCCTGGAGAGACACCTCAAAAGCAGAAGCGGTTGTAGTGAATACTAGTGGACATGAAAGACAGAAGTTAACAGGGCCAGCATACAAAAACTACAAGCCTTGGAGAAAAAAGGCAAAATAGGTATGGTTCGGTAAGCAACATGTATCTGTAAGGTGTATAATATTGAAATGCATTAGGTCGTGTTGCTTATTTTAAGTTGTAAATGGTATTATAGCTTCTAAAGTCAAGGTATGTTCAATATAACAAAGTTTCGGTTATTGAAATGTTTTGAATAAAATAGGGTTGTCCGAGTTCGGTTTTAGCGTTGGTAAAGGACACATTCTTTGACAATTAATTTTAGCCTTGCTGATTTTTGCTTCGTTCACTATAGCTCAAACAAGTTTGGCCCTACACTCATTTATCGCAAAAATTTGGCTCATGCGGTTGGCTTTTTGAGCGACTTGGTCCCAAATGCTTTCGGGATGTAAACTTTTTGTATTGGTATTTACACTCGGGTTAATTCGTCCATTAAAGCTTTACGTTGCGGATATTGTTTCCTGAACAATTCTATTAATTCATTGACCCTGTCATTTCCTCCCAATTTTTTCATTCTGCGTAAATACCTGCAAGCGGTCTGGTAATGCTTTCTTCCCATATATGCTTCAACATAATTTGTAATTCTTTCGCTGTAAAGTTCAACCAATTCAGATGAATAGTCTTTTGCCAAATACTCTTCATTATGCTGAATGTTCTCCAAGGAGAGATTTTGTTTCAGCATTAAAAACAACCTGTCCCACCATTGTTCTTTTATGTAAATCTTTCTAATTAACTCTGTGTAGGTCCACCTCTGTTTGGGAGTGATTTCTTTTATTATGTCTTCCAAAAATGGATGCCAATCTTCGTCATCAATATTATCTTTTAGAATTTGATAATAATCTTGTTCTGGGTGAAAATTGTCTATAAACAGAAACCTTGCGTATTCAATAATCTTAGCTGTATCTTTTTCAGCTTGGGCAACTTTTAGCAACCAATTGTACCAAACCTTAACCAAGCCGGGTTTATCTTTTTCATCACATGTAATGCCGTTTTTTGAAAGCTTTTTTACTCTTTTAAAGTTGTTATTTGCAAATGCTTTTTCTATCTCTTTGGTTCTGATTGATGGATTTGAAATGTGCTTATTGATGTACGCTTCTACTTCTTTTTTATCTTTAAACTTTCTTAGCAAATTCAATTTAAAGGATTGAGCTTGTTCCATTTCATATCTCCCAGTGACCGTATCCAAACAATTCAATATGATATCGGCATCACTTTCTTTATCGATTAATTCACAAGCAATATGTAGCATTCCCAGATGCCAACTCCAACCTTCAAAGAGTTTTTGTTTGAAGGAAGTGATGCAATATTCAAACATGTCTTGTTTTAATGGATTAGGAAGTTTTTCTTGAGTCAGTTTTGAAAGCAATTCCATGGCAGATTCTATAAAATAGCCTAAATCGCCATTGCTGTCATCTCCATATTGAAAAGCTTCCGTCATTTCTTCCAATAGTGCGGTACTGATGAAAAACACGTTTTTAAAATTATTATTGGCTAAGTATTTTTCGGCATTTTCCAAAAATGGTTCGGTAGCATTTACTACGTATTTCATGTCTGACCAACCTATCCAACCATCTCTTCCTGCTGCTGTTTGTAAAATGGAATGAATTTGTTTTTGATAGAATTCTTTCGATTGATCTTGACTTAAATGACCAAATGATGCTAAAAAATAATTTCTGAATTTCTTATCTTTTTTACTGTTTTCCTGCACAAATTCCATCAATTCTTTATGTGAAATGGCTTTTAACAATTCCTTGGTCTGTTGAG
Source organism: uncultured Flavobacteriaceae bacterium (assembly GCA_963975495.1). GTDB lineage: Bacteria > Bacteroidota > Bacteroidia > Flavobacteriales > Flavobacteriaceae > CAXBID01. The sequence continues at coordinate 4,954 of CAXBID010000090.1, read as the reverse complement.
AAACGGATTTTGTTTTTTTCTTTTTGTTTCCCGCAGATTTCGTAGATGGCCGCAGGTTCAATTCCAATTCATCTTGTTGCAAATGGAATATTACTGCAACTACGTGTTTACAGACTGGCCCCATATCATAAGGGCAGTCGCAATTATGTGCTACAATGGTATTGTTGCTAATTTTTAATTGTACGGTGTATTCTTCAGTGCCGGACACACGGGCTTCATACTCTCCGTTTGAAATTTCTGAAAAATCGGTTATTGCGCCACCTTTAAAATAGGATATGCCTCTTTTTAAAATTTTTTCATCAATGAGCTGCTCAAATTCGTTTAATGGTATTTGCATGGTGTTCTTTTTTTTTCTCCCGCAGATTACGCAGATGTTCGCTGATTTTTTTTCTGCGCTTATTTGCGATATCAGCGGGAAATTTTCATGTTTGGGCTTTTCTCCCGCAGATTACGCAGATGTTCGCTGATTCTTTTTCTGCGCTTATCAGCGATATCAGCGGGAAATTTTCATGTTTGGGCTTTTCTCCCGCAGATCCCACAGATTTTCGCTGATTCTTTTGTTTTTTCTGCGCTTATCAGCGATATCTGCGGGACACTTTTCATAATCCATTCACTTTCCTAAATATCCCTGATTTGATATTATCTACATTAAAGTTTACCAATATAGCTAATTTAAGTTCTGTAAGTTTTAGGTATGTTAGTACTTGTTTGTGATGAACTGGTGCTAAGTTCTCTACAGATTTCACTTCAATAATTACTTTATTTTCAACTAATAAATCCAGTCTAAAACCTATTTCTAATATCTCATTCTCATAATAAACAGGAACTGGCACCTCTCTTATTGCTTTTAATCCTTCCTTTTTTAATTCAAAGACCAATGCCGCTACATAGACAGATTCCAATAAGCCTGGACCTAAAACATTATAAACATTAAATATGGCACCTCTTATTTTGTATGATATATCATTTTCTGTCATAATTGTATTTTTCTCCCGCGGATGTTCGCTGATTCTTTTTCTGCGCTTATCAGCGATATCAGCGGGAAATTTTCATGTTTGGGCTTTTTCTCCCGCAGATTACGCAGATGTTCGCTGATTTTTTTTCTGCGCTTATTTGCGATATCAGCGGGAAATTTTCATGTTTGGGCTTTTCTCCCGCAGATTACGCAGATGTTCGCTGATTCTTTTTCTGCGCTTATCAGCGATATCTACGGGACACTTTTATCTTTATTCTAATTTTAAAACCGGCTGTTTTTCTAAATCATAAATCATTCTGGATATTTCAACTTGAAACCAAAGGTTGAACATTTTGTAATTGCGTTTTTGAGGCCATTCTTTTTTGTTTGTATGCCATTCATCTAATTCCATCATAAAAAACTTGTCAAATTTCTTTTTAAGCCATTTTTCTACATCATCAATGGTATCATCAATTAAATAAATGTTGGTTTCTTTTATATCTTCTTCAAAATCATCATCATCAGGATACAAATTAGAATACCAATCTAAAAATGGTTGTTGTGGTTTTAGAATAATTGCTGTTCGATTAATATAATTTTCTTCAAAATCATCTTGAGAGTGCAGGTAATCTTCTTCTTCCATTTCATTTAGCATATTTGCTAAATAAGCTTCTTCTTCTTGGGTCACAACACTTAGTATGGGATCTACGCCTGCTTGGGCTTCCTTTAATTCAAAATCTATTATAAAATTGGTAAACACTTTGTACTTCGCTTCCTTATGGGCTATCATTTTTTTTAGTAATGCCGTCTCAAAATCTCCTGGTGGCAATGATGCCATTGTTTCTTTAAATTTCCCATTTGGCATTAGAACATTGATATTAGCTAGATTCCAAGCATTCATGGCAAATTCAAAAATATCCTCTATATACTCATAATCTTCAAAATCGTTTATAAAAGCACTCATATATTGCTCAAGCAATTCGGAATACTTAACACCATTATTAGGGGGTATTACATTGTTATTCCCAAACAAATTGATTATTTTATTTTTCATCTTTACTTATTTTTATTATTTTATTTTAAAAAGCATTAGACTTATCTCCACCTTTCAGCTATTTAGTGTTTTTTCGCTCAAGTACTTAACAAGTAAACCGTCTTTATCTAAATCCAGTATTTCAGCGAGTTTTAGAATCTGTTCCTTTGCTTTTCTCTCTATTTTGCTAAGTATGGCCATGTTAATATCGAGTTCAGCAGGAACGTAGCGTAAAAGCAGTCCTTTTTTTTCTCACTTTTTCCTCTAAGGATTTTGCCTTCTGATTGGTTGGTTTTCATTTGTGAAATATCAAATATATTCAGTCTTTTTTGATGTTCAATGATTTTTTTTTCAAACTTATCAACAGCCTGGTAGCGTTGGAAAAATAACTCTTTTGGTTTTTTAGGGCGGGTGTGTGTATTGGCAAAAACCAAATGTACCATTTGTGCGGCTGACTTTTTTTAATTGCACCACATCATTTATAACCGTTAATACTGAAACAAGTTCAGCACAGGTGAACTTTATCGGTTGTTAAACAAAGCTATACTTTTTTCTGATAAAGTCAAGAAAAGCAACTTCTCTTTTCATTCGTTTTCAACTTGGTAAAAACCCGTTAATAAAACGCTTTTCATATCGTAATTAAACACCAATAATTTTTAAAATATTCCTTTTCTTTGCATTATAATCCAACATTATGAGTCAAGAAGTTTCAAAACGTTATGCACAACGTGGCGTTTCGGCATCAAAAGAAGATGTGCACAATGCTATAAAAAATATCGATAAAGGGTTATTTCCCAAAGCCTTTTGTAAAATAGTTCCAGATTATTTAACAAATGACGATGATTATTGCCTTATCATGCATGCCGATGGTGCAGGAACAAAATCGTCTTTAGCATACATGTATTGGAAGGAAACGGGAGATATTTCAGTTTGGAAAGGTATTGCTCAGGATGCTTTAATCATGAATATTGACGACTTGCTTTGTGTTGGAGCTACTGATAATATTATGCTGTCTTCAACCATAGGACGAAATAAAAGTTTAATTACTGGCGAGGTGTTATCAGCTATAATTAACGGAACAGAAGAATTGCTCGAAGATTTAAAATCGTTTGGTGTAACCATCCATTCTACAGGTGGTGAAACTGCCGACGTTGGTGATTTGGTTAGAACCATTATTGTAGATTCAACAGTAACTGCTAGAATAAAACGTACTGACGTTATCGATAATGCCAATATAAAAGCGGGTGATGTCATTGTAGGTTTGGAAAGTTTCGGACAAGCTACTTACGAAAAGCAATATAATGGCGGTATGGGTTCTAATGGATTAACTTCTGCAAGACACGATGTGTTCAGTAAATATTTAGCTAAAAAATATCCTGAAAGTTTTGATGCAGCAGTTCCAGAAGATTTAGTGTATTCTGGAGGTGTAAAATTAACAGATAGTGTTGAAGGTTCCCCTATTGACGCAGGTAAATTGGTGTTGTCGCCAACACGTACTTATGCGCCTATTATTAAAAAAATCCTATCCCAATATAATTCTGAAACGTTACATGGGATGGTGCACTGTTCAGGTGGCGCACAAACTAAAATTCTTCATTTTATTGATGAATTTCATATTGTAAAAGATAATATGTTCCCAATTCCACCCTTGTTTAAATTGATACAAGAGCAATCTAAAACAGATTGGAAAGAAATGTATCAAGTTTTCAATTGTGGGCATAGAATGGAGCTCTATGTAACTCCCGAAATAGCTGAAGATATTATTTCTATTTCTAAATCGTTTAATGTCAACGCTAAAATCATCGGACGTGTTGAAGCTTCAAAAACAAAAAAACTTACAATAAAATCGGAGTTTGGAGAGTTTCTTTACTAAAAATGTAACATTATTGTTAAAAGCGGAATAGTTTTTGATTAAATTTTAAACTTAAAAATAGCCTAACCTATACCCATGAAAAACATTCTTTTTACTCTCCTTTGTTTATGCTCTTTAGTCATTAGTGCACAGCCAGATTCTCTATTTTTAAGGAAGAAGAAGGCGAAATATGATGGTCCGCAATGGAAACAGAAAAATAAAGCCTCTTTTGATTTAAGTCAAGTGTCTTTTACAAACTGGAATTCTGGGGGTAGTAACTCAATTTCTGGCCTTTTGGTTTTTGAGTCTTCTGCAAATTACAAAGACAAGTATTTTAATTGGAGAAATAATGTGTCCGTTCGTTATGGTATAAACAAGCAAGAATCAAGGGAGACACGAAAAACAGATGATCTATTTGAGATAAACTCAGATATTGGTTATAATCCTAGTAGTACTTCAAACTGGTTTTATTCTGCAAAGCTTAATTTTAGAACACAGTTAACAAACGGATACAAGTATCCAAACACGGATGATCCCATATCAAGGCTCATGGCACCAGGCTATTTGTTTTTTGGTGGTGGCATGGAGTATGGGAAAAAGATTGAACAACTTTCATTTTATTTTTCTCCTTTAACTTTAAAAGCCACTTTTGTTTTAGATGAAGAATTAGCTAATGCCGGTTCCTTTGGTGTTGAGCCAGCTGTTTATGATGCTGAAGGTAATCTTATTAAGAGTGGCGAACGTGTTCGAAACGAAGTTGGAATATTAATAAACAACAGCTACGAAATGGAAGTAGCCGAAAATATCAACCTCAAGCACCATGTTAGTTTATACACAGATTATATGAATAATTTTGGTAATGTAGATCTGGACTGGAGAATCGATTTTGATTTTAAAGTTAATAGTTTTGTTCGGGCTACTTTAGGTTCTCATATTCGTTATGATGATGACGTTAAAACTCAGAAACCTGCTTTGGTAGAAGGCGAGTTTGACGAAGCTGGCGCTAAAGTACAATGGAAACAATTTTTAGGAGTTGGTGTTGCCGTAGATTTTTAAAAACTTCATTTTATATTTCTTTAAAAAATTTGTTAACTTTTTTATGTTAATAAATTTT
>CAXBID010000089.1:0-13384 GCA_963975495.1 uncultured Flavobacteriaceae bacterium | reverse complement strand
TTATTAGTACTTGTATTTCTTTCAGCTTTATTATTTAATTGTACAATAGAGATAGAAGATGATGAAAAACTTATTGAACATTTAGCAGGAAAATGGGAATTAGTTTCAATAACATATGATGGAGTTCAAAAAATAACTCCATGTGACAGAACAACTGTATCTGAGTTTATACCTGCTAGTGCATATTCTGGAAATTATAAAGGTACAGTATATTTCTGGACAGAAGCACTTGAATCGTGTAACCCTGAAACATTTCGGGGTACTTGGAAATCAGATGACGGTGATTTTGACTTAACCTTAACTATTAATGGTACAAACACTTCTTATACTAATAATTTTAGAGTACGTTACAGGTATAGCTCTGAAGGTGAGGATGATGATGTTGACAATAGTGATGAGCTTATTAACATAGAATTAATATTCAATAATGAAGATGAAGAATTTGAAAGGAGATATACTTATCGGAGGATAATTTAGAAGAACCTTAGAGTTAAGTTCGTCAATATTTTTTTAAATAATCAGAAAATACTTTAAGTTAGTTATAAGAATATATAGAAATTGAAACCTTGCAATCTTGTGAGGTTTTTTTATTTCAAACAACTTGTAATTACTATATTTGAATTTAATAAACTTTCTTAGATGTGTTTATCTAAGATTCAATTAAACTGTCATTCCTGTGGAGGCAGGAAACAACTATTTTATACAAACTACATGAAATTATTAGAAGGAAAAACGGCCATAATAACTGGTGCTAGCCGAGGAATAGGAAAAGGTATCGCTCAAGTTTTTGCGCAACAAGGCGCTAATGTTGCTTTTACATATAGTGCTTCAGTGGAAGCAGCTAATGCATTAGAAAAGGAACTAAATAAATTAGGCGTTAAAGCAAAAGGCTATAAAAGTAATGCGGCCAGTTTTGATGAGGCTCAAAAACTAGCCGATGATGTTCTTGCCGAATTTGGCGGAATTGATGTTTTAGTAAATAATGCAGGCATTACAAAGGACAATTTACTGATGCGTATGGGAGAAGCAGATTTTGATACGGTTATTGAAGTGAATTTGAAGTCTGTTTTTAATATGACCAAAGCAGTACAAAGAACGATGCTTAAACAACGTAAAGGCTCTATAATTAATATGAGTTCGGTGGTTGGTGTTAAAGGAAATGCGGGACAAACCAACTATGCAGCATCCAAAGCTGGAATTATAGGCTTTTCAAAATCAGTAGCTTTAGAATTAGGTTCAAGAAACATAAGAAGTAACGTAGTTGCCCCTGGTTTTATTGAAACTGAAATGACTGCTAAACTTGATGAGGAAGTTGTAAAAGGATGGCGCGCAGCAATACCATTAAAACGTGGAGGAACTCCTGAGGATATTGCAAATGTATGCGTGTTTTTAGCAAGCGATATGAGTGCTTATGTTACCGGACAAACTTTAAACGTTGATGGCGGCATGCTTACATAATTACGATTTTCAGATTTTTGATTGACGAATTAACTAATACTAGAATCGTAAATCTAAAACCGTAAATCTAAAATCAATTAATGCAAACAGAAACTCTTATTTACATCATATTAGCTGGAATTATAGCGCTATTCTTAGCGCTTTTTCAGTATTTTACTAAAAAGAGAAGTATGTCGAAATTAAACATGCTTTTTTCATTTTTAAGGTTTGTTACCTTTTTTTCAGTTTTACTATTACTTGTAAACCCCAAATTCAATCAAGTTACTTTAACAACTGAAAAACCCAATTTGATTATTGCTGTTGATAATTCAAATTCAATAGTTCATTTAAACCAAAATGAAAAGGTTAAAAGCTTAGTCGCGTCATTGTCTAATAATGAGGCTTTAAAAAATAAGTTTAATTTGGAATTTTATACGTTTGGTGAACATTTTAAAAACTCAGATTCCTTAACGTTTTTAGAAAAACAAACGAATATAAATGAAGCTTTTAATCAATTATCACAAATATATAAGCAGTCAAATTCGCCAACTTTACTAATTTCAGATGGTAATCAAACTTACGGAAATGATTATGAGTTTGCTTTCTCGAAATACAAACAAGCCATTTATCCAATTATTTTAGGAGATACTACAAGTTATACTGATTTAAGAATAGAACAACTTAATGTAAATAAATATGCCTACTTAAAAAACAGATTTCCAATAGAAGCCATTTTAGTGTATAGTGGAAATGCAAGTGCTACATCAAAACTACAAGTAACCCAAGGCAATAGAACGGTATATTCTGAAACAGTAAGCTTTAATAAAACAAAAAACTCTAGGGTTGTTAATTTCACACTGCCTGCTTCAACAACAGGCGTAAGTAGTTATAAAGCAACTTTAACTCCAATGGATACTGAGAAAAACAAAATCAATAACTCTAAAAATTTTGCAGTTGAAGTTATTGATCAGAAAACAAAAATAGCCATTGTTAGCGATTTTATTCACCCAGATTTAGGCACCTTAAAAAAAAGTATAGAAAGTAACGAACAGCGTTCAGTTTCCTTTTTAAATTCAAACGAAATAATTAATCAAATAAATGATTTTCAATTAGTTATATTATATCAACCAAATAATAAGTTTAAAAATTTATTTGAGGTTTTAAATACAGAAAACAAGAATAGCTTTGTAGTTGTTGGTACTAAAACAGATTTGAATTTTCTAAATACGATACAAAAAAATTATCAATATGAAATTACCCAGCAACTTGAAGATTATCAGGCCGAATTGAATCTAAATTATTCACCCTTTTTAATTGATGATATTAATTTCGAATCTTTTCCTCCCTTAAAATCCCATTATGGTGCTGTCGATTTTAAATTACCTTTTCAATCTATCTTAAATAGAAGGGTTCGTGGCATTTCAACTCAAGACCCAATGCTTGCCACTTTTGAAACTAACGGAAGGCGAGAGGCCGTTTTATTTGGCGAGAATATATGGCAATGGCGCGCCCAGAGTTATATTAATTCTAAATCATTTAATCAATTTGATGATTTTATAGGAAAATTAGTATTGTATTTAGCCTCTAATAAACGAAGGGATAGATTGAATTTAGAATATGAATCGTTTTATAACGGTAGTACTAATATTGTTCTAAAGGCTCAGTTTTTTGATAAAAACTATCAATTTGATGCACGACAACAACTTAATATCAATGTAAAGGATAATAATTCTGGTGAAGAAAACGCATTCCCATTAATCCTGAAAAACAATAATTATCAGGTTAATCTTAGTAGCTTAGTGCCTTCAGAATATAGTTTTACAGTTAGGGCAACAAACGAAAATATTTCTAAATCGGGGAACTTTCAAATTTTAGAGTATAATGTTGAACAACAATTTTTAAATGCGAATGTTACAAAGCTGCAACAATTAGCCACTAATAGTTCAGGTGCAAGTTATTTTATTGATGAAACAGAGGGTTTAGCAAATGACTTATTAAACGATAATCGTTTCGTATCTATTCTGAAAAGCAATAAAAATAGCTTACCTTTGATAGATTGGAAATTCCTGCTCCTTATTATAGCTTTAAGCTTGTCAGCAGAGTGGTTTTTGAGAAAATATAACGGATTAATTTAAATAAAAATAATAATGGAAAAATTACCAAAAATTGCACTACCCGCAATTATTGTCGCCATAGTACTTATTGTATTATTGGCTAAATCTGCAGTAACTATTGATTCTGGTGAAGCAGGTGTATTGTTTAAAACCTTTGGAGAAGGTGTTGTTGTAGATGAACCCCCAATGGGCGAAGGATTTCATATTGTGGCGCCTTGGAACAAGGTATTCGTTTATGAAGTTAGACAACAAGAGCTTTTTGAAAAAATGAAAGTGTTATCATCTAACGGATTGGAAATTCAAATAGATGCCTCGGCGTGGTACGAACCCGTTTATAATGATTTGGGCAATCTGCACCAGTCTCTTGGGCAAAACTATTTAGAACGCGTTATACAACCGGCTATTCGTTCCGCTGCACGTAGCGTTGTGGGGCGTTATACGCCAGAGCAATTATATTCTAGCAAACGTGATGCCATTCAAGTTGAAATTTATGAAGAAACCAAAAGAATATTGGAAAAGCAATACGTTCAATTAAATGAAATTTTAGTAAGGGACGTCACTTTGCCAAACACCATTAAAGAGGCCATTGAACGCAAATTAAAACAAGAACAAGAATCTCTGGAATATGAATTTAGATTGGTAACTGCTGCAAAAGAAGCTGAAAAAGTAATTATTGAAGCTGAAGGTAAAGCAGAATCCAATCGTATTTTAAGCGCCTCTTTAACTGATAAAATTTTACAGGATAAAGGTATTGATGCGACCATGAAACTGGCTGAATCGCCAAATAGCAAAGTAATAGTTATTGGCTCTGGAGATAGCGGATTACCTATTATTTTAGGAAATCAGTAAATTTTAAAATTAAATAGTTCACGATTATTGATATTCTTTTGAATTTTAATTAAAAATAGCTATTTGAATTTATTAAATAGTTAATTGTCATAAAATAAAATTATAATATTTGGTTTTTTGAGCATTAATTACAGATATTTGCAGAAATAGAAAAGAACATGAACTTTATTCAATTACATCATCATATTCATATTTGCTCTCAAGCGAAGTGAAAATGTATTGAATAAAATCAACATATTTTTTAAACCCGTTTGAGACAATCAAGCGGGTTTTTCATTTCAAATTGCAGGTATAGCAATTTGAAATAGTCCCCACGGAGGTGGGGATCTCATCATGAAAGCTAAAACTTATTAGTAAATTATTAAAAATGAGTAAATTAAGAATTGCAGTACAGAAATCGGGTCGATTAAACGAGGATTCGATGAGAATTTTAAAGGATATAGGTATTAATATCGATAATGGTAAAGACCAATTAAAAGCTTCCGCAAGAAATTTTCCAGTAGAAGTTTTTTATCTAAGAAATGGCGATATTCCTCAATATTTAAAAGATGGTGTTGTAGATGCAGCCATTATTGGAGAAAACGTTTTAATAGAAAAGGGCAACGGTATTAACGTTGTAGAAAAATTAGGATTTTCTACGTGTAGAGTTTGTATTGCGGTACCTAAGTCGACAAAATACAGTGGTGTTAAGGATTTAGAAGGCAAACGGATTGCTACATCATATCCAAATACAGTTCAAAATTATCTAGATGCCAATGGGGTAAAAGCCAACTTACACATCATTAATGGGTCTGTTGAGATTGCACCAAATATTGGATTAGCAGATGCTATTTGCGATATTGTTTCTAGCGGAAGCACCCTTTTTAAAAATAATTTAAAAGAAGTTGATACGATTTTAAAATCCGAAGCTGTATTGGCTGTTTCACCTATTTTAAGTGATGAAAAACAAGCTATTTTAGATAAAATTCAATTCAGGATTCAATCGGTTTTAAAAGGGCGAGATTCTAAATATGTGTTGCTTAATGCACCAAACGACAAAGTACAAGACATCATTAACGTTTTGCCAGGAATGAAAAGCCCAACGGTTTTGCCGCTTGCACAAGAAGGTTGGAGTTCCGTTCATTCTGTAATTAGTAAGAATGAATTTTGGGATGTTATTGATGAATTAAAATCAAATGGAGCACAGGGTATTTTGGTTTGCCCAATTGAAAAAATGGTTTTATAGTATAGATTTTTCATTTCCACGAAGGTGGAAATCTCAATCATAAAAAGAGTTTCGTTTTAAAAGATTCCCGTCTTCACGGGAATGAAAAAAAGATTTAAATGCAAATCATAAATAATCCAAACAGAAGTGAATGGTCAGAAATTTTAAAACGACCAACACAAACCGTTGATGATATTGAAGCAACTGTAAATCTGGTTTTTAAGGCTGTTCAGTTAAATGGTGATATTGCCATTAAAAAATACACGCTTAAATTTGATGCTGTTTCATTAGAATCAAATATGGTTTCCGAAAAGGAAATCAGTGAAGCTATTAAGGCTGTACCTAAAAAACTTCAAAACGCCATAAAGCAAGCCAAACAAAATATTGAAGCTTTTCATACAGCTCAAAAAACGACTAAAATAGAAGTTGAAACCACAAAAGGGGTTCAATGTTGGCAGGAAAAACGCCCCATTCAAAAAGTGGGTTTATATATCCCAGGAGGCACAGCACCTTTGTTTTCAACGGTTTTAATGTTAGCAGTTCCTGCTCAAATAGCAGGATGCAAAGAAATCGTCTTATGTTCACCACCTAATAAAGCAGGTAAATTAGCCCCAGAAATTTTATTTACAGCACAACTTTGCGGAGTTACTAAAATTATTAAAGTAGGAGGGATCCAAGCCATTGCTGGTTTAACTTTTGGTACGGATAGTATTCCTCAGGTTTATAAAATTTTCGGGCCGGGAAATCAATTCGTAACCGTTGCAAAACAATTAGCCACGAAATATGGGGTTGCTATCGATATGCCTGCTGGCCCAAGTGAGCTATTAGTGGTTGCAGACGAAAGCGCCAATGTTTCTTACGTAGCGTCCGATTTATTAAGTCAAGCCGAACACGGTGCAGATAGTCAAGTTATTTTGGTGTCAACTTCTAAAAATGTATTGAAAAACGTTTCAAAAGAAATAGAATCCCAAATAAAAGCACTTCCGCGTCAAGCGATTGCTGAAAAAGCCATTGCAAATTCAAAATTAATTTATGTTGATAATGATGACATAGCGCTCGACTTAATTAATGAATATGGCCCTGAACATTTTATCATTTGCTCTAAAAAGGAAGATTTATACGTGAATGGAATAAACAATGCTGGATCTGTATTTATTGGCGATTATACACCTGAAAGTGCTGGTGATTATGCTTCAGGTACCAACCATACATTACCAACAAATGGGTTTTCTAAAGCATATTCTGGGGTGAATTTAGATAGTTTTATGAAAAATATGACCTTTCAAAAAATATCAAGGGAAGGGCTTTTAAATATAGGCGAAACCATAGAGTTAATGGCAGAAGCCGAAGGTTTGCAAGCACATAAAAATGCAGTTAGTATTCGATTAAAGGATTTTAAATAATATTATTAGTAAGCAAGACCTATCAGGTTTTTAAAACCTGACAGGTCTTAGGAAAAAATAAAATGAATATTCAAGATTTAATACGACCAACTATTAAAGCACTAAAACCTTATTCATCTGCACGAGATGAATTCCAAGGCAATAGTGACGATATGGTGTTTTTAGATGCGAATGAAAACCCATTTGAAAATGGCGTGAATCGGTATCCAGATCCGCAACAGCGAACGGTAAAATCATTGCTGTCAGAAATAAAAGGTATTCCCCAAGAACATATACTTTTAGGAAATGGCAGTGATGAAGTTTTGGATTTAATTTTCAGGGTGTTTTGTGAGCCAAATCAGGATAACATCATCACATTACCACCTACTTATGGTATGTACAGTGTGCTGGCTGAAATTAATGCTGTTGGAATAAAAACGGTTCAGTTAGATGAAAGTTTTCTACCAAAAGTTGATGCTATTTTAAATGCAGCAGATACCCATTCTAAATTATTGTTTATTTGCTCACCCAATAATCCAACTGCTAATAGTTTCGCTTCTGAATCTATTTTAAAGTTAATTCAAAACTTCAAAGGCATAGTAGTGATAGATGAAGCTTACATCGATTTTTCTAAAAATGAAAGTTGGATAAGCAGATTAAATGAGTTTCCTAATTTAATTGTGACGCAAACACTTTCTAAAGCTTATGGAATGGCAGGAATTCGATTAGGGATTTGTTACGCTTCCGCGGAAATAATATCGGTTTTAAACCGAATTAAGCCACCTTATAACGTTAATGAATTGACTCAACAACGTGCTATTGAACAATTGAAATTGAATGCATTAACTAAAAAACAAGTAAGTGATATTTTAAATGAACGAGCCATTTTGGTTAATCAATTAGCAAGGGTTAATTTCGTTTTAAAAATATATCCAACAGATGCTAATTTTATATTGGCCAAAGTTGATGATGCGACTAAACGTTATAATCAATTGATTGAAAAAGGCATTGTTATTAGAAATAGAACCACGCAACCTGGATGTGAAAACTGTTTGCGTTTTACTGTTGGAACGACTGAGGAGAATGAGAAATTGATAAAAGAACTTTTATCAATTTCGAAATCCTGAACTTGTTTCAGGAACTTTAAAATTGAAACAATATTTTGAAACAAAGAGAAACATATTATTGTTATATTTTAACAAATAAAAATAGAACAGTTTTGTATGTTGGTTATACAGATGATTTAAAAACTAGAATAGTTCAACATAAAAAAGGAAATGGAGCTGTTTTTACTAAGAAATATAGTGTTTATGATTTAATATATTTTGAAGAATTTGACAATAAAAAGGTTGCTAAATCTCGTGAAAAACAATTGAAAAACTGGCATAAAGAATGGAAGTGGAACCTTATTAAAGAAGTAAACCCCAATTTAGAAACATTAAGTTTAAATTAAAAAGACCCTGAAATAAATTCAGGGTGATTAACATGTTAATCATGAAAAAAGTATTATTCATAGACCGCGACGGTACACTTATTAAAGAGCCTGCTGATGAGCAAATTGATTCTTTTGAGAAATTGGAATTTTATCCAAAAGTATTTCAATATTTAAGCAGAATAGCCAAGGAAATGGATTATGAAATCGTAATGATTACAAATCAAGACGGTTTAGGTACAGAGGCTTATCCTGAAGATACATTTTGGCCAGTTCATAATTTCATAATCAAAACTTTTGAGGCAGAAGGCGTTAAATTCAAGAAGCAATTCATAGATAAAACATTTGCTGAAGATAACGCAGCAACAAGAAAACCAAACACAGGATTGTTGACCAAGTATTTTTCTGATGATTATGATTTAGAAAATTCTTTTGTTATTGGAGACCGGCTAACAGATATAGAATTAGCAAAAAATTTAGGTGCAAAAGGTGTTTTTATTAATGATGAAACCCATTTAGGAACAGATGAAATTACCGTTAAACGGGAAAAACTTAATGATTTTATCGCTTTGGAAACTAACGATTGGGCTAAAATTTACAATTTCTTAAAAGCCGATGATAGAACGGGAGGCATCATTAGAAATACCAATGAAACAAAAATTGCCATTCAATTAAATCTTGATGGCACAGGAAAGAGTAACATTGATACTGGTATTGCGTTCTTTGACCATATGTTAGATCAAATTGCACGTCACGGACAATTGGATTTAAATATAAAAGTAGATGGCGATTTAGAAGTTGATGAGCATCACACTATAGAGGATACAGCGATTGCTTTAGGTGAACTATTTAATAAAGCTTTAGGTAATAAATTAGGCATTGAGCGCTACGGATTTTGTTTACCTATGGACGACTGTTATGCACAGGCTGCCATTGATTTTGGGGGCAGAAACTGGTTGGTTTGGGAAGCCGATTTTAAACGTGAAATGATTGGGAAAATGCCAACAGAAATGTTTTATCATTTTTTTAAATCGTTTACTGATGGTGCAAAATGTAATTTGAATATAAAAGCAGAAGGCACAAACGAACATCATAAAATTGAAGCTATTTTTAAAGTTTTTGCTAAAGCTATTAAAATGGCAGTAAAGCGTGATATTGAAAAAATGATTTTACCAAGTACAAAAGGGATGTTGTGATCCCCCTAACCCCCAAAGGGGGAATTACTAAAGCTAATAAAAATCAATCTTTAGTTAAAGAAACTAAGAAGACACATGAGTAAGTTTAAGCGTATGAGTAAGAGTTCTTCCCCCTCGGGGAAGCTAGATGGGGCATCTGTTGTAATTATCAATTATGGTGCAGGAAACATAAAAAGTATTCAATTCGCTTTTAAACGTTTGGGTGTAGATGCTGTTTTATCAAATAATCCAGATGAAATTCTAGCTGCCGATAAAATTATATTTCCTGGAGTAGGAGAAGCAAGTACCGCAATGAAGATGCTTAAAGAAAGTGGTTTAAATGAATTAATTCCTAATTTAAAACAACCAGTTTTAGGTATTTGTTTGGGTATGCAACTTATGTGTAATTTTACAGAAGAAGGAAATACAACTGGACTCGGTATTTTTCAAACAGAAGTTAAACGTTTTTCTAATGATTTAAAAGTGCCTCAAATGGGGTGGAATGTTATTAAAAATTTAAAGTCTGATTTGTTTAAAGGTATTAAAGAAAATGAATATATGTATTTAGTACACAGTTATTATGCTGAACATTGTAACGAAACCATAGCAGCTACTGATTACGGATTAAACTATGCATCAGCATTACAACATAATAATTTTTACGGCGTTCAGTTTCACCCAGAAAAAAGTGGAATTGAAGGGCAAAAAGTTTTGAAAAACTTTTTAGCACTTTAATTACATTCTGAACTTGTTTCAGAATCTTTAAAATAATGATAAATTAAAATAATAGACCCTGAAATAAATTCAGGGTTGATTAACAAGTTAATCAAATGAGAATTATACCAGCCATAGATATTATAGACGGAAAATGTGTCCGCCTAACAAAAGGCGATTACGGAACAAAAAAAATATATAGTGAAAGCCCGTTAGAAATTGCGAAAGCTTTTGAAGCTTCAGGTATTCAATACTTGCATTTGGTTGATTTGGATGGCGCAAAAGCAAAGCATATTGTAAACTATAAGGTTTTGGAACAAATTGCCTCAAAAACAACCTTAAAAATTGATTTTGGTGGTGGATTGAAAACGAACGAAGATTTGCACATCGCTTTCAATTCAGGAGCAAGGCAAATAACTGGTGGCAGTATTGCCGTAAAAGATCCAGAAACATTTGAAAGTTGGATTTCAAAATATGGAGCAGCAAAAATTATTTTAGGTGCAGATAGTGATAACGGTAAAATATCTATAGGTGGATGGATGGAGCAGAGTAAGGAGGACGTAATTCCGTTTATAAAATCATATCAAAAGAAAAGTATTCAATATGTAATTTGTACTGATATTTCAAAAGATGGTATGCTGGAAGGACCTTCGGTAGAATTGTACAAGGAAATTATTGAAGAATGCTCAAATAGTAGTCAAGGCCAATCCATTAAACTGATTGCTTCAGGTGGTATTTCTCATATTGATGAGTTTCCTATTTTAAAAGAATTAGGTTGCGAAGGCGTAATTATTGGAAAAGCTATTTACGAAGATAGAATTAGTTTAAAAGAATTAGAGAAATTTGTTTAAACTTGTTTTGTCATTCCCGCGAAGGCGGGAATCCACTATGAATATAAAAAGATTAAGATTTCCGCTTTCGCGGAAATGAAAAAGAAGAATTTTAAATGCTTACAAAAAGAATCATACCCTGCCTAGATATAAAAAACGGACGCACAGTAAAAGGTGTTAATTTTGTTGATTTACGTGATGCTGGCGACCCTGTTGAACTCGCAAAACAATACGCTGATTATGGTGCCGATGAATTGGTGTTTTTAGATATTTCGGCAACACTAGAAGGTCGTGCTACAACTTTAGATATGGTTTTGCACGTTGCGGAACAAGTTAATATACCATTTACAGTTGGTGGTGGAATTTCTAGTATTGAAGATGTTGATGCGCTTTTAAAATGTGGCGCCGATAAGGTTTCTATTAATTCATCGGCAGTTAAAAGACCAGAATTGGTTAACGAGTTAGCGGATAAATTTGGAAGTCAGTGTGTAGTTGTCGCTATTGATGCAAAAAAAATAGGAACTCACTGGAAAGTCCATTTAACAGGCGGTAGTATTCCAACAGATATTGATTTATTTGAATGGGCGAAAGAAGTTGAAAGACGTGGTGCTGGAGAAATTTTATTTACCTCAATGAACCATGATGGCACAAAAAATGGTTTTGCAAATGATGCTTTGGCTAAATTATCGTCGGAATTAAATATTCCAATTATAGCTTCAGGAGGTGCTGGAAACGTTCAGCATTTTATTGACACGTTTAAAGAAGGCAAATCTGACGCAGCTTTAGCAGCTAGTGTTTTTCATTTTGGAGAGATTGCAATTCCAGAATTAAAAAAAGAATTAAAAGCAAATAATATAGAGGTGCGGTTAGCCACATAACCCCCAAAGGGGAATACTGACTCAATTAAAAATTAATTATGAAAAACGACATAAAAACAGATATCATTTCTCCCCCTTGGAAGGAGTTAGAGGGGGCTCTTATTCCTGCAATCATTCAAGATGCCACAACAAAAAATGTTTTAATGTTGGGTTATATGAATGAAGCCGCCTACCAAAAGACTTTAGAAACTAAACAGGTTACTTTTTTTAGTAGAAGTAAGCAACGGCTATGGACTAAAGGTGAGGAAAGTGGTAATTTTTTAAATCTCATTGATATTAAAAATGACTGCGATAACGATACGCTTTTAGTAACTGTAAATCCACAAGGGCCAACATGCCATAAAGGAACGGATAATTGTTGGGGAGAAGAAAATAAATCAACCTATGGTTTCTTTTCAACTTTAGAAGATGTTATAACTGAAAGAATTGAGAATAAGGATACTAAGAAATCGTATATAGCAAGTTTGTTTGAAAAAGGGATTAATAAAGTAGCTCAAAAAGTAGGTGAGGAAGCTGTTGAAACGGTTATTGAAGCTATGGATAATAACGATGAGTTGTTTTTATATGAATCAGCAGATTTACTATTTCATTATTTAATGTTACTTCAAGCTAAGGGTTTCACTTTAAAGGATATTGAAAAAGAGTTAAAGGGGCGTCATAAATAAAGAAATACATGTTCTTCATCAATTGTGCTTAATTTGGAAACCATCTTTTGGATTCCGGTTTTTTGAGAACCAAAAATAAATGAAAAAGTACTATTACGTTATTACTATTCAATACTTAGGTTATCGTTTTCATGGTTGGCAAAAACAACCTGATGTTAAAACCGTTCATCTTATGATTGATAGAACTTTAAATTTTATTCTTGAAGGAAAGAAGTTTAAAAGCTTAGGATCAGGAAGAACGGACGCTATGGTGTCATCTGAAAACGGCGCATTCGAATTGTTTCTTGAGGAACCAATTATTGATACAACTGCTTTTTTAGAGCTTTTTAATTACAACTTACCACAGGATATAAGAGCTTTAAGCATAAAAGAAGTTGATAAGGAATTCAACATCATCAAACATTCTAAAATAAAAGAATATCAATATCTATTTACTTATGGCGAAAAGTGCCATCCGTTTTGTGCGCCTATAATGACTACCATATTAGATGATTTAGATATTGAGGTAATGAAACGTGGTGCCAAACTTTTTGAAGGTGAACACTATTTTAAATCATATTGCTATAAACCTACCGATAACGGTATTTACAATCGTGAAATCTTACTTTGCGAGTTAATGGAAAACACCGTTTATACAGCCAATTATTTTCCAGGAAATAGATATTGATATTCTTTTATTTTAGAATGTTTGATGATGTTGAATT